>JBEGUQ010000039.1:0-6674 GCA_041178805.1 Actinomycetota bacterium
ATGGCTGGTTGCGCAAGCACCGAGCCAGCAGCCGAGGAGACCACTGCGACCGGATCTGACGCTTGTGCTGCTTACGAGGCCTACCTAGGCAACGAGGGCACCGAGGTTGAGATCTACACCACCATCATCGACCCAGAGGCATCACTCTTCATCGAGTCTTTCGCTGAGTTCGAGGAGTGCACCGGCATCACCATCAACTGGAACGGAACTCAGGAGTTTGAGGCTCAGATTTCTGTTCGCGTTGAGGGTGGCACCGCTCCTGACCTAGCAATTTTCCCACAGCCTGGCCTATTGGCTAAGTTCGCTGGCAACGGCCTAGTTCCTGCAAACGACGCAACTTCTGCTTCGGTTGACGAGAACTACACCGCTGACTGGAAGACCTACGGCACCGTCGACGGCACCTTCTACGGCACCCCACTAGGTGCAAACGTGAAGTCCTTCGTTTGGTACTCGCCAAAGACCTTCGCAGACAAGGGTTGGACCATTCCTACCACTTGGGACGAGCTACTAGCTCTATCTGACACCGTTGCTGCTGAGGGCTCTGTTCAGCCTTGGTGTGTTGGTTTCGGTTCCGGTGACGCTACCGGTTGGGTTGGAACTGACTGGATGGAAGACCTAATGCTTCGCTTCCAGGACGCTGCAACCTACGACCAGTGGGTATCTGGCGAGCTTCCATTCAACGACCCTAAGGTTGCTGAAGTTCTAGCTGAGGCTGGCAAGATCCTAAAGAACCCTGCTTACGTGGGCGACGTTGCTTCTATCGCTACCACCACCTTCCAGGAGGGTGGCGCTGGCCTAGTTGACGGCAGCTGTGCAATGCACCGTCAGGCATCGTTCATCGGTGGCATCCTTGCTGCTGACTACGGCGCAACCATCGTGTCCCCAGAGGACACCACCACTGAGGGTGGAATCACCACCTTCTACTTCCCAGGTGTTTCGGCTGACAACAAGCCTGCACTTGGTGGTGGCGAGTTCGTTGGTATCTTCGCTGACCGTCCAGAGGTACACGCTGTACAGCACTACCTAACCACTCCTGAGTGGAACAACAAGAAGGCAGCTCTTGGTGGCTGGTTCTCTGCAAACCTAGGTCTAGACACCGCTAACGTTGCAGACCCAGTAAACAAGGTTGCAGTTGAGATCCTTCAGAACGCATCAACCTTCCGCTTCGATGGCTCCGACGTGATGCCAGCCGAGGTTGGAGCTGGTTCATTCTGGAAGGAAATGACTGCATGGGTAGCCGAGGACAAGTCTGACAAGGCTGTTCTAGACGCTATTTACGCAAGCTGGCCTTACTAATAAGCCACACAGTAACAAATAGCTAAACGAGGCTGTGGGGTCTGCGATTGCAGGCCCCACAGCTCTCTTTCAAAGGTTGTTAGGATTCGGTCATGTTCACATTGGCACTTCACGCGGCGAGGAAAACCCCCGCGGACATCATTGCGGAGAACTTCTCCCTATTGGCCCTTGCTCTTTTGAGCTTCGGTGCTGTCATTTTTTTGATTTTCCTAATCGCATCTCGAACCTCGGTAAAGACCCAAGAATGGTTGAAGTACCTGGTCTTCCTAGTGCCATCAATTTTGCTTTTGGTAGTCGGTTTGATTTACCCGGCTATTCGCACCCTGATCCTGTCCTTTATGGACAAAAAAGCCGAAGAATTCGTGGGCTTTGACAACTTCATTTGGGCTTTCACCATCCCAGAAATCACAGTCGTTCTTACCAACACTGCAATCTGGGTTGTTACAGTGCCAATTCTTTCCACGGTCATTGGACTAGCAATCGCGTACATGACCGATCGCATGAAGCGCCCGGCAGCGATCAAGTCGCTGATCTTTATGCCAATGGCTATTTCTTTCGTTGGCGCTGGCGTTATCTGGAAGTTTGTTTACAACTACCAGCCAAGAGACGACAAGCCGGACATCGGTCTGCTATCGGCAATCTTCAAGGGCCTGGGGCTAACCCCTCCAAACTGGTTGCTCGAAGCCCCTCTTAACACCTTCTTGCTTATCGTCGTAATGATTTGGATTCAGACCGGATTCTCAATGGTCGTGCTTTCGGCTGCACTAAAGAACATCCCGGACGAGGTGGTCGAGGCTGCAATGCTGGACGGCGCATCTCCTTGGAGACGCTTCTACTTGGTATCGGTGCCAATGATTCGTGCCACCATCGTGGTGGTTCTAACGACAATCACAATTGGAACGCTGAAGGTCTTCGACATCGTTAGAACGATGACCGGTGGAAACTTCCAAACCAACGTGATCGCAAACGAAATGTACTCACAGGCGTTTAGACAGATGAACTATGGCCAGGGCTCTGCATTGGCAATCATCCTGTTCGTCGCCATCATTCCGATCATCATCTACAACATTCGACAACTGCGCCTCGAGAGGACGGAAAGATAATGACCTCTCTAATCAATAAGTCACTTGTTAAGTCAAAGGCTAAGAACGTCTTCTCTTCGCCTTGGGCAGCCTTTGCCGCTTGGGTAATTGCGATTCTGTGGACCATCCCAACCTTCGGTTTGCTGGTCACCTCGATTCGTCCAGAGAAAGACATCAACAACTCCGGTTGGTGGACTTTCTTTGCAAACCCAAACATCTCTTTTGAGAACTACAACCAGGTGTTGTTCCAGGGCTCTACCACCAACCCACCGCTATATCAGTTCTTCTTCAACTCTCTAGCGGTAACACTTCCAGCGGTTATCTTCCCGATTACCTTGGCGGTATTCGCTGCTTACGCGTTGGCTTGGTTCGAATTCAAGGGAAGAGATTTCATCTTCTTCTCAATCTTTGCGCTTCAGGTAATTCCGCTGCAGCTAACTTTGGTTCCACTGCTTCAGTTGTTCGCAAAGGGTCTGGTTATCGGAGACGTCACAGTCATTCCGGACTTCGATATCACGGGCACTTACATCCCAATTTGGATTGCGCACACCATCTTTGGTTTGCCGATGGCGATCTTCTTGCTGCACAACTTCCTACGTCAAATCCCTCGTGAATTGATTGAAGCTGCGCGAGTAGATGGCGCCGGGTGGTTCACGCTGTTTTCGAAGATCGTTCTCCCACTCTCGGTTCCTGCAATTGCATCGTTTGCAATCTTCCAGTTCCTGTGGGTGTGGAATGACCTCTTGGTTGGTCTTACCTTCGGTGGTGGCGCGAAAGAGGTTGCTCCGATGACCATTCGCCTTGCTGAGATGGTTGGAACAAGAGGTTCCGGCTGGGAGCTATTGACTGCAGGAGCTTTCGTTTCGATCATCGTTCCGCTGATCGTGTTCTTCTCGCTACAGCGTTACTTCGTAAGAGGATTGCTAGCCGGATCGGTTAAGGGTTAGTCAAAAGCGCCCCTAGCAGGATTCGAACCTGCGCTCCCGCCTCCGGAGGGCGGTGCTCTATCCCCTGAGCTATAGGGGCGGGGACACTGTCAGCCTAGCATCGGCATACTTTTCGGTCTCGGCGGTATCAGATGTTTACCTTGCGCCTGATTGAAGCATCTTCGCAGCGGGTCCGGGTATTCCTTTTTAGTGTGAGGCATTTCCCCTGAATGGCAAAAGCCCACTTAGATTCCAAGCCCTTGCAAGGGTATGATTTAGGTTCACCGCCGAAATCAAACTCGTCGGTTGCCATACCCTAAGGAACTAGGTCCAAAGTGACTCCCAACCAGCTATCGGAAGCCATTGTTGTCGCATTGCGCGCACTCGTCGCTTCCGGCTCAATGCAGTTGGATGTTCCAGGCGAGGTAGTGGTCGAACGACCAAAAAACCGCGAGCACGGAGACTGGGCAACCAACGTTGCTATGCAGCTGGGTGCTAAGGCTGGATTGAAGCCACGAGAGTTCGCAGAGCTTTTGGCCTCCGAGCTGCAAAAAGCTTCTGGAATCGAGAAGGTCGAGATCGCTGGCCCGGGCTTTATAAACCTGTTTGTTTCCGACTCCGCAGCTGGTGAGCTGGCTCGTGAGATTGTCACCGCGGGATCCAGCTTTGGGCGCGGCACAGAGTATGCAGGCGTAAAGCTGAATCTTGAGTTTGTATCTGCCAACCCAACCGGGCCGATTCACCTGGGCGGAACGCGCTGGGCTGCCGTTGGAGACTCGCTTGCGCGTGTTTTTGAGTTTGTTGGTGCAGACGTAACTCGCGAGTACTACTTCAATGACCACGGTGCTCAGATCGACCGCTTTGCTCGTTCGCTTCTTGCGGCGGCGAAGCATGAACCGGCTCCAGAAGATGGTTACGCAGGCGAATACATTCAAGAAATTGCCGCCCGAGTTCTGGCTGAGACCGCCGAAGACATTTTGGCTCTGTCAGATGCTGATGCACAGGAGAAGTTCCGTGCAGCGGGTGTTGAACTGATGTTCCAACAGATCAGAGAGTCACTGCACGATTTCGGTGTCGACTTCGATGTTTACTTCCACGAAAACTCCCTTTATGAATCCAAGGCAGTTGAGCGCTCCATTGAGCGTTTGCGCGATATGGGTCACATCTTCGAAGAGGACGGGGCTATTTGGCTTCGCTCCACAGCTTTCGGTGATGATCGCGATCGCGTAATCATCAAGAGTGACGGCGACGCCGCATACATTGCCGGAGACATTGCCTACTACCAGGACAAGCGTTCTCGAGGATTCGACCGCTGCATCTATATGCTCGGTGCTGATCACCACGGTTACGTTCCTCGCATGATGGCACTTTGCTCGGCATTTGGCGATAAGCCAGGTGAAAACATGGAGATCTTGATCGGCCAGATGGTCAACCTAGTTCGCGGTGGTGAGCCGGTTCGCATGTCCAAGCGTGCCGGAACCGTTGTCACCATGGAAGACCTAGTCGACGTGGTCGGTGTTGATGCCGCTCGCTATGCACTTGCTCGTTCGTCAATCAACTCTTCGCTGGATGTCGATCTCGAACAGCTCACTAAAAAGACCAACGACAACCCAGTTTTCTATGTGCAGTATGCACACGCTAGAACCAAGCAGGTTGCTAAGAATGCAGCTTCACTTTCGGTCGATGATTCAGAGTTCGACCCGTCTTTGCTCAGCCACGAATCCGAGGCAGAGCTCTTGGCGAACCTAAGTGAGTTCCCGCGCGTGGTTGCCCAGGCAGCTCAGTTCCGCGAACCGCACCGAATTGCCCGATACATTGAGGTGGTGGCTGGAAGTTACCATCGCTGGTATGACAACTGCCGTGTGACTCCATTGGGCGGCCAAGAAGTTGAGAGTGTTCACCGAACCAGATTGTGGCTCAATAACGCAGCCAGCATTGTGCTTGCCAACGGGTTGGCACTCCTAGGTGTTTCTGCTCCGGAGAGGATGTAACAGTGAAGAATCCACTTGCTCCGGAATGGCTTGTCGCCCCAAGTGATTTGAATGCGATTGATGCCAGAGTTTGGCCAAGGACCGCTAAGCGCAATAACCACGGTGAACTCACCGTTGGTGATGTTGCGGTTTCCACCCTGATGCGTCAGTACGGTTCGCCACTTTATGTCGTGGACCAAGAAGATTTTGAGACCACCCTGCTTTACATCAAGAGAGCCTTTAGCGATGCCGCGAACAAGATCGGTACGACCGCAAAGCTTTACTACGCATCCAAGGCCTTGCTCACTTCAGATGTGGTGCGCTGGGTAATCGATGCAGGTTTGTCAGTAGACGTTTCAACCGGTGGCGAGCTTGCAGTTGCGCTTGCCGCAGGAGCCAAGGGGGAGCGCCTAGGTCTTCACGGAAACAACAAGTCTTTGGTTGAAATCGGCAAGGCAATTGCTTCCGATGTCGGTGCAATTGTTATCGACTCTGAACTTGAGATTGAGCGCATTGCTGCCGTTGCAGCTGCCGCTGGCAAAACTCAGGCAGTAAGACTTCGTGTCAACTCCGGCGTTCACGCTCACACCCATGAGCACCTTGCAACTGCAAGAGAAGATCAAAAGTTTGGCGTCGCACTTAGCGATGTTGAGGAGCTGGTTGGCAAGATTCGCTCGCACTCGCACCTGCGCTTTTTAGGTCTTCACTCTCACATCGGATCGCAGATCTTTGTGGTGGATGGATTTGTTGCGGCAGCCGAAAGATTGCTAGATGTCCACGCTCAGCTGCTCAAGCATGGCGACGTCCCGGAGTTGAATCTGGGCGGTGGATTTGGAATTGCCTACACCGAGGCAGATAAGCCACTGGGCATTTCTGATATGGCAACCCGAATCATGCAAGCTGTTGCCGCTAAGTGCAGCGCTTTGGGAATTGCGGTTCCTAAGTTGGCATTTGAGCCGGGTCGAATCATTGCGGGTCCTGCAGGAATCACTCTTTACTCGGTTGGAACCATCAAAGATGTCACCGTGTCTGAACAGGGCATGGGCGCTACCCGCAAATACGTGAGCGTTGATGGCGGCATGAGCGACAACGCAAGACCTGCGCTTTACCAGGCTGAGTATGCAGCCATGATTGCATCCAGGGTCACCTCTGCGACCCCGGCACTAGTAAGAGTTGTCGGTAAGCACTGTGAGTCAGGCGACATCGTTGTCAGACACGACTACCTTCCCTCGGACATTGCGGTCAACGATGTCTTGGCAGTAGCGGCTACCGGAGCGTACTGTTTTTCACTTTCTTCTAACTACAACTTCCTAACCCGACCAGCGATGGTTGCGGTCAAGGGCGGCAAGAGCTCGCTTTTGATTCGGGCGGAGACAGAGAATGACCTGCTAAGCCGCGAT
>JBEGUQ010000040.1:0-7967 GCA_041178805.1 Actinomycetota bacterium
GTCCAAAATGACCATCACCTCGTAGTTATGCATAGTTCACCCACCTCCTTCGGTCTAGAGCGGCCATGGTCTTTCCATGGCAGGAGGGTATTTGCATGTTCGTTGCTTAGAGCAACCTTGTAAGCCTACCTTTGTTGCCACCAGGTAAGCAAGCGTTTTTTGGCTTCTTCCTGGCCGATTTCGCCCTCGTCTAGGCGGATTTCCAAAAGGAACGAGTAGGCCTCGCCGACTTCGCGGCCGGGCTTTATGTTCAAAATCTCCATGATTTGTGCACCATCGAGCTCAGGGCGCATGGAATCAAGCTCTTCTTGCTCCTGCAAAACCGCAATTCGCTGCTCGAGATCGTCGTAAGCATGGGACAGTCGATCAGCCTTGCGCTGGTTTCTAGTTGTCACATCCGCACGCGTTAGTGCGTGAAGTCTCAGTAGCTGCTGATCGGCGTCCCTCACGTAGCGGCGAACCGCGCTATCGCTCCACTGCTGGTCGGAGTAGCCAAAGAAGCGAAGGTGCAATTCGATCAACTTCGAAACTGCCTTGATGGTGTCGTTATCAAAGCGAAGCGCGGTCAAGCGCTTCTTCGCAAGCTTTCCGCCCACCACATCGTGGTGGTGGAAGGAAACCGCACCGCCAGTCTCAAGCTTTCGGGTTGCGGGCTTTCCGATGTCGTGCATTAGAGCTGCGAGGCGAAGAACCAAGTCCTTGTTCAGCCCGTAGTCCTTCTCGTAGTCAATTGCCTGCTGCACAACGGTCAAGGTGTGCTGGTAAACGTCTTTGTGGTGGTGGTGCTCATCCAATTCCAAGCGCAATGCTGGCAATTCCGGCAATACGTAAGCAGCAATGCCGCTATCAACCAATGCCTCAAGCCCGGGCCGTGGGTTATCGGAGAGCAAAAGCTTGGTTAGTTCGTCTCTAACTCGCTCGGCAGAGATGATTTCGATGCGCTCACTCATCTGAGCCATCGCCTCAAAGGTCTCCGGTTCGATTTCAAAACCCAGCTGGGAAGTGAAGCGAGCGGCGCGCATCATCCGCAACGGGTCATCCGAGAAAGAAATCTCTGGCTTCGAAGGCGTGCGCAACGTTATGCCAAGTAGGTCTTTTAGTCCCTGGTGGGGGTCTACGAAAGTTCTCGATGGAAGCCGAAGCGCCATCGCATTCACCGTGAAGTCACGGCGAATAAGGTCGTCTTCGAGGTTGTCACCAAATGCCACGGTCGGCTTTCGGGACTCTGGGTCGTAAGAGTCGGCTCGATAGGTGGTGATTTCAACCTGTTCGCCATCGACCTGCGCTGCAATCGTGCCAAATTCGCGACCAATGTCCCAGGTCGCCGATGCAATTGGCTTGAGCAGCTTAAGAATCTGGTCGGGGTTGGCACTTGTGGTGAAGTCCAAATCTGGCGCAATCCTGCCCAGAATGGCGTCTCTTACCGGTCCGCCAACGAGGGCTAGCTCGAAGCTGGAGGTTTTTGAGGGCCTCGGCAACGGGTTGCATCGCAACTAGCTTGCCATAGCCTGCAAGTAGAGTTGGGGCATGAAAATCATCCGGCCTTTCACCGTTTCTGAGGTGTCCGCTGGCGGCTTGGTGATTTCGGAATCGAATCCAGGTTTGATTGCCCTAATTTCACACCGCAATCGCGGTGGCGGCTTGGACTGGGTAATCCCTAAGGGCCATGTCGAACTGGGCGAGAACTACTTGCAGACCGCGGTTCGCGAGATCCGCGAAGAGACTGGAATCGAATCCAAGGTCTTAGAAAAAATTGGCGAGATCAGCTACAGCTTCAAAATCGGACCAAAGCGCATCAAGAAAACCGTTCACCACTACCTGCTGCAGCAAATCGGGGGCGAGCTAACCGCTTTCAATGACCCAACCGGCGAAGTCATGGACACGCAGTGGTTTGAACTTGGCAGACTTGAGGAAGTTCTTGCCCATGAGAATGAGCGCAAGATTGCCCAGCGAGCCTTGGAGATCCTGAATTGAAGCGGACACTGACACTGTTGCTAGTGGGTATCGCCATGGTCTTTGGGCCGGTTGCGCAGGCTAGCGATGTTTACATCGTGCCCGGTAGCGAGGTTAACCTGGTTGCCCGTGACGGTCGAATTCCAATCACAATCCAAAACGATGGATCAGAGTCTGCAACCGTCATAGTTCACGGCGAATCCTCCTCTTTCCGACTTGAGGTTTTGAAGGAAAAAGAAATCACGATCCCTGCTGGCAGTAGCCAGTTGGCCGAGATTGATGTGCGCGCGGTTGCCAATGGTCCTGTTGAGCTTGAGATTTGGCTGGAGCAAAACGGTGTTGAGGTTGGTAAGCGCGAGCTAGTTCAAGTGAACGTGAACTACGACGTTGAGCTGTTTTTGCTGGTCAGCTTTGCCTTTGCAATGTTTGGTCTGATTCTTATCGGTAGCTATCGCACCGTGAGGAAACTACGCCGGAGACGCAATGGCTGAGCAGTCGGTCGCTAGAAGCTCGGTAATCATGGCCTCCGGCACCATCGTGTCGAGAATCTTGGGTTTTGCACGCGCTGTCTTGATTGCGGCTGCAATCGGTGTGACCACCGATGCGGCAGACGCCTTTGGAGTTGCCAACCAGCTTCCAAACAACGTTTACGCCATCATCGTCGGCGGTGTTCTAAACGCAGTCTTAGTCCCGCAGCTGGTTAGAGCTAGAAGCCAGGCTGATGGCGGTAAGGGCTATGTCGATCGCTTTGTGACCCTGGCAATCACGGTTTTCTTTATCGTGACGGTGGTTTTCACCATGGCAGCCCCACTATTGGTGCAGCTCTACACCTCCGGTTGGGATCAGGATCAGCTGGCACTCGCCACGGCATTTGCCTACTGGTGCTTGCCACAGCTGTTCTTCTACGGTCTTTACTCGATCCTCGGAGAGGTGCTGAACTCCAGAAGCGAGTTCGGACCATTTATGTGGGCACCGGTTCTCAACAACGTGGTTTCCATCGTGGGTCTCATCGCCTTCATCGTGATCTTTGGCTCTGACCCGGGCGGTGAGCGTGCGGTAAGCCTCTGGGGAGCCGATCAAATTTCGCTTCTTGCTGGAAGTGCAACCTTGGGTGTGGCCGCTCAGGCACTGATCCTTTTTGCCAGCTGGAAAAAGATTGGCCTTTCGCTAAACCTGAACTTCAAGTTCCGTGGTTTCGGCCTACGACCAGCTCTAAAGGCTGCCTCTTGGTCACTTGCTATGGTCTTGGTCACCCAAATTGGTGGATTGGTGCAGACCGCTGTGGCATCAACCGCTGTCGCAGGACGTAATGAAGGCTTGGAGGTCGCTTCGGTTGCTGCTGCCGCCATTGCCTGGCTTATCTTTATGCTCCCGCACTCGGTTGTCACCGTTTCGATCGCCACCGCCTACTTCACCCGAATGTCTCAGCACGCAGCGAATGACAAATTGGATGAGTTCGTCAAGGATTTGACCACCGGCCTGCGAGTAATCGCCCTGGTGAGCGTGATTTCAACCGCAACATTGATGATGCTGGCCTACTCGATAGCCCGCGTCTTTGTTGGTGAATACCCGGCAACTCTGGCCCTTGGCAACGTAATCGTTGCGCTAATGGTTGGTTTGGTGCCATTTAGCGTGGTCTACATGATCCAGCGCGCGTTCTTCGCTCTGGAAGACACCCGTTCGCCCTTTATCTTCACCTCGATTCAGATCGCGATTCACATCACTGGATCGCTGACCCTTGGAGCCCTGGTTGAAAAGCAGTGGTTGGTGGTTTCGATTTCCATCCTGACCGCCTGCTCGATCTTGGTGCAGGGATTGGTTGGTTACCTAATGCTTCGCAAGCGCATTGGCGGAATGGGTGAGGCTTCTTTTGTGAGATCCCTCGCCGGCTTTGTTTTGGCTGCGATTCCTGCGGTAGCAGTGGGATACGGCTTGATGGTTTGGCTTGGTGGCATTGCGTATGGAAGTTTCACGTTGCAAAACGTGTTCTCAGCGGTAATAGCCTGCGCCCTCGTTGGTGGTGCAATGGTGGTTTGCTACCTAGCAACGTTATGGATTTTCCGAGTTCCGGAATTACGAGAGCTGCAAAAGCAGTTGACCGTTAGGTTTGGTAGAAAATAGTTCGCTGGAATAGTGAATTTCAAGCTCCAAGGGAAAAAGAGAAATCAATGCGCGACGTAATCATCATCGGATCTGGCCCAGCTGGCTACACGGCTGCCATCTATGCGGCCAGAGCGCAGCTAAACCCGCTGGTAATCGCATCCAGCGTTGAGCCTGGTGGCGAGCTTATGAAGACCACCGAGGTCGAGAACTACCCAGGTTTCCCTGAGGGACTGATGGGTCCTGACCTAATGGCCAACTTCCAGGCGCAGGCTGAGCGCTTTGGTGCTGAGATTTTGTTTGACGATGTAGTCGAGGTTGACCTAAAGGGCGACGTGAAGATCGTAAAGACCGGCATGGGCGAGACCTATGAGGCAAAGACCGTCATCATTTCCACTGGCGCTGCTTACCGCGAACTTGGACTCCCGAACGAGAAGGCCCTTTCCGGACATGGAGTTTCATGGTGTGCAACTTGCGACGGTTTCTTCTTCCGCGAGAAGACCATCGCCGTTGTTGGTGGTGGTGACTCTGCCATGGAGGAAGCCAACTTCCTTACCAAGTTCGCCTCAAAGGTTTACGTGATCCACCGCAGAGACACCCTCAAGGCGTCCAAGATCATGCAGCAGCGAGCTTTTGACAACCCAAAGATCGAGTTCATCTGGAACGCGGGCGTTGCTGAGCTAAAGGGCGACGGCAAATTGGAAGCAGTTGTGCTCGAGGACACTCGCAATGGCGAGCGAACTGAGCTGGCTCTGGATGGTCTGTTTATTGCAATTGGAAATGACCCGAGGGTTTCTTTGGTTGAGAACCAGGTAGAGCTAACTGAAGATCGTTTCATTCGAGTTGATGGCAGAAGCTCAAGGACCACCCTGCCGGGAGTCTTTGCAGCTGGAGATGTGATTGACCCGACCTACCGCCAGGCCATTACGGCAGCTGGTTCGGGTTGTGTAGCGGCACTAGATGCCGAGCACTACCTAGCAAGTCACTAAGGAGTTTCACGTGAAACCAATCGACACCACCGTTGCAAGCTTTGAGCAGGATGTCCTGCAGTCAGACCTACCGGTAATCGTTGACTTTTGGGCTGAGTGGTGCGGCCCATGCCGCATGATCGCGCCAATCTTGGAAGAAATGGCAACCGAGTACCACGACAAGATCAAGATCGTAAAGGTCAACGTCGATGAACAGGGCCAGCTAGCCATGGACTACAAGGTGACCGGTATCCCGCTTCTTGGCGTTTTCCACAAGGGTGAGATGGTGAAGCAGCTGGTTGGTGCAAGACCAAAGGCTGCTCTAGTCTCCGAACTGAGCGAGTACCTGGGATAACCCAGTAAACATTTGGCCCCTTAGGGGCTTATCGAAGTAAGCTAGTCCCTAAATCTCAGGGAGCTGCAATGTCCGATACGCGCACAGGAAGTGTCACTAACTTTGACGCCTGGAAGCATGCGTATGCAGCGCGAGCGGCAAACCTTTCCGTTTCCGAGGTAAGAGCCCTATTTTCCGTGGTCTCCAGGCCTGAAGTGGTCTCCCTTGCCGGCGGAATGCCAGATGTTTCAGCGCTAGACGGCGAACTTATCGAACGTGCCTTCCGCTCTCTGATGTCCAATCGTCGTAACTACGCGTTGCAGTATGGCGGCGGACAAGGTGACCTAAGACTCCGCGAACAGATTCAAGAGATCATGGCGCTCGATGGCGCTCACGGCTCTGTTGAAGACCTAATGATCACAACCGGTAGCCAGCACGCGCTTGAACTTTTGGCAGATCTTTTCCTGGATCAGGGCGACGTTGTATTGGTCGAAGCACCAAGCTACGTGGGTGCCGTTGGTATTTTCCGCCACAAAGAAGCCCACATCGAGCACGTTTTCACCGATGAGGATGGAATATCGCCAGAAGCGCTTGCTGAAGCAGCTGATCGCCTGATCGAGCAGGGTCGCAAAGTCAAGCTTTTGTACTTGGTGCCGAACTTTGCAAACCCTTCCGGTGTAACTCTGACTGCAGAACGCCGTGCTCAGGTACTACAGGTTTGCCGTGAGCGTGGAATCCTGATTATTGAGGACAACCCTTACGGATTGCTCTATTTCGACCAGAAGCCACCGGCAGCAATGCGTTCATTGGACTCCGAAGGTGTGGTTTACCTAGGAAGCTTCTCCAAGATTCTGTCGCCAGGGCTCAGGGTCGGTTATGTCCTTGCTCCACCAGCGATTCGTGAGAAGTTGGTTTTGGCCAATGAATCCGCCATTTTGTCCCCAGCAACCTTCGCTCAGATGATGGTTAGCGAGTATTTGTCGCTGTCCGACTGGCAGGGCCAGATCGACACCTATCGCAAGCTATACGCCAGCAAGCGCGATGCTGCACTGGAAGCACTAGCTCAGTACCTACCTCGAGTCCAGACCACACGCCCTCAGGGTGGTTTCTTCTTGTGGCTAACCCTCCCTGAGGGCCTAAACAGCAAGGAAATGCTGCCATTGGCGGTAAACGAGCTGGTTGCATACACCCCTGGAACCGCCTTCTATGGCGATGGTCGCGGTGCAAACAACATTCGAGTTTGCTTCAGCCACCCAACCGCCGAGAACGTGAAGGTCGGAATCAAGCGCCTTTCCAACGTTGTAAACCTTCAGCTAGACCTTCTCGACACCTTCGGAGCTAAGGACTAAGCATGCAGCCCACCATTTTGGTTCTAGCCGGTGGGATATCGCACGAGCGCGATGTTTCTTTGAAGTCTGGGCGCCGAGTAGCCGATGCACTTGCGGAAGCTGGCGCATCTGTTGAGATTCGGGAGCCGGATGCCGACCTGTTTGGCCACCTAATGGCCACAAGGCCCGATGTGGTGTGGTCAACCCTGCACGGTTCGGTTGGCGAAGATGGCTCGCTTCAAGACCTTTTGAGACTGGCAAGAATCCCATTTGTTGGCTCAGATGCGGACGGTGCGCGTTTAGCGTGGAACAAACCAGCCGCAAAGATCATTCTCAAGCGTCACGGTGTTCAAACTCCGGATTCGATTACGCTCCCCAAGTCCACCTTCAGGGAACTAAATGCTGAGGCTGTGTTGGCACTGGTTGCGACCGAAATGAGCTTCCCGCTGATTGTGAAGCCGGCAAAGAGTGGATCCGCTCAAGGTGTTAGCAAAGTAGAAAATGCCCAGGCTTTCGCAAAGGCGATGGTTGATGCATTTGTGTACTGCGATCAGGTGCTGATCGAGAAGTTCATCGAGGGAACCGAGCTTGCGGTTTCGGTTGTCGATTTGGGGTTCGGAGCGCGAGCTTTGCCAGCGGTTGAGGTCGAACCGGCAAGCGGAGCGTTTGGATACCAAGAGCGATATGTTCCTGGTGAAACTACCTACTATGTTCCAGCCAGACTGCGTCCTGCGGATCTAGAGCGAGCGGCTGAAGTAGCGCTTTTGGCGCACAACGCATTGCGCTTAAGGCACCTCAGTAGGGTTGACATAATTGTTGACGCTGAAGGCACCCCTTGGTTCCTGGAGGCCAATGTAACCCCCGGAATGACTGAGACTTCGCTGTTCCCACAGGCAGTTATCGCAGATGGTGAATCGCTTGCAGACGCTTATCTTTCAATAGCGCTTGCGGCCCTTAGGTCTTAGTTCTTGCCCTGAATTCGATCTGAGATTCTTCTCAAATCTGCGACATTTCCGAACTCGATAATTAGCTGGCCCTTCTTACGACCGAGCTGAATCTTCACGACGGTGTCCAAAGCGTTGCCCATTTCCTCAGCCATTTCCTTGAGCATGTCGGTCTTGCCACCGGCGATGATTTTGCCTCGCGCTGGCTTTACTTTGACATTCGAAACTAGCTCTTCGAGGCTTCGAACCGATAGGCCTTCGCGAACTGTTTTCTCTGCAAATGCTGTCATGGTCAGATCATCAGGTGCTCCCAAAAGGGCTCTGGCGTGACCGGCGGATA
>JBEGUQ010000041.1:0-8466 GCA_041178805.1 Actinomycetota bacterium
AAGGGTCGGGTCGCCAAAGGCAACGATTTGACCTGCCCGAGCTATTGCCGGGAGTGCCTCTGCCATCGCCGTAGAGGCTGCGTCCAAGATAATCACGACGTCGAATTTTTCGTCTTTGGCGATCTCGTGCAGACGGAATGGTGAAAGCAATACCGCGCTGGCTAGCGCGTTCCAGAGGGGCCCAGCTTCTAGGTAGCCAGACTTCAGGGTTAGCTCTCTAGCTCTAAGTAAATTGCGAAGTTTGTCGGCCTGAGCTGGGTGCTTTGCGATAGCGGTCTTCCAGCGGTTGCTGAGGCGATCTTTAACCTCATTGTTTCCGTGCTCGATTAGCTGGGTTGCGCAACGCTCAAATTCGGTTTCCAGTTCTGCAATCTCAGTGGCTGAGTACTGCAAAATTGCCGGGTTTCGATTGACGATTGCCTCAAGTGCAGACTGCCACCAGGCCAACTCGAATTCGCTCTCTACGCTCAAGCATTCGATCGAGGATCTCTGTCTTTGATGCAAGATCGTTGACCTTGGCCTCTAGGGCATCCAGGCTCAATCGGGTTAGAAGCTCGATATCTGGATTTGGGTCAAGGTGGCGTTGCAGTAGATCAAGCACAGCGGTGATGCGCTCATACTTTTCCTGAACGTCATTCAGCCCTAGCGGCACCGTCGGAGGAGCTTGGGTCTGGTTTAGCTCCAACCAGCCAATTCTTTGCTGCTCGGCAAGCTGGAGTGAAAGATAAAGATTGCTGATTGATGCGCCCGGGCGAATAAATTCTTTGGCGAGCTTTTTGAATCTGCGACGCTGTGTGCCCGAGAGCTGACCGCGCTCAGTCCTTGGAGCGGTGGCTTCGATCATTTGAGCAAGCGAACGGTCATAGATTGAGGGCAGGAACTTGTCCAGGGTTTCACGAATGCCAAGCAATAGCCTCAGTTGCCTTGCCCACTGCTCCACGCTTTCACACTGAACCAGCTTTTGATCGCCCAGGTATTTATTGATTTGGTAGCGAAGAGTTCGGAACTCTTCGCCTGAGATGGAGTTGACTGCACTGAGTGCAGCGTCCAACTCCAACTGGTTTTCAAAGCGAGCAGCGAACCAGGGTGAATCTTGTGGTCCGTAATTAAACACACCTAGTTCATGTGCACTGCGAAGTGCTGGAAGCGCTCGGGCCGAAAGCCCAGGAAGAAGATCGGTGCGAATTCTTGCGTTGTTTACCGCCGGAATCTGCTTGCCCGCCAAAGCTGCAAGCTCTCGCATAGCGTCGATCAAACTGACATTTAGCTCTTGGTCCGGGTGACCCACCAGCTCGAAATACTTGGCAATCTGAGCCTCGGCCTGCTTCTTTGACGACAAAGCGTCTTCAAGGGCAACTGGCTGGGCCTTCTCGTTGCGAGAGATTGCACTAACCGCATCCGTCCAGCTCTGACCTTCGCGAATGGCCAAACCGGCAAGACCGACAGCCCCTAGACGCTCAGCCATTTCATCCAAGGTCTGCTGCCTTGGTCCAATAATCAAAGCCCGCTTGCCCGCGTATGCGAAATTTGCAACTAGGTTCACGGCGGTCTGCAGGTAACCGCAGCCCGGCAGCGTCTCAACCGCAAAGGAATTACCCGCTAGCGCTCTGGCCAGAACCTCGCGTTGCGAGTTGTCGGCATTAGCAACCAGAACCACATCCTGGGTCGAAGTAAGAAGTGGAATTTCACCCTCGCCGGTCAAGAGATTCGCGGTCGACTCATCGAGCGAATACTCCTGCAACTGAGTCATTAGAAGATCCGGCACAAAGTTTCCAAGCACCAGTAGCTTCTCGACCTCAACTCTTTGTCCCGACAAAATTTCAGATATCAGGGAGAGGACCGATAGTGGAATTAGATCTCCCTGACCGACGGAAACGGCGAGTAGGTCATTTGGGCTAAAGCTTTTTCTAACCGAACTAATAAGTTTCGAAACCGCTGGGTTCAACTGAGGTCTTGGGTCGATTCGAATTTCGTAGTCTTCGCCCTTAGAAATTAGATGAGTGGGCCAAAGCAGAATCGGAAGCTTTTGTCCGCTATCGAGATCCTGCACCAAACCACCGGCAATGAAAATCGATGCGATTCCAAAGTTGTCTTGAATTCTTGCGGCTTTGAGTTTTATGCGACGCACGGTGCTGTGGGCTCGAGCTTGCGCAACGCCATCTCGGACCAGGTTGCTGAGTGTTGTGCTGCGGGAAGTTACTAGCTGGGCAAGTCCCCCGGGGTGAGACCTTGCAAGATCCACCTGGCCGAAGCTGGAAAGCTCAAACGAAACCAAGGGATTGGTTCCACCAATTCCCGAAAGTTCATCGCGCCAGGCGCGGATGCTAGCGTGCGCTTCCACGCCCAAATCCTAAGAGCGAAACGCACTAATCCTCAGTTGGCTCTCGGGCCGCCGGATAAACAGTTATCAAGCCAAATTCCAGCTGGCAATTGCGAGTAACCTAGTACTAGCTTTTGGCTTCGTAGCTCAGTGGATAGAGCAACGGTTTCCTAAACCGTGTGTCGTAGGTTCGATTCCTATCGAGGCCACTTACGCAGCTTGGCGCTGCATCCCCAAAAACGGCTCCCACTGCGGATCTTCTTTTTCAACTCCGCGCACTGTCCAAATCAAACCGCTAGGCATCTTTGGTGTGATTTTGAGCTCCCAACCCATCTCGGCCGGGGTCTTATCGCTCTTGTTGTTATTGCAGCGAAGGCAGCAAGCAACCAGGTTCTCCCAGCTGTCCGCTCCCCCACGAGATTTAGGAAGAATGTGGTCGATGGTGTTTGCGCTCTTGCCACAGTAGCCGCAGCGGTGCGAATCTCTTCTTAGGACTCCCCGTCTTGAAACCGGAATCTTTCGTGAGCCCGGGATTCTCACGTAACGCTGCAGCAGGATCACGGTTGGTAATTCAAACTCGCGATCTGCGCTGTGGACTTTACCCATCTCAGCGCCGGCGAGAATGGTCGCTTTTTGATTCAAGACCAAAATCAATGCTCGCTTGAAAGACACCACGGCTAGCGGTTCGTAACCTGCGTTTAGGACTAATGTGCGCAACTAACTGCTCCTTTATCGAAACCACCCGCACGGCCTGCGGGATTTCGGTGTGACTGCCGGGCAATAAAAAACGCGCCGCAATATGCGACGCGCGAAATTTCCCGACGAGATATACAGGGATGCTGGTGCAGATGAATCCAATTGCCGTGCTTGGAGAGCAAGCCATTAGGCATCTTGCACCTCCTCCCCGAATATCGAGTCAACACTTGATGGAAGATTACGACTCACGCGAGTAAATCTGCGCAGAAACGCAGAAACAAAAAGTGAAGTTTTGGTATCGATTAACCGTTGATCTCAACCAAGCGGATGATGTGGAATCTAGGCGTGAAGATTGGCGCTAGTTTCACACGGTCACCTGGCTGTGGCGAGTGGTAGAAGTTGCCGTTACCGGCGTAGATTCCGTTGTGGCTGTAGTCGTTGAATACCACGATGTCGCCGGGAATTGCATCCTCGATTGAAATCTTCACACCGAGTTTGGCTTGCTGGTAAACGCTGTGCGGAAGTGGGATTCCAAACTGCGAGTAGATAAACATTACATAACCGGAGCAGTCGAAACCGGCTGGGGTCTCGCCACCGTAAACGTATGGAACACCTACCAATTCGGCGGAGGTCTTCATTAATAGAGCCGAGCTTAGGTTGCTGTATCGCGGCTTAGCCCAGAAGTCCTCTGCGGTCTTACCGGTGTAAGTGCGGCTTCTGGTGGTGGTTACTTCAAATTCTGAGGCTTCTGCTGGCTTGTAGTCTCCGCGGGAGAATTCAACTGCACGAACAGTTGCAACTGAAAGTCCTTGGGATTCCGCGGTGAATTGCACCAATCCGTTGTCGCGAGTTAGCCCACTAAGCGCTGTGGTCTCTGGGTCAAAACCGTAGGAAGGCAAAACCGAAGTGGCAAGCAGGCCAATAGTCGCGACCATCGTGACAGGCGTGCGAACATTCCTGCTGCGACGAACGCGCTTGGGCTGGGCCTGCTGCTTACGCATCTCTTTACGAGATACCAGCTGAACCTCTGCGGTTGGATGGGTCAAAAGGAATCCTCCGAAAACTTCATTGGAACTTCCGCGTCAAGAGTATAACCGAGGTTCTAGTGACTCACGAAAAGGTGAGACGCAATCAGCTCATCTAGCAGCATTCCCTCAGTTTTGCCTGCTGCGCTTAGTAACCAGCCGGTTTTTTCAATCGTGACAACGACCTTTGCACCGGGCAATAGGCCAAGCTCCGCAAGCTGGAGTAAAAACTCTTGATCAACCTGAACCGGTTCACCAATTCTCACCAACTCATACTCTCCGGTCCCAACTGATGAGATTGGCTTACATGCTTTAGGGCTTGCGGCACTTAGGCCTAATTGCTCAAGACCGGGCACTGGCATACCGAATGGAGAATGCGTGACATCGGATAGCAAAAGTGCAATTTTGCGCTCTACGGCTTCGCTCATGACGTGCTCCCAGCGGCAGGCTTCGTCGTGAACCAGGTGCCAATCCAAACCAATGACTTCGAGCAGCAAACGCTCGGCCAGCCGGTGCTTGCGCATCACTTCGATTGCAGTGACTCGACCGGCTTCAGTGAATTCCAACTGGCGGTCATCCCCAACTCGCAATAGACCATCGCGCTCCATTCGAGCAACAGTTTGAGAGACAGTTGGGCCAGAGTGATCCAATCGCTCCGCGATGCGAGCTCGCATTGGGGTGATGCCGTCTTCTTCAAGCTCCAAGATGGCCTTGAGGTACATCTCTGTGGTGTCAATTAGATCCGTCATGATGCCCCCTTTGGCTTAGCAAGACTAATGCTAAATCAAAGCTAAACTTGGGCCATGGCCGAGATCAAAATTCCGAGTGAACTGCTACCTCAAGATGGAAGATTTGGCTGCGGACCATCGCGCACCAGAGCAAGCCAATTCAGCAACTTTTTGACCGAAGGTGCAGCCCTTATGGGCACCAGTCACCGTCAGGCACCGATCAAGGACATGGTCGGAGAAATTCGACAGGGCCTAAGCGATCTATTCAGAGCTCCCTCAGGTTACGAAGTTGTCCTAGGAAATGGTGGTTCAACCGCATTTTGGGACGCTGCAGCTTTCAGCATCGTTGAGTCAAAGGCTCAAGCACTAGTTCACGGCGAATTTGGTTCGAAGTTTGCAGGCGCACTAACTACGCCGTGGCTTGAGGCTCCGACCGTCGTCAAGAGCGAGCCGGGATCACGTGCTGCCTTGGCAGCCGAAACTGGAGTAGACGCTTACGTTTACCCACACAACGAGACTTCAACCGGTGTTGTGACTCCGGTGACCCGAGTTCACGGCGACCAAGGTGCACTAATGCTCACTGACGCAACCAGTGCAGCCGGAGGCATCGACTTCGAACTATCAGAGACTGACGTTTATTACTTCGCCCCGCAGAAGAACTTCGCATCTGATGGCGGACTTTGGATTGCCATGATGTCTGAGGCTGCCATCGAACGTGTCGAGAAGATCCACTCAAGCGACCGCTACATCCCAGAATTCCTAAGCGTAAAAACTGCGCTTGATAACTCTCGCCTGAACCAGACCTTGAACACTCCTGCGATTGCGACGCTGTATTTGCTGAACGATCAAATCAAGTGGATCAATCAAAACGGTGGCTTGAAGTGGGCAGATGCCAGAACCAAGCAGAGCTCCAAGCTCTTGTATGACTGGGCCGAGAAAACACCTGCTGCATCGGCATATGTCACAAACCCAGATCACCGCTCCCAGGTTGTAGTAACCATCGACTTTGATGAGTCGATTGATGCAACTTTGATCACCAAGACATTGCGCGCCAATGGCGTTGTAGATGTTGAGCCGTATCGCAAACTCGGCAGAAACCAGATTCGCGTTGCGACTTTTGTTTCGACAGAGCCAAGTGATGTTGCAGCGTTGATTAGCTGCCTGGATTATGTCTTGGAGCGCATCTAATGGCGAAGCTGTTCGTAAAGTTCTCGGAGCGACACCCAGAACCGAAGCCAGCCGAGGTAAATACCCGTTTAGCTATCTTGATCGGTACCGGACTGTGGGTCCTGGTCCTGATTCTCTTCATTGCGTTTTACCCTGCGCTGACGAACGCGGGTCTTGACTGGTGGCTTCACACCGCCGTCGTTGGAATCTTGCTTGGAATCCTGGCCTGGTTCATGGTTCGTAAATCCTGAGTGCATGCCCTCGATTAGTGCATCGGCTTCAGCATCGCTATTTGCCTTGCCTTCGGCACGCAACTGACGTCTAAATTCTGCCAAGCGCTCGGCCCATGGCACCCACTGCGGAGCAAGCTGAGCATCCTCGGAAGCCAAAAGGTTAATCTCAGAAACTGTTAGCGGATTGCGCTTGTCGGTTTGAGTGAGAGTGACCACCCAGTGCCAGTGCTGATACTGCTTGAGGGTGCAGGCGAAGCGAACTTCAACCACATTCTTTTCGATTTCCGATTCGGAAATAAAGTCGCCAATTAGGCCAAGCTCAGTGGTTTCACGCAGAGCTTGAAGGGCTAATTCGGTTGGATTAACCTTCGAGCTCATCAGCAACCTTGCGCAAAAGCTGCGCTACCTTGCGCGAGTGAGTGTTCTCCGGGTACTTTCCACGCTTTAGGTTTCCACCGATCTGATCCAATAGACGGATTAGGTCCTCGGTGATAATTGCTAGATCTTCGGCAGGCTTGCGGTTCATTGGAGTGATGGTTGGAACTTCAATAACTCTCACCGAAAGCGCCTGAGCGCCCTTGCGGCCATCGGCAATGCCGTATTCGACGCGTGAGCCAGGCTTGATGGTTGAGGTGCCGGCAGGTAGTGCCGAGATGTGCAGAAATACCTCGGTGCCATCATCGCCTGCGATGAAGCCGAAGCCCTTGTCGTCATCAAAGAATTTAACTTTGCCGGTTGGCATACGTCCTACTTTCCACTAACCGACTTTCCATCGTTTCGATGGCCGCAACACTGATTTTGACTGCCCTTGGAGTTGAGCAGCTTCCAGCATTGATGGCGCAATTGCCACTTATTGGTTTTCCGGTTGGCTTTTTGCTGATTATCGGCATGCTGATCACCTCAATCGCCCGCAGGGGCAAAAACAATCGGAGTTAATTGTCTGAATTACTGCTAATAGCAAGTGCGCTTCGCGAGATGGGCGAAGGCGAGCTCAAGGCAGTCCTTCGACCACTCGGGAACTCCGCTGCTTCGCTAGGCGACCTCTTCGATGTTGCTCGCGCCATGGTTGGACGACGCGAACTTGAACGTCGCATTCGCCTTTTGGATAGCGAGTCTTTGGCAATTTTGAAATCCGGTGGCACTAACCCCAAACTTCAGGCAACCTATCTAGCATCGGAAACTGCCGGCTTTGAGTCCGCAGTTGAGCTGGTCAAGGAATTGCAGCCAATCAAGCTCAAGCCAGTGAAGCACGAGCTACTCGGCAGCGAGCTTGCAAACTACGAGACTCAACTTGCCATCACCGAGATTCTCTTTGCCTGCGAAAGACACTGGTTAGAGGCCGTTAAAGCTGGCCTTAGAGCGGCAGAGGCCAAGGACTTGGCACAGGTTTTGAAGATGGATCTTGCCCAGTTGCAGCTGCGCTTTCAGCTAGCTAAGAAGGCGGGGCTGGTCGATGTCATCGACAATCGATACGTCTCCACCGTAAAGGGCTTGCAGTGGCTGGATGCCGACCCAGCCCAGCGCTGGTTTAGCCTGGCAACCACAGTTTGGGATTTGCCTGAGTTAACACAAGGCACGGGCTCGCTTGAAGCGATGATTAGTCAGCAGTACCCACTGTTTGACCAAAACGATCTCGAGCTATTGCGCTATGGACACATCCTTGGGCTGCTCTCTGATTTCGAACCAACACCTTTGTTCAAATCAGCGAGCGCCGATCTAGCAAATGCCGGGCAGTTGGTTTGGGATCAGTTCCCTAAGCCGGTTTCTAGGATCATCATCCAGGGCGATTTGAGCATCATCTCTCCGGGACCACTTGCTCCCTCAGTCCACAAGCAAATCGATCTGCTTGCACAGTCTGAAGACCTAGGTCTGGCATGCCGATTCCGACTGTCACTCAATTCGATTCTGCACGCCATGGAGATGGGCATGACGGCCAAAGAAATTGAAACCATCTTGCTTACGCTTTCAGGCTCCGAGCTACCGCAGCCAGTTACCTACCTATTAGCCCAAGCCAAAAAGAAGTTTGGTGAGCTAACCGTTCGAGCCGGAGACGGTCAGTCGGTTGTGGAATCCAGTGACCCAATTTTGCTCACTCAAATCTTGAATGAAAATGGGCTGGCCGCTTTGATGCTCAAGGGTGAGGATGACCACCTAGTTTCCAGGTTGAATCCGAGCCTTATCTACTTCAACCTCCGCGATGCCGGTTACCCGGTAATCCAGCTAGGAGAAGACGGCAAGGTAGTTGCCCCAAGGCTCTCGCAAGTTTTCATTGAGGAGCAGACTGTCGATCTCTTCGG
>JBEGUQ010000042.1:0-9605 GCA_041178805.1 Actinomycetota bacterium
AGAATCGAACCTCGAACCACGGAACTTACTCGCTCAAGCGATGAGAGCGACACCGGAGACCAGACCATCGTTGCCAATGCTGACCAACTTGCAATTGTGATGGCAGCTACCAACCCGGAACCAAAACCCCGATTGGTAGATCGCTATTTGGTAGCAGCTATGCACGCTGGACTGAAGCCAATTTTGATCATGACCAAGTGTGACCTTGCAGACCCAACCGATTTCATCAAGGGATTCGAGGGCTTTGACCTGAAGGTCTTCAAGCATTCAAAAGAAAAACCAGATCTTGAGGGCCTTGAGGCACTGCTGGCTGGCAACACCACGGTTTTTGTTGGCCACCTTGCTCGCCCCGGACGACGTCCGAGCAACCGGTGAAGTGAACGAAGTAACTGGCAAGGGAAAGCACACCTCGAGTTCTGCCAAGGCGATCCCGGTTAGAGATGGCTGGATTGTTGATACCCCTGGAGTTAGAACCTTTGGACTTGCGGGTATTGACGCTATTGGGCTTCTCAAGGGATTTGCGGATCTAGATGCCGCGAGCGCCGAGTGCCCGAGAGATTGCTCCCATCTAGCCGATTCTCCAGACTGCGAACTGGATGTTGCTGTGGAAGCCGGAAAGTTATCCGCATCTAGGTTGGATTCCTTCCGACGACTTGTCTTGGCAATTGGGTCGATAGATTAACTCTGATGATTAATGACCTAGACCTTGCCCTAAAGATGGCTGACCGCGCTGACGAGATTTCACTAAAGCGTTTTCGCTCCTTGGGCCTTTTGGTCGAAACCAAGCCTGACCGCACCCCGGTGACAGACGCCGATCGGGCGGTTGAGGTCGAATTGCGCTCGATTGTCGCGGATTACCAACCGACCGACAGCTTTATTGGCGAAGAGTTTGAGAACACCGGATCTTCAAACCGAAACTGGATTGTTGACCCAATCGACGGCACCGCAAACTACCTAAGAGGTGTCCCGATTTGGGCAACCCTTATTGCCTTGCGCGTTGACGGCGTCATCACCACCAGCGTGGTCTCGGCACCTGCCCTTGGCAGACGATGGTGGGCTCAGCGCGGCAACGGCGCTTTCACCATGGACATCAACGGAAGTGTGCGCTCACTGCAGGTTTCAAAAATTGCTCGTCTCGAAGACTCTTCGATCTCCTACAACAATCTGCAAATGTGGGATCAGAGCAACAAACTTTCCCAGCTCATTGACCTAAGCCGCAAGGTTTGGAGAACCAGGGCATATGGAGATTTCTACAGCTACATGCTGCTTGCGGAGGGAAGCCTAGATTTGGTTGCCGAGCATGACCTCAAGATCTATGACATCGCGGCCCTGGTTCCGATTGTCGAGGAAGCCGGCGGGCAATTTAGTGACCTTGCCGGCCCACTGAGTAACGAGAGCTCTTCGGTGATGGCATCAAATGGTTTGCTGCACTCTCAGTTCCAGCAAGCACTGAAGTGAAGACCAAAAACCAATCGCGCTTTTTAGCAATCACCACGATTGCACTATTGGCAATAAACCTAAGAACTGCCGTCAGTTCAATTAGCCCGGTAGTCACATACATCCAACAAGACATCTCGCTGCCAATTGTCACCATTGGTCTCTTGGGTATTGCAGCGCCATTGTCTTTTGCTCTTGCCAGCTCCCTTAGTTACCGGCCGGCCAGGCGCTTGGGCGTTGAGAAGACTCTCATGCTCACGGTCTTGATGATCATCTTGGGTCACCTGTTGAGGGCATTCGCGTGGGACTCCACCGCATTGTTCTTCGGATCACTGCTGAGTCTTTTGGGCATGGGTATTGGAAACGTCCTGTTACCGGTAATGGTTCGTAAATACTTCCCAAATCGCGTTGGTTTGGTTTCGAGCTTTTATCTCACGCTGACTGCCCTATCGGCAACCATGGCGTCATTTGTCGCGGTGCCTCGCCGGTTGGAGATTCTCACTTGGACAGTGGGCCATTTTGGCCTTCTTCACTATCGCACCTTTGAGCTTCCTGCTCGGAAACTCAAAACCGGAAATCAAGGCCGAAAAAGTAGCGGGCGATAAAGCAATTTGGCGCTCTCCGACCGCCGTTTCGATTGCGTTTATGCAGTCTGTGACCGCAATCATCGGTTACGTGTCATTCGCTTGGCTACCGCTTCTTTTGGTAGAGCACCAGGGGGTCAGCGTTATCGAGGGCGGGTTGCTCTTGAGCCTGTTTGCACTGATTGGCTTGCCGATTTCGTTGATCATGCCGATTCTCAGCACTCGTTATCCCAAGTCTCAGAGCTTGATTGTCTGGTTCTCATTTATCGCTGGGGTCACCGGAACACTTGGTTTCCTATTTGGCGATGTTTCGCTGACCTGGCTTTGGGTAATCGCATTTGGTTTCGGCCCAACGATGTTCCCACTCGCCCTTACGCTGTTCAATCTTCGATCTCGCGAACGCTCCACAGTTTTGGCGGTAAGCGCATTTGGACAGGGCGTTAGTTACACCACCGCCGCACTGGCCGTGTTCTTAGTGGGAGTACTCAGAGAGGTCACAGGAGGCTGGGATGCGGCTTTGTGGCTGTTGTTCGCATCTTGCCTAATTGCAATCCCGGTAGCCCTGCAAATCCGCAAGGGCCAAATGATTGATGATGAACTGGCTCGCTAGTTTGCGAACTCGACTCCAACGGCCGAACACTTTTCCCCAATAGATGCAGTTAGCTCTGCGACCTTAGCTTTTGCGGTTTCCACCGATTCAGCCGAGTCAACAATCGC
The DNA here is from genome assembly GCA_041178805.1 of Actinomycetota bacterium. Taxonomy (GTDB): domain Bacteria; phylum Actinomycetota; class Actinomycetes; order Actinomycetales; family Microbacteriaceae; genus Aquiluna. The sequence goes on from JBEGUQ010000042.1 coordinate 2,739, forward strand.
CACTAGGTCCGCTAGGTCTTGAGATAGACCCGACGAGAGCACTCCCCTAACCTGCTCGCCAATTAGCGCATCTACTTGTGAAATAAGGCCTGAGTCAACTAGCCCCTCCTGGTAGGCGGCGGCTGTTGCGGTCAGCGTAGATTCCATCGCGGTGCAAGCAGCGGCATCGGCAGCTGCACTCACAAGCTCTTCTGGGCTGCAGGCAGTTAGTGCGAGGGTGGAAATAATGGCGGCGGAGGCGATAAGGATTTTCATAGGTTCAGAACCTATTTGAGAAACCTTGAAGAAATCTGAGAGCCACGCAGAAACTATCGGTAACTCAAGGAACAATTGCCGGCCTGCGGGGTTAAACTTCCATGGTTTGCAAGTCTGGAGAAAAATGCGGGTCTATAACAACATCACCGAAGTTTTCGGTAACACACCGCTGGTCAAGCTAAATCGAGTTCTCGATGGAGCCAAGGCAAATGTCTATGCCAAGTTGGAGTTCTATAACCCTTCTTCCAGCGTGAAGGACCGTCTAGCGATTGCCATGGTCAACGCCGCAGAGGAATCCGGCGAACTAAAGCCTGGCGGAACCATCATTGAGGCCACCAGCGGTAACACCGGTATCGGTCTTGCAATGGTTGGAGCAGCCCGCGGTTACCGCACCATCATTGTGATGCCTGACTCGATGAGCCTCGAGCGCAAGATTCTGATCCGTGCCTACGGCGCCGAGCTAGTGCTTACCCCAGCAGCCCAGGGCATGAAGGGCTCGGTTGCCACCGCAGAAGAACTAGGACAGCAAATTCCAGGAAGCGTCTTGGTTCGTCAGTTTGATAACCCTGCAGGTCCCAAGATTCACCGTGAGACCACAGCCGAGGAAATCTGGAGCGATCTTGACGGTCAGGTTGACGCACTTGTGGCCGGCAGCGGCACCGGTGGCACCATCACCGGAACCGGTCAGCGACTAAGGGAACTAAACCCAAACATCAAGGTGTTTGCGGTTCAGCCTGCAGCCTCACCACTTCTAACCGGCGGCGAAGCAGCCGGTCACCCACTTGCTGGAATCGGCCCGAACTTCATTCCATCGATCCTGGACACCACCGTTTACGACGAGGTGCTATCAGCTGCAAACGCTGACGCCTTTGAATACTCTCGTCGCGTTTCAGCCGAGGATGGCATCCTGGCGGGTATTTCCTCTGGTGCTGCTGTATGGGCAGCGCGTGAGGTTGCTCACCGCGAAGAGTTCGCCGGCAAGAATATTGTTGTGATCATTCCATCGTTCGGAGAGCGTTACGTTTCGTCAACCCTCTACCGTGACCTGCAAGAGGAATACCAAGCCAAGCAGTGAGAATCTTCGAAGACATCAAAGTAGGTCTTGAGCGCGATCCAGCAACTCGCAGCGCGCTCGAGCTATTTCTTACGTCTCCAGGGCTGCACGCCATCTGGGCCTACCGCATTGCTCACGTGATGTGGAAGCTAAAGCTTCGTATCCTCAGCCGCATGCTCTCAAACTGGGTAAAGCTTTGGACCGCTATCGAGATTCACCCTGGCGCAACTATTGGCCGTCGCTTTGTGATTGACCACGGTGTCGGAGTAGTAATCGGCGAGACTGCAGTCATCGGGGAAGACGTTCTGATGTATCACGGCGTAACCCTTGGTGGAAAGACTCTGGAGGCTGTGAAGCGTCACCCGACAGTTGGGAACAGAGTCACTTTGGGTGCCGGTGCAAAACTGATTGGCAACATCATCATCGGCAACGACTGCGCTGTTGGTGCAAATGCTGTTGTAACCAAGAGCATGCCACCGGGAACAGTTGCAGTTGGATTCAACGCTCGATTGCTAAACCTGACCGGCGACGAGTTTTACGTTATTTAGCCTTGCGGCCCGTGTAATAAATAGCTGACCATCGGTCATCGATTACTTCTTCGGCTCGCCCTTTGAGGCCAACCTTTTTAGTTAGTTTCAAGGTTTTCTCACTGGAGAGATCAGTGCCAAAAAATGGCTTCTGGGGATAGCAAATCCAAAAATCAATCTTCTGTTTGCGAGCGGACTTCAGCTCATCTCTAACGCTTTTCAACTGAGTCGAGTTCTCAACGAAATACAAAAATGCGGCGGATTTACCTTCGCCTACTAATTCCACTGCAGAGGGAAGCGAAGCTGCCCAAGGGTGAATGTCGCCTAGATCCACTTCCGCAGGAAGGTTCACACAGGGTACCTGTATGCCTTCGGCAAGGAATAGTTTCATCGAAAGGCTCACGGAGAAATCGTAGGGAACTTAGGGTTTGTTTACCTGCCGTTAACCAAAGAATTCACTTAGTAAAGCTTGAAATCCAGATCCGGATACTTCTCGCTGAGTTCCCTAAGTCTCAGTCCAACAAGCTTCGCAACCAGGTCGTCTGGCAACACTTCACCCAACCCAAACTGGAAGCCGCCGGTGGTTTGCTTACGACCCTCAAGCTCGATAGCTAGCTGAGGAACGATGTTTCCAGAGTGCGGGAAATAGCCGATGTGTTTTTTGAAGGCCGCATATCCAGCTACTGCTTTGCCACTTAGCTTCACGCATGGCATCGCATAGGAGATGCCCTCCTCGCCCGCTGGGACAATCTCTAAGACCTGCCTACGCAGGGCCTGCAGCGAGAAAACTGCCGCCTCAGGTAAGCCCCTGAGGTACTGGTCGACTTCAGCTTTTGACACGGTTAGAAGCTAGTTTCTAGGGCGCAATTCCGCAACCATTGGGCAAACAAATGGGTCGACGTTGTTGCTTAGACCCACCTTGTTGAGGTGCTGCATGATCATCTTGTAGCTGGAAAGCAGGTTCATCTCAACCATGGTGACGTCATTCTGACGGCAGTACTCGGAAACAATCTCGTGTGCCTTGCGAAGGTATGGTCTGGCCATAGAAGGGAACAGGTGGTGTTCAACCTGGTAGTTCAAGCCACCCATCAGGTTGTCCTTGAGCCAGCTGCCCTTGATGTTTCGAGAGGTGAGTACCTGACGAGAGAAGAAGTCCAAGTTGGAGTCTTTCGCAATCAGTGGCATGCCCTTGTGATTAGGGGCAAACGCTGCACCCATAAAGAATCCAAAGCTCATCATCATTACAAACCACATTGCCATTGCCCAGAATGGCCCAAACATAATTGCCAACACAACGTATGGTGCGAACTGACGAATCAGCATTAGCGAGAATTCCAAAATACGAATTCCGAGTGAGCGGTCTTTACGACCTAGCCCAGCCAGCGAATCCAAAAGCAAGTCAAAACCAGTGAATAGCAGTAGCAACGGGAAGAGGTAGCCCTGGCGATCAGAGAACCAACGCTCGATACCCTTTTTGGACATCTTTGATTCGGTGGTGAAACTCAAAACACGAATTGCGATGTCTGGGTCCTCGCCGATTTGGTTTGGACGCTGGTGGTGCTTGTTGTGCTTCTTCAGCCAAAAGCCGTAAGACAAACCAGCAAATAGGTTTGCCAAAATCAAACCGGTCCAGTCGTTTAGTTTGTTGTTTCTAAAAATCTGACGGTGAGCTGCCTCATGGGCGATAAAGCCATACTGAGCACTCATTACGCCTAGCAGAGCCACAAGAGCGAAAGCCAAAACCATCCACCAACCGTTGAGAGTCGCTGCCCAGGCAAGGAACCCTGCGCCGGTCCATAGAGCAGATGCAATCACGCTGATGACGACTAGTCGGATGATGTAGAAACTTGGTTTCTTCTTTAGGTAACCAGCTTCTCGAACCAGGTTTAGTACCTGAGCAAAGTTGGTGGTGTTACCGGTAAGTGTTGCGCTCATTTTCAGAGTCTATGCGAAGGGTTGTAAGTGAATCCCCCGACACAGCAAACTCACTGCTTATAAGAATCGACTTCGATTTCGACCAGCATTTTTGGATTGATGAACTTCAGCCCTGCCAGCATTGTCAGGGCTGGTCGGATCTCACTGAAAAGTTCGCCATTGGCCTTGCCAGCGCCATCCATGTCGCTTTCATTGGCCAGGTAAATGCGGATTCGGATAACGTCTTTTAGTGAGTGGCCAGCTTGTGCCAAAGCCTTCTCGATAATCTGAAAAGCGACCTTGGCTTGGCCATACGCGTCACCTTCGTGTTGTAGTTCCCCATCAACGGTCGCGGTGGTTCCGGAGACATGAACAAAAGGTCCGGTAACCACGGCTCTTGAATAGCCAACGACAGACTCCCACGGCCCACCGGATGAAATTAGCTTGTCTGCTGCCATACCAAACTCCTTAGATTTAGGGCCAAGGATACAAGGCAAAGAAAAACGGCGAGGAGACAACTCCCCGCCGTTCACTTATTTAGAACTTAGCCTTTTGCGTAAACGCGAACCCAGAAACCTTCTCCTGAGTAGCTAGTGCGGATGTCCTTGATTACCTCAACGTTGCGAGCCTCGCCACGCGCAACCTGTGCGCAAACTAGGTCAGCAATTCGCTTTGCGGTCTTCTCATCGGCAGCGTTCACAATGCAGCGAACCTTCTCGTAGTCAGCGCTCAGGGTCTTGTTGAATGCAACTAGATCCAGAACCTGCTTCTCGCTTAGGTGCTGTGCATCACTTCTGAATCCAGTGGTTACCGTTGGGGTAGGTGCCTTGATCGTGACTGCATTGAGGTGAGTCAAGGTTCCATAGCTGGACTTCATTACTAGGTCGTATTTGCCAGGAGTCAATCCTTCTGGAGTCCCAATAGAAAGACCAGCTTTGGCGTCAAAGCTAAGAGACGCTGTCTTTGAGCCAATAGTTGCGGAGCTCACGGCAGAAAGGTTCTTTCCTGTGAAGACAAGCTTCTCTCCGGAAGTTACAGGCCGGAAGGTGTCCACTGCCAAGATTTCTGGACCTTCATACCTAGAAGTTGCTGGTCTAGGACTAGAACCACTTGAGCCGCCCGAGCCACCGGAGCCCCCACCGATCGGTGGCGCTTCGACGATGTAGCGAACGCGACCAAAATTGGTGTTAGTTCTGGCTGATCCAACTTCAAACTCAGCTTGTCCACCACCTGTGACAGTAATTTGGCAGCTGATGGAGGCAGTGTCCGCTGCAACTGTCGAAATGGAACGTCCATACTGGGAGGTGACCCAAGTCTGGTTCAAGCCGTCATAGAAGTTACAGGTGAAAGTGCTTGCGTCCATGGGCGAACTGTTCAGCACCGCTCGCACATTGACTGAAAAAGTGAATGGATAAGCGTTAGCGGTGAATTTCATCGCGTCGTAGGAGTTGAAGTTTTGGGCCACCACCCACGAATTTGAGGAAGAAGCAATTGCCATGAAGCGGTTGCCGTCTTGCTGATCAATCAACGTTGTCGCAGATGCTGAAACCGGCATGAGCAAAACAGAAGTCGCGACCATAGCAATGGTTGCCATATTTGAAAGGGTTGCCTTTGTGGCATTTGAAATTGAGTTCATGGCCGCAATACTAGGAGAGAGGCCGAGGTTGATTTGCTTGAACGTTCGGTTACCCGAAGCGGGACAGCTCGATGTAGGGCAAAGCAGGGTAAGGCATTACCTGACTCTCTAGTGCCAGTCCCGCTTCGAAATTGTGTCCGTCAGGAGATTCGATCTAAAAGGTTTTGGCTTTAGTTTCTAGCTAGAGCTCGTCCACCATTTTCTGGAAATAAGGAGTTAGTTTCTCGTAGAAAGTTGATGTTGGAATTCCATAAACCTTTTGGAAATTTGCTTCCCAATCGCGGTGGAAGACTCAAATGATTTGTAGAGCTCGACAAACTTGTCGTGACCATAAACCGAAACCAATACTTCACTGGCGTAACTTCCAAGAAGATATGCCAATCCGGTCTTCGAGGAATCCCAGGTCCCAAATTCAACAACTTTCATCAGGCGAATAGTTTCGGACGCATTGCCCGCAGTCATGATCCCCTTGAGAGATTTGAACGGGAAATTTACAGAGACTGCAGAACCACCATCTCTTGCAAACTGACCATGCATGCCTCTGCGAATCGACTTAGCTGTGTCAAATGGGTAGTAGCCTGTCGCCTCACCATAAAACTGGGCTCCACCTTCAACTACCCACAAAGGCATTTGATTGATGTTTGGTCCAGCCAACTTGTTCTGCGCCAAGTGAGTGAATTCATGGCCCGCGGTTGCCCGGTTCCAACCACTGCGGTCAAGAGTCATACCCTGTTCGAAGACGAAAGCGCCGTTTCGGGCTTTGGTTGCGGTCGCATTTCCGCAAAACACCAAGGTGCAACTCGCGTTGATATTTGACCACTCCACTGGGTTCCCAGATTCTGCCTGATAAGTTGTGGCAGCCCATTCCAGATCTTGCTGGACGTACCAGATAACTGTGAACTTATCGCTAGCGGCAAAGGTGCTCCCCCAAAGGTTGATTGCCTTTTGCAAATCAGGCTTCACTTGATCGACGGTCTCGCTTGCAACATTCGCGCCTACTAGGTACTTCACGACCAAGCTGCTCGTGCCGTTTTTCACCATGGCTTCCGTCACAGCTGCTCGAGAGAAGTCGTAAACCGCCTTGGCATTGAGGTTGTCGAGGGTTGGTCTCGCCAACGGGGTCTCGGTTGGAGTTGGTTTTGGGGAAGAAACGGTTGCAGGCTTACCCCAAACCAATTTCTTTCCGCTTTTTACGCAGGTGTACTTCTTGGTTCCAACTACCTGGACCTTGCCCAGTGGCTTGCAGACAGCTCCAACTTTTGGAGCCGGTGCAGGTTTAGGCGCAGCTCCCGAGCTGATTGGCCCGATAGAGAATGCGACGAGCGTTGCGAGTACGAGACCGAGCAGTCTTTTCAATTTATCCCCCGATTTTGAAATTCAAGCTACAGGAATTAGACGTTGAAGCGGAACTCCACCACGTCGCCGTCGTTCATGACGTATTCCTTGCCCTCCATGCGAACCTTGCCGGCAGCCTTGGCCTC
>JBEGUQ010000043.1:0-6227 GCA_041178805.1 Actinomycetota bacterium
TTGGTTGGCAAGCAGCAGGCATGGCAGACCACCGAGGAGTTCATGGCTACCTTGGCTCAGAACCTAAAGGCCAGAATCGGTTAATCGATAAGGCTGTGGAAAACCCCCTGCAAGAAATTGCAGGGGGTTTTACTTTTCTGCCATGGCTTACTTAAGAATTTTGCTGGCATCCGCACTACTTGGGCTCACCGCACTGCCAGCCGGCGCTACCGGCGATGCAACACCGACCGTGGTTGGTTCATTCGCGGAGCAGGTGACAATAAACAAAACCCGATTTATCTTGATGTTCAATGCACCAATCGAGAATCTAACTGGCGAAGACTTCCAAGTCAGTGCTGGTTGCACTTTCGGGTATCTAGAGATACTGGATGCCACCGCACAGGTCGAGTTGCTGGATTGCCCTTCGGGCCAGGTAGAGCTGGTGTTACTCGCAAACACTGTGGGGTCAAGCGTCCTTGGTCCAGCTGAAAATCACGTGATAAGCATCGAAATCGATGTCCCGGCTCCAGACCTCCCAACTCCACCGCCAACCCCAACTCCACCGCCAATCCCGACACCAGAACCAGCCCCAACACCGCCACCCAGCTCGAATCCGGAACCAACTCCGACACCAGAACCTGCGCCGACTCCGCCCCCAGTAGCCGAGTCGCCAACAACCTCACCGGAGATTCAACAGTCCTCGAGTCCATCGGTTTCAGATTCGGCCGTGACGACGGTGTCTGAATCGGTAGCTGTCGATTGGGACGAGGAGTTAGTTGTCGTAACGATAACTCCGCCTGCCAATAACGAGCATGAGGGGACTACTTCGAACCAAGAGTCTGTACTTGCTGCTCTTCAATTAGAAGGAGAGGTTCAAGAGAAGGGGGCTCCCAATCCGGTTGAAGTTACCTCAGAGGAATTGGTCGTAGAGCCGGTCGCTGGAAAAGAGCTGGAATTCGATCAAACCAGGGGATCACAATGGATCTGGCTTATTGGCCTGGGGTCTCTGACCCTTTTGATAACAGGGCTAATCAGGAGATTTAGCGGAAGATGATGGTGCGCTGGCCATCAAGCAGAACACGGTGCTCAGCGAACCACTTGACCGCTTGAGTCAGAGTTTTGGACTCGGCGTCCTGACCAATCTCAACTAGATGCTGCTTGGAATCCGAGTGCTCAACACGAGTGACGTTTTGCTCAATGATCGGACCCTCGTCCAGATCCTCAGTCACAAAGTGAGCAGTGGCACCAATTAGCTTCACGCCGCGAGCGTGAGCTTGGGCGTAAGGATTGGCACCCTTGAAGCCAGGTAGGAAGCTGTGGTGAATGTTGATGATTCGACCGGCAAAGTCCTTGCAGAATTCAGGGGAGAGGATCTGCATGTAGCGGGCCAGAACAATTAGTTCGATCCCCTGCTCAGCAATCACTGTGCGAAGGTGATTCTCGAAGTTCGCCTTGTCTTGCTGAGTCTGAATCTTGAAGCTGTCAAAGTCGATGCCATAAAACTCAGCAAGGTTTCCAAGTTCTGGGTGGTTTCCAACGATTCTTGGAATCTCAATTGGCAACAGGCCTGCGCGCTGGCGGTAGAGCATGTCGTTCAAAGTGTGTGAGGCCTTGGAAACCAAAACCAATGTCTTCATCTTGCGATCTACGTGATCAAGCACGTAGGTCATATCGAATCGGGTAGCGATTTCTTCGAACTGCTTACCGAATGCTTCCTTGGTTATCTCAGCTTCGATCTGCAGGCGCATGAAGAATCGACCGGTGTCTATCGAGGTGTACTGCTGGCTCTCGGTGATGTTGCCACCGATTTCAACTACCGCTCCGGTAATTGCATGCACGATACCTTTTTGGTCAGGGCATACAAACGTCAGGACCCAGTGTTCTTTTGAGCTAGCCATCCCCCAATCCTATTGACTGAATAGCCAAAGAATGGGCCTAGCGGGCTGGTAAACTCTCGCCATGTCCACTCAACCAGCCAGCTTTAGTTCACCGCTTTCCGAGACTGATCCGGAAATTGCTGCCGTCTTGGAGCAAGAACTGGATCGTCAGCGCCACACCCTAGAGATGATCGCCAGCGAAAACTTTGTGTCTCGCGGAATTCTCGAAGCTCAGGGTTCGGTACTCACCAATAAGTACGCCGAGGGCTACCCAGGCAAGCGCTATTACGGTGGTTGCGAGGCAGTGGACGTTGCGGAAGAGCTGGCTCGTAATCGAGCAAAGGAGCTCTTCGGAGCAGAGCACGCAAACGTGCAGCCACACTCCGGTGCTACTGCAAACGCTGCGGTCATGATGGCACTAGCCAACCCAGGCGAGAAGATTTTAGGTTTGTCTCTGGCTCACGGTGGACACCTAACCCACGGCATGAAGTTGAATTTCTCGGGCAAGATGTACGAGCCTCACGCTTATGAGCTTGACCCAAACACCTACCTAATCGACATGGACAATGTTCGCGAGCGAGCACTCGAAGTTCGACCAAAGGTTTTGATTGCAGGATGGTCGGCATACTCCCGCCACTTGGATTTTGCAGCCTTCCGCTCGATCGCCGATGAGGTTGGCGCAAAGCTTTGGGTTGACATGGCTCACTTTGCAGGTTTGGTGGCAGCCGGTGTTCACCCGAACCCAGTGCCATATGCAGATGTTGTTTCCTCAACCGTTCACAAGACTTTGGCTGGACCTCGCTCCGGCATGATTTTGTGCAAGGAAGAGCTTGCTAAGAAGATCGACTCCGCGGTGTTCCCAGGTCAGCAGGGTGGTCCGCTAATGCACGTGATTGCGGCCAAGGCAGTTGCCTACAAGGCAGCTATGCAGCCAGATTTCGTCGATCGCCAAAAGCGCACCATCGAAGGTGCTCAGATCATTGCAGAGCGTTTGGTTCAGCCAGATGCGGTTGCAGCAGGCATCTCCGTTCTTACCGGCGGCACCGATGTGCACTTGGTTCTGGTTGACCTTCGCAACGCTCCAATCACCGGCCAGGACGCAGAAGACATCCTGCACGAGGCCGGCATCACCGTGAACAAGAACTCAGTGCCATTTGACCCACGCCCACCAATGGTTACCTCCGGTATTCGTATCGGAACTCCAGCATTGGCGACTCGTGGCTTTGGTGCCGAGGAATTCACCGAGGTGGCAGACATCATTGCAAACGCACTAAAGCCAGGCGCAGATCTTGCCGCACTGCGCGCTCGCGTTCACAAGCTGACCGACAGCATCCCGCTGTATTCAAACCTAGAGAACTGGTAAGTCTTTGACTGCGATTGTGCTGGATGGCCTGGCTACCGCCAAGGCAATCAAAGCCGAACTCGCAGTCGAGGTCGCAAAGCTTCGTCAGGCCGGAATTACTCCTGGGCTTGGAACGCTTTTGGTTGGCGATGACCCTGGATCTCACACCTATGTAGGCGGCAAGCACCGCGATTGCGCAGAGGTCGGAATCAATTCGGTTCGCATCGACCTTCCATCCTCAGCAACGCTGAGTGATATCAAGGCTGCGGTCAAAGATCTAAACGATTCCAAAGAAGTCACCGGCTACATCATTCAGCTTCCGCTTCCGGCAGGCATTGATTCAAACTCGATTCTGGAGTTGATGGACCCGGCTAAAGATGCAGATGGTCTCCACCCAATCAACCTAGGTCGGTTGGTTATGAACGTCTCGGGAGAGGTCACCTCACCACTGCCATGCACCCCAAGCGGAATCGTTGAACTTCTTCGTCGCTACCAGGTTCCAACCGCAGGGGCAGAGGTGGCGATTATTGGGCGCGGGCTAACCGTTGGTCGACCACTTGGTTTACTCATGACTCGCAAGGGCGTCGACTCAACTGTCACGCTCCTTCACAGCGCCAGCCAAGACATCCCTGCGGCAGTTCGCCGAGCAGACATCGTGGTTGCAGCTTTGGGTCAGCCACACTTTGTAAAGCCAGAGTGGATCAAACCTGGCGCAGCAGTGCTGGATGTAGGCATTACCAGAACCGCTGCCGGCCTAACCGGAGACGTCGACCCAAGAGTTGCAGATGTTGCTGGTTGGGTATCGCCCAATCCTGGTGGCGTAGGTCCAATGACCAGAGCAATGCTGCTAAAAAACGTAGTTCTAGCTGCTCAAAACTGAGAGCGAATTGCCCACAAGTCTGGAAACACTGGGTTGAACAGCGTGCTCGCTAGGTAACCAGCTCCGCTCGAGCCACCTGTGCCCATCCTGCGGCCAATAGTTCGCTCCACCATCTTCACATGACGATAGCGCCACTCCTGGAGACCCTCATCAAAATCAACTAGTGCCTCCGACACCATGGAAGCCTCTGGATCAGAGCGGTGCAACTCGATCAAAACCTTTTGCACATCTTCATTCGGCTCCCACGCAGTCGTTACATTGCGCTGTAGAGCGCTTTCCGGCATCGCCATTCGAGAGTGGAAATAGTGCAGAGCTGAATCCCATAGCGATGGTCGAAGCATTGCCGCCTCAACTCTTGCACGAGCTTCAGAACCCGGGATTAGGTGTTCCGCCATTCCCATGCCAGTGCCCTTATCAGCGCTAGCACCGGCATGGTCTCGACGACCAAGGACCGCCTCCAGTTCTCTGAACTGAGCTGATTGGAAGCCTGATGCGCTAGTGAGTCTTGCGCGGAAGGAGTTGAACTGCAGCGGGGTCATAGTCTCGAGAATGTCGAGTTGAGAGACGCAGGTCTTCATGATTGTTCTCACGCGACCAAGCAGTCCAAGAGATCTATGAGTGTCGCCGGCCTCCAAAGATTTTTGAGCAGCTGCTACCTCGTGCAAGATCTGCTTGAACCAAAGCTCATAAACCTGGTGAATGGTGATGAACAGCAATTCATCGTGCTCTGGGCCATCGCTGAGCGGCTGCTGCAGAGTTAGGAGCTCATCTACCTTTAGGTAGGAGATGTAACTTACGTGCTTGTCGTGGGTCATGTGACGCGGTTCCCGTCTATCGCAACCTGCTTGTATTCCTCAGATGCAACAAGGTCGCGAAGTCTTTCAAAACCATCGAATACCTCGGTGTAGCTGGTGGCAAGCGGTGAGATCGCCAATCTGATTGCTCCAGGTTCGCGGTAATCCGGAATCACATTCTTGAGCTTTCGAAGTGCAACAGCAATTTGCTTGGCATCTTTGTGAATCACGATGATGTGACCACCACGCTTTTTAGAATCGCGTGGAGTTCCCAAGGTGAAACCAAGTGGGGCCAACCAAGCATCAAAGAGCTCAATCATCAAATCGGTGCCTTTGGAAGCCTTTTCTTGAATTCTCTGAATGCCAGCTTCGGCGATCATTTCGAATGCAACTTCAACTCCGCGAATTCCAATGATGCTTGGACTTGCAATTTGGAAGCCGCGAATGCCTTCGGCCTTTTCGTAGAAAGGGCCCATTTCAAACTGTCTCTCATTGGAGAACCAACCCTGAATTGGGATACGCAACTGATCTTGCAGCTCCTTGCGGATAAACATCCAAGCTGGTGAACCAGGACCGGAGTTGCCGTATTTGTAGGTGCAGCCAACCGCGAGGTCGACGCCGTTCGCATCAAACGCGAGGTCAATAGCCCCGGCGGCGTGAGAGCAGTCCCAAATAACCAAAGCCCCGTGCTTACGAGCAACATCGGTAATGCCTTTGATGTCTGGCCTACCACCTGAGCGGTATTGGATTGCCTGCAGCGTCACAAAAGCGACATCGCTTGTGAGGTGCTTTTCAAGCTCCTGCGGGCTGATTAACTCGCAGTCGTGCTCGACGTCAACAGCACCAGGCCCACCCAAGCCGTCGTTGTTTAGGGTGATTAGGTTCAGTCCAAATTGCTCTGCGATTCCAGCCAAGATGTAGCGATCGGTTGGGAAGTTGGCCGAGTCGATAATCACTGTTTTGCGGCCAGGTCTCGCTTTGAGTGCTGCCATGCAGAGCTGATAGAAATTCACGCTGGTGGTGTCACAAACCAAGGTTTGACCATCGGTAGTGCCAAGCACGCTCTTGGCCAATAGGTTTCCGGCTGGCTGCGCCTGGTCAATCCAGTGGCTCCAACCATCGACCAATTCCGGTCCCCACTCATTCAGCAGGAAGTGGTTGATGACCTCAACAGTTTTCTTGGGAAGTCGCCCAAGGGAATTGCCATCTAGGTAGCAAAGGTTTGGGTCGGTTATGACAAATTGCTCTTTGTAATGTGCCAGTGGGTCGGCAAGATCGAGCTTTTCTGCAAAGCCTCGTTGCGTTGCCGAGGACTGGCTTTGGGCCGCACTCATGGCCTAACTCTACAACTAGAC
>JBEGUQ010000044.1:0-7372 GCA_041178805.1 Actinomycetota bacterium
AAATCGCGGAAGTAGTAGTGCGCGGAGTGCTCGCCACCAAACACCGCACCGGTTTGAGCCATTTGTTCCTTGATCAAAGAATGACCCACCTTGGTGCGCACCGGGGTTGCTCCGGCTTGCGCGATGCGCTCTTCAACAACCTTGGAGGTTAGGAGGTTGTGCAAGATGGTGATACCAGTTTCGCCAAGCTGCTTGACTCGCTCAATCTCTCGGATCGAAACAATGGCTGCGAGCGCCGATGGGCTAACGAGCCCACCGGTTTCATCAACCGCAAAGCAGCGATCGGCATCGCCGTCGAAAGCTAGACCGAGATCCGCACCGTGCTCAACAACAGCTTTCTGCAAATCGCGAAGGTTCTCGACCTGCAGCGGGTTGGCCTCGTGGTTTGGGAAAGTGCCATCAAGTTCAAAGTAGAGCGGAACAATCTCAAGGTTTAGCGCCGGAAGGCCGGCCGCATCCTCAAGAACCAGCGGGACAGTGAAGCCCCCCATGCCATTTGCCGCATCAACCACAATCTTGAGCCTGCGAGTCTTAGAAAGATCAACTAGCTTGCGCAGATACTCCACGTATTCACGAGTTAGGTTGATCTCCTCAATCACCCCAAGAGCGCCAACCTCTTGAATACTGGAGTCAAAGTAATTCTGAGCTCTATCGCGAATTACGCCTAGACCCGAATCCAGGCCGATGCCTTTAGCTCCCGCGCGGGAGAACTTCATGCCGTTGTAGCTGGCTGGATTGTGGCTGGCCGTAAACATCACCGAAGGCAGGTCAAGCTTTCCGGAAGCGAAATAGGTCATGTCAGTCGAGCAAAGCCCGAGCATCAACGGGTTACCGCCGCGCTTTTGGGCACCGGCAGCAAATGCCGCCGCAAACTCTGGGGAGCTGTCACGCATATCGTGACCGATGACTAGCTGCTTACCCGCAAGCTCCAATTCGTCAACAAATGCTGCGCCGAACGCTGCAATTACATCCTCGGTCAGCTGGGAACCGACCAGACCACGAACGTCGTAGGTCTTTACGAAATCTTTGAAATTGATCACTCCGCAAACTCTCTTTGGCTATAGCCCCCCAAGAATACAATGAGCCAATGGGAATCAGGGCTGGAAGTCACCGAGACCGTCACGGTCGTGGCCTGCGCAGACCATTGCCTTCGAAGCTCTTTCACTTTGGCGTTGCACGCCTAGGGTTCTTTGAATCAGTTGTGCAGGAGACCTGCGAATACCTTCAGGAGACCTACCCAGAGGAACTCAAGGACCTTGCCTGGCGGATACAGGATGTTCCTGCAATCGTGGACAACGAACCCGTCAAGCGCTGGAGTGCTCATAAGCCATCGCAAACCATCACGCTTTACCGGATTCCAATTGAGCGATTTGGGAAACAGCGTTTGCCGGATCCAAGAATGCACATTGAGCACGCCGTTATTTCTGCAGCGGCAGCGCTTATTGACAAGGACCCTTGGGAGCTAATGCACCCGCACTAGCGAACTAGCACCTGGATATCTGAACCGAAGTATGTCTCGGGCGATGAAAGCGAAAGTGTCTTACCGGTCACTGGAACCTGCAACTGCGAGCGAGCAGGAACCCTGATGGCTTGCGAGCCGGCGTCGAGAGTGAGTACCACGGTAATCTCTGCCGAAGATGGGTTCGCTAGCGCAATTTTTGCCGCAAATCCAGGCACAACCATTGCCATCTCGCCGGTGAACGACTCGGCAGGAGTAAGCCAAGCGAAATCAAAATTCTTTCCCACGTATGGGTTGTAAAGCTCCGCCATCAACTCGAGTTCCGAATCTACGAGCACCAGGTAGTCGCCGACTTGAAGATCCGGTTCAACTTCAGCAAATCCAGACGCTGGGACTTCGATTTCCACTACATCGCTATTGGTTCCCGAGCCCACAAATGTAACCAGAGCAGTCGCAACATCCGGACCAGGATTGAAGATTCGCAATGTCGGTTTGGCTAAACCATCAGCCAAGATCTCAAAGCCTGGAATGACTAAAGACTTACTCGCCTTTGCGGTTGGACCCTTGAGTTCGACTCCGGTTGCACTTAGCCCAGCGCTTGATCGGTTTTGCAAGGCCACCGATACCTTTTGACCAGAACTCTGGAAATGAATCGCGAAGCTCGGCTCCGCTTCGACAAAGCTGGCCAGCGAAAGCTGCTGAGACTCAAATGGAGCAAGGGTGATCAGGTGAGAATTGCTCGAGGCTGCCAGGTGGAAAACAAGATCGATTTGGACTTCCACCGGGTTTGGATTTGCAACATGCAAAATACTTTCGAAGCCACTGCCCGCCATACCGTTTAGCAACCACCCTTCGGCCTGAGGTTGACCGCAATTTGTGGCAGCAAGTCCTGCCATGCGTGGACGTTGAATCAATTGAGATTGAACTGCCGTAAGGGTTGTAGTGCCCTGTTCGCGGCTTGCCATGGCAATGGCTACACCTTCAGCAACTCGGCTCTCAGGCTCGCTCACAAGGCTTCCCGCACCCAAGCGGTAGCGCACGTCAGCTTTGCCAACCAAAGCCATCGAACCTAGATCTGTACCGTCCTTGCCACCGAGCTCTGCAAGTGGACCCTGGCAGTAAAGCTCCAGCGGTTTGGCGGTCGTGCTGACGGCGATCGCTTCAGCCTCTGGAGACTGTGTGACCTGAAAAGAGAGCCCCTGCATAAACCATGCGCCGGTCAGCCCTGCAAGAGTCAGAACTACACCAAGAATTCGACCTGCCAGTTTCACTTGGCACCTCCCGTCTTGCGACGGCGACCAAGAATAGAAGCTCTAGTTGGTAGCGCGAGCAAAGCGAACGCAGCAACCACCCCAAACTGCCAAGGTCTAATTGGATCGTTCTTTGCAAGCGATACAGCGCTTTGGTTTTGACTTTCAACTCGCCACAGCACGCCATAGTCGGTTGCTCCCGCAGGCTGCAGAATGTCCAAGCTCGAAATACCAACTTCGACCTCTGGATTCGGCGTTGCTAACAAGACGAAATCAACTCGGGTTTTGCTAAGCAGAGGAACGAGTTTGTCTTGGTTGCCGGCGACAAGATTTGCTGCGATTTCTGCAAGTGCAATTTGGATATCTGAGCTAACTGGGTAGCTGTACAAAAGTGCGCTGGACATTTCAAGTTTTTGCCCGCTGCCCCAGACGTAGCTGGCGATAAGAGGCTCGCCAACTTCCAGCACCAAAGTTCTTAGGTTTGGATCTTGCTCGCTAGATGCCACCACCAAGGCGGGCATGACGCGAGAGGATTCAAACTCAGGGTTGACCTGGTTTACAAATCCATACGTGAAGCCTGAATACAAAACGGCTGCGCTAGCGGCGATTCCGATCAGACTCGAAACTGTTCTCTGGCGAACTTTTTCAACGACTAGCCCAACAAGAATCAACAAGGCGAGAATCGCAGTCAGAGTCAGCGACGCACTAGAAGCAATTGGCTGGATTGCACTCAGGCTAAGTGCCGCAATAGCCAACCCGAAGAATGCGGAGTTCACCTTTGCGCCAGCCATAAACCATGATGGCAAGCTCACCAAAACCAAAACGCCAAGAACAATGAGGTTCACTAAACCAAACGGCTCGGTTGGGCCTGCGGCGATCAAACTCGATTGAGTCAAGAGCGTCCAGTTTTGAGCCTCAAATGCGAAAAGTCCCAGTGGGTATAAAACGGCAAGGGCAGGAAGATACGCCCACAGCAAGATCAGTCCACGCTTCGGTTGCGATAGAGCGGCAATCAAAACTGTCACAGCAAGAAGAGCAGAAGCCATTGGTGAGGCTGCTGCCATAAGCCCAAGGGTTAGGCCCAGTAAGCCCGTCCAGCGCCAAGCTCGAGCACTGTTGAATGCGCCGAGCCCTCGAATCAAGAAGAACAGCGCCCAAGGGATGATTGATGCCGCTAGCAGCTCCACCACCGAGAGGCTTGACTTCAAAGTGAGTAACTGCGGGCTGAGTGAGAAACCCAGCGACACCAAAGTGATTACCCACGGCTTTGAGATAAATAGCTTTCCGAGTTGCCATGCTCCGAAAAACGCGACGCTGCCGGCCGCAAAAACCAGCACAGCAAATCCAAGCGATGGTTCGGTAGGGGAAATCAAGGCTGCCAGAAGTAGCCACCAGTTAAACGGATCCGTTGGCAGTGATATTGAGTCCAGCACCGGAATTGAGTTGCTTGCGACAAATGGCAAGAGTTTCTCAAGACTCGACCCAAGCGGCAAAATCCCATTCGCGGTTATCGCTCCGGTTGGGAAAAGTGGGATCGATGCAATAAGTGGCAGCAATACAAACCAAGCGGAGTTGCTGCGGAAGATGCCAGGGCGCAAACTCTCTGGGCTCGCCTCCGGTTGAACTTCGAACTTACCCTTGCGACGTCTTGACCGCTGCGCGCTGCTTGCGATCAGAGCTTTGAGTGGCTTTACAGAGCCAAGCGACCTGAATCGCTTGCGAGCTGCCAGCCTGGTTGGAATAGAGAACCAAGCCCAGATCCAGCCTGAGAATTGTGCTACCGATCGGCCAGGTCGCTTTTGTAAGAGATTGCCTGGGATTGAAAGAAGGACCATCAAAGGCAAAGTCAGGTAAATCGCAAATACAAGTGCCGTCGGCAAGTACAAGGTTGCGAGGTGCAGGTGCGCGCGCGAAATGCCCTGGCTAAAGCTTCCCGATAGCCAGCTGCGAGGACGCTTGCCCTGCATTGAAAGCCCAGCGTGATGCACTCGCGCATTTGCCTCGACTACTACTCGATAACCGGCGACTCTTGCCTTGGCGCAAAATTCTAGGTCCTGAGCCAATACCGGAGATGAGTCATCTAGCCCGCCAAGCTGCTGCCAAACCCCGAGAGAAACCAACATGCCTGCCGTGGAGACTGCCATGGTGTCGCCGGCACGGTCGTGCTGACCCTGGTCATACTCGCGCTGAACAAGCAGGAACGGTCTTCCGGTTGGGGTGATAGTTAGACCGAGCTGCTGGATCTGAATGCTGTTATCGAGTTCCAACAGTTTTGGGCCGATGATCGCAACCGACGGAGATATTTCGGCTGCTTGAGAAAGGTATTTCAAAGCATCTGGCTCTGGGATTGCGTCTTCGTGCAAAACCCAAATCCAGCCTGGGGTGTCGGACAGTGAGTTGATACCTGCTTGGATAGCTGCGCCTAGACGCAGTGGACCTGGCTCAATAACGGAGAAACCGTAGCTCAAGGCTAGGTCGATAGAAGCTTGGTCACCGGCAGTTTCAACTACAACTACCTGCTGAATTGGATGGGTTTGTTCGCTAATTGCCGCAAGAGATCTAGCGAGTAAATCGGCTTGAGCGTGGGAAACGACTATGGCCGCTACCGAGAGCGAAGCCACGATGACTTAGGCGCGCTTGCGCAGACGGCGACGCTCGCGCTCGCTGAGGCCACCCCAGATACCGAAACGCTCGTCGTTCTTTAGTGCGTACTCCAAGCATTCGCTCTTCACGGTGCACTGTGCGCAAATACGCTTGGCGTCGCGAGTAGAGCCACCCTTTTCAGGGAAGAAGGCTTCTGGGTCAGTCTGTGAGCAAAGGGCGTCTTCTTGCCAAGCTAATGGATCTGACTCGCCGTTTGAATAAGCTCCAGCAACCCCAAGCTTGAGCACATCGACGAACCAGTTAGCAGGCACCTGACCTCTTTGTTCCATGCCTAAACCCCTAATCCTTGTGAATCTCGTTGATGTAATTACATCGGTGTAATTATGCCCTTGTCAAGTTGTATTTATTGCCGTGATGGCAAATTGTTAGCAAAGCCTCAAGATAACCTTTAGGCATGAAGTTATTGGTGACAGGTGGCGCAGGCTACATCGGTTCTCACGTCGTTCGCGCTGCCGAGGCTGCCGGGCACACTTGCGTGGTAGTGGATAACCTCTCGACAGGCCTTGCGAAGCGGATTGGCTGCCAAATCGTCGAGCTTGAACTAGCTTCTGCCGATGCCCCAGAACTACTGGTGAGGCTGATGAAGCAGCACCAGTTCGACTCAGTTATCCACCTTGCCGCCAGAAAACAAGTTGGCGAATCAGTTCAAAAACCTGAGGAATATTTCCTGGAAAACCTGGGCGGCTTGGGCAATTTGCTGCTTGCAATGCGCGAAGTCGGACTCAAATCATTGGTTTTCTCATCTTCCGCAGCCACCTACGGTATGCCAGATGTCGACAAAGTCTCCGAGGAATACCTTGGCGTCCCAATCAATCCATACGGTCAAACCAAGCTAATTGGTGAGCTGATGGTCAAAAATGCAGAGGTTTGGGGCCTTAAGGGCGTGAACCTTCGATACTTCAACGTCGCTGGGGCTGGCTCGGCTGATCTCGCAGACACCGCAGCATTGAACTTGATTCCGATCGCTATCAACGCGGTCAAGGCTGGCAAGGCCCCAGTGGTATTTGGAACCGACTACCCAACCCCTGATGGCAGCTGCATTCGCGACTATGTCCACGTCGAGGATTTGGCTCTGGCTCATCTAGCGGCAGTTGGTTATCTCGTTGGCGAAGGCCAAGAGTTCAACACCTTCAACGTCGGCACCGGAACCGGTGCGTCAGTTATTGAGGTTTTGGATGCGCTCAAAATCGCCAGTGGTATTGATTTTGAATTTGCTATCAGCGAGCGCCGTGCAGGAGATCCTCCACGCTTAGTGGCAGACGTATCCCGCATCGATAGGGAACTTGGCTTTAAGACTAAGCACGATCTAGCTTCCATCGTGCAGTCCGCTTGGGATGCTAGCTAGGAACCTTTAGCACCTGTCCAACCTTGATTAGGTTGGCATTTGTGATTCTATTCAAAGAAGCAAGCGCAGTTGCACTGACCCCCAGCTTGGAAGCAATCCCCCACAAAGTGTCACCCGATTTCACCGTGTAGGTCTTTACCACCGGTGAGGTGGTGACCGCAGGAGAGCTCGTTGCTGCAGTTGGAATCTTCAAGACTTGCCCGACTCTAATCACAGTCGACGTACCCAGCGCATTTGCCGCCTGGATTCTTGCCACCGTCACGCCAAACTTTTTGGCTATAGATCCAAGCGTGTCTCCCGCAACCACCTTGTAAGTGACAACGGTTGAGGTGGTTGGTGAGGTTGTTGGTTTTGGCGTAGGCGACGCAGTGGTAGTTGGTTTAGGTGTGGTTGTCGGTTTTGGGCTTGCCGTTGGAGTACTGGTTGGTTTTGGCGTGGTGGTTGGCTTTGGTGACGCCGTGGCGGAAGTTGTTGGCTTAGGTGTCGGCTTTGGCGTCGGGGAAACGGTTGGTGTCGTAACTACCGGGACCGAACCCAAAAAGGTGAAGTCGTCAAAGACTCCGGTTGGGGTGTTATCCAAAGAAGCAAGAACTGCAGTCGCAGGGGCAGTGCCACTGGCAGGAACCTTGGAGGCAAAGTAGTCAGAAGCATCGA
>JBEGUQ010000045.1:0-5960 GCA_041178805.1 Actinomycetota bacterium
CCTGGTAGTTGAGATCGGGCCTGGGCTCGGGTCACTAACGCTAGGAATCCTAGAAATAGTTCCTAAGGTCATTGCGGTAGAGATTGATCAGCGCTTGGCGGAAGAGCTTCCAAGCACCATTGCAAAGCACGCGCCAGATCGTGAGCTGGAACTTGTGGTTGCAGATGCCCTGAAGGTCAAAGAACTTCCTGGCGCTCCAACTGCCTTGGTTGCGAATTTGCCATACAACATTTCGGTTCCGGTGCTACTTCACTTTATGAGCCAGTTCCCGTCGATCCAAAAGGGATTGGTGATGGTTCAGGCCGAAGTTGCGCACCGACTGGCTGCTGCTCCAAATAGCAAGGAGTACGGCGTTCCCTCACTGAAGATGGCTTGGTATGGACCTGCTCGCTTAGCCGGCAATATCGGCAGAAACATCTTTTGGCCGGTGCCCGGAGTTGATAGCGCTCTGGTCTATTTCCAAAGAACTATTGAACGCGACCCAGCCCTTCAGCAGCCAACTTTCACGGCGATTGATCAGGCATTCTTGCAGCGCCGCAAGACGCTACGTCAGGCACTTGCCGGTTGGGCCGGTTCTGCAGCCCAGGCCGAAGAAATTCTTGTCCGAGCCGATGTCGACCCGCAGGCCAGAGGCGAGCAGCTAAGCATTGAGCAGTTCATCGCGATTGCGAGTGCCAAGTGATTTGGGCAACCGCGCAGGGCAAAGTAAATCTGTTTTTCCAAGTTGGAGATCTTCAGCCGGATGGTTATCACCCGGTCGTAAGCCTCTACCAAGCTCTCGATCTTCAGGAGCGAGTTGGGGTTGAGCCAAGCGAGAAATGGGGAGTTCGAGTCGTATCGGACCTTCCAAACCTTGGCGAAATTCCGCTCGATGAATCGAACTTGGTTGTCAAAGCGGCCAAGGCTTTAGCGAAGTTTGCCGGTATTGAAAATCCACAGCCAATGCGATTTGAGATTCACAAGCAGGTGCCGGTGGCAGGTGGCATGGCTGGTGGTTCTGCCGATGCAGCCGCGGCGCTGGTAGCGCTGAATGAAGCGTGGTGCCTGGGTCTGGATCAGGCACAGCTGATGAAAGTAGGCAGCACTATTGGCGCTGATGTGCCATTTGCAATTTTGGGTGGGACAGCGCTTGGTAGCGATACAGGAATCGAACTCGCCCCGCACCCTGCAGTTGTGTCAAAGCCAATCGTCTTGCTGATCAACAACAAGCCGCTCTCGACAAAATCCGTCTTTCAAGAATTTGATCGTCTTGAGCTCGGTGAAGTTTTGCGGGTTCCTGATTTTGAAACCGAAACCGGCTGGCTGGGTAAGAACTCACTAACCGTTGCTGCGTTTAGCCTGCTCCCTGAGCTTGCAGACCTTGCAGCGCAGGATTTTGGTTGCGGTCCGGGACTTCTCTCGGGATCTGGCCCAACGCTTTGGTATTTGGCAGACGATGAAGCTGCAGCTTTAGCGTCTGCAGAGAATATTCGTGCCGCGGGGTTCCAGGCGGTCATTGCGCATCACAGCGATCAAGGCAGCAGGCTTAGCTAATGGCCCATCTTTTAGGTGCGGAACAGATTGATCTCGAGTTCCCGACCAAGCAAGTTTTTGACAGCATCACTGTTGGTGTAAACGAGGGCGACCGAATCGGAATTGTTGGTCGCAACGGTGACGGTAAGTCGACGCTTCTAAAGATTCTGTCCAAGCAGCTTGAGCCAGACGCCGGTCGCGTTACCTGGCGCGGATCTCTGCGAATTGGCTACCTGACTCAGGTGGACAAGATCGACAACTCTCTCAGCATTGGGCAGGCAGTTGTCGGCGAGGGTCCGGAGCACGAGTGGGCCACCGACCCCAAAATCAGAGACGTGCTGCAGGGGCTACTTGGAGATTTGGATTGGACGCAGCAGGTTGGGTCACTTTCCGGAGGGCAGCGTCGAAGGGTTGCACTAGCTGCGCTTTTGGCGGGTGACTACGACATCGTCATGTTGGATGAGCCGACCAACCACCTAGATGTTGAAGGTGTGGCATGGCTTGCGGAGCACCTGAGAAACCGCTGGTCTAAAACCTCTGGCGGATTACTGGTTGTGACCCACGACCGCTGGTTCCTGGATGCGGTTTGTAACCTCACATGGGAGGTCTACGGCGGAAAGATCGAGCCTTTTGATGGCGGATACGCCGCGTATGTTTTGCAGCGAGCCGAGAGAAATCGCCAAGCTGCTTCAAGCGAAGCCAGAAGGCAGAATCTTCTTCGCAAGGAGCTTGCGTGGTTGGGCAGGGGAGCTCCCGCCAGAACGGCCAAGCCAAAGTTCCGCATTGATGCAGCGTTGACCCTAATTGCCAACGAACCGCCCCCTAGAGACGAGCTTGAGCTAAGTAAATTGGCCACCCAGCGCCTAGGTAAAGA
This sequence comes from Actinomycetota bacterium, assembly GCA_041178805.1. Taxonomy (GTDB): domain Bacteria; phylum Actinomycetota; class Actinomycetes; order Actinomycetales; family Microbacteriaceae; genus Aquiluna. Next base: position 2,387 of record JBEGUQ010000045.1, read on the forward strand.
CGTGGTGGACTTCGAAGATGTGAACTACCAAACCGAAGACGGTAAGCCGATCCTGACCGACGTCACCTGGCGGTTAGGCCCTGGTGACCGTATCGGTTTGCTAGGTGCCAATGGTGCCGGCAAGACCACATTGCTTAGGTTGATGACCGGCGAACTTATGCCAGATTCTGGTCGAATCAAGATTGGCAAGACCGTAAAGTTTGCGACCCTCAGCCAGGATGTCCGCGAGCTGGATGAATTTGCCGATGACCGCATCTTCGCGATGATCAAGCGTGAGAAAACCACCTTCACAGTTGGAAAAAAGGAAGTTGGCACCGGTCAGCTCGTTGAGCAACTCGGGTTTGATTCTGCGCAACTCCAAACGCCAATCGGCGACCTATCGGGTGGGCAAAGACGTCGTTTTCAGCTTCTTCGACTTTTGTTTACCGAACCAAACGTTCTGATTTTGGATGAGCCAACCAACGATCTCGACACCGACATGTTGGCGGCGATGGAAGACCTATTGGACACCTGGCCTGGGACTTTGATCGTGGTTAGCCACGACCGTTACCTGCTAGAGCGCGTGACTGACCAGCAGTTTGCACTTTTGGGTGATGGCAAACTTCGTCACCTACCAAAGGGCGTCGAGCAATTCCTGCAGCTTCGAAAGGCTCAACCAGAAGCCCAGGCAGTCGTGGCTGCGAAACCTCAGTCAGCACTGTCCGGGGCAGAAAAGCGCAATCTTGAGAAAGAATCTGCGCGACTAGAGCGAGCGATGGCAAAAGCAAGCCAAGAACTTGAGGCAATCGCGCTCCAACTTGCTACCGCTGACCAGTCCGATTATGAGTTGCTTTTGAAATTGGCTGAGCGACAGCGTGAGCTGACCCGCCAGGTCGAGGAATTTGAAACTTTGTGGCTAGAGACTTTGGAGAAACTTCAGCTCTAGCCAATCTATCTGGCAGACTTATCGCCGAGGTGCAAACCTCGTTCCGCTCTGGTGTAACGGCAGCACGGCGCTCTTTGGAGGCGTCCGGTCTAGGTTCGAATCCTAGGGGCGGAGCAGCAAGTGATTTGGAGGACCATGCGTCAGCTCGCAGTCGTAGTGCTAGCAGCCGGAGAAGGCACGCGCATGAAAAGCGCGACTCCAAAAGTGCTGCACGAAATCGCCGGTCTCCCACTCATCGGACACGTTCTTTCCACTGCACACTCGCTAGGCGCAAACCACGTTGTTGCTGTTCTCAGACATGAGCGCGAGCGAATCGAAAACTATGTAAAAGCTTTTTACCCGAACACCTCCGTTGCCCTCCAAGATGCTATTCCTGGCACCGGTCGAGCCGTTGAGTCAGCACTTGAGCAGCTACCTAGCGACTTTGAAGGTGATGTTGCTGTGCTCTCGGGCGATGTGCCGCTTTTGGATGTAGCGAGCATTGAGCAACTTCTTGAGATTCACCGTGGTAGCCAAAACTCCGGAACCCTTATTTCCGCTGTGATGGCAAATGCCAATGGCTACGGACGCATTGTTCGATCACGTGAGAGCTTCGTTGGAATCGTCGAGCAAAAGGACGCAACTGCTGAACAGCTTGAGATCAACGAGGTGAACGCCGGCGTCTACATATTTGATGCGGGCCACCTAAGGACCGCGCTTTCAAAGGTCACCTTGGAGAATTCTCAAAAAGAGAAGTACCTCACTGATGTTGCAGCTCTGATGCTGGAGCAGGGACAGAAGGTTTCCGCTCACCCGATATCAGACAACTGGCTGGTTGCTGGCATCAATGACCGCGCTCAACTCAGTGAAGTTGCAAGCGAGCTAAACGCCAGAATCGTGCGTGCTTGGCAGCACGCTGGTGTAACCATCCAGGAGCCGGCAACAACTTGGATCGATGTCACTGTCCAGCTGGCCAAAGATGTAACTTTGCTGCCAAGCACCAGGTTGCATGGCTTCACCTCGATTGGCGAGGGTTCGGTGATTGGTCCAGACACCACATTGACCGATGTCGAGGTTGGTTCAAATGTCAGCATTAGCCGCACGCAAGGTTCTGCTTCTAAGATCGACGCTGGAGCCAGCGTCGGCCCCTTCGCCTATCTTCGCCCAGGCACTCACCTTGGCGAAGACGGCAAGATCGGCACTTTTGTTGAAACCAAGAACGCCAAGATCGGCCCTGGAGCCAAGGTTCCACATCTTTCCTATGTTGGAGATGCCGAAATCGGTGAGGGTTCAAACATTGGTGCGGGCACCATTTTTGCTAACTACGACGGCCTAAACAAACACCGCACTGTGATTGGTGCACACGCCAAAACCGGCAGCGGCAATGTGTTTGTTGCCCCAATTGTTATCGGCGATGGCGCTTACACCGCAGCCGGTTCGACAATCCGCCGAGATGTCGAGCCAGGAGCGTTAGCATTGAATACAACACCGCAAAAGAATCTAGCTGGCTGGGTTTTGGACAAGCGTCCAGGCTCAAAGTCGGCAGAGGCAGCAAAAAGGAGCAGCGATGCCAGTTGAAAAGGCAGCAAGTAAACAACTAGTCATCGCATCCGGTAGGGCGCATCAAGCCCTAGCCCAAGAGGTTGCGGAGATCCTGCAGACCGAGCTAGTGCCGGTTACCGCTTACGACTTTGCCAACGGTGAAACCTTTGTACGTTACGAACGAAGTGTTCGTGGAGTGGATGCTTTCATCATTCAGGCTCACCCAGCACCAATCAACCACTGGCTCATGGAGCAGCTATTGATGGTGGACGCAATGAAGCGCGCCAGCGCAAAGCGCATCACCGTGGTTGCACCGTTTTTCCCATACGCCCGTCAGGACAAAAAGCACAAGGGACGTGAGCCAATCTCGGCTCGCCTGGTGACCGATTTGTTCAAGGCAGCAGGAGCTACTCGCATCATGTCGGTAGATCTTCACTCGCCACAGATTCAGGGTTTCTTTGATGGACCGGTAGACCACCTATGGGCCCTGCCACTTTTGGCTGACCACGTTGCAGAGACTTTTGGCACCGAGAACCTGACCGTTGTGTCTCCAGACTCAGGCCGCGTCCGCGTGGCAGACATCTGGGCAGACCGCCTTGGCACTCCACTGGCGATTGTCCACAAGCGTCGCGATCCAGATCGTCCAAACCAGGTCCAGGTCAACGAGATTGTTGGTGGCGTCGAAGGTCGCGACTGCCTATTGGTTGACGACATGATCGACACCGGCGGCACCATCTTGGCTGCCGCAAAGGCACTAAAGGCTAACGGTGCAAAGCGAGTAATTGTTGCCGCTACCCACGGAGTCTTCTCTCACCCTGCAGTTGAGCGTCTTAGCGATCCAGTTATTGACTCGGTGGTTGTAACCAACACCTTGCCGATTACTCCGGACAAGGAATTTGCCACCCTGACTGTGCTCTCCATTGCGCCGCTGATTGCCAAGGCAATCGCTGCTGTGTTCTATGACGACTCAGTCAACTCGCTTTTCCCAGGTCACGCCTAAGCCGCTTACTTGATTCGCTTGGCAAAGCCAGGCGATAGCCGCTAAGCTTTGGGTCGAACAGCGGCGAGGGATACAAAGTATCCGTAATCGACGGGGTGCCTTTTCCTCGCTGCAATTACCTATGAGGA
>JBEGUQ010000046.1:0-9309 GCA_041178805.1 Actinomycetota bacterium
CAAGCCACCGTCAGCGATTACGTGAACGTAGCGACCACCGGATTCATCCATGTAGTCACGGCGCGCAGCTGCAACATCTGCAACCGCGGTAGCCATTGGAGCGTGAATGCCCAAGATCTTGCGAGTTGATGATGCGGCACCGCCACCAAAGCCAACCAATACACCGGCGGCACCAGTGCGCATTAGGTGTAGTGCAGCCTTATAGCTGGCAGCACCACCAACCATTACCGGGACATCTAGTTTGTAGATGAACTCTTTAAGGTTCAGCGGTTCCTGAGACTTAGAGACGTGCTCGGCAGAAACCGTGTTTCCGCGAATCACGAACATCTCAACACCGGCCTTAAGAACCACGTTCGAGAACTCCTGAGTGCGCTGCGGAGATAGCGCTCCAGCAACAGTTACGCCGGCAGCACGAATCTCTGCCAGACGTGCGGTGATTAGCTCCGGCTGAATTGGCTGAGAGTAAATGCGCTGCAAAACTGCTGTGGCATCTGCCTCTTTGGCGTTTGCGATTTCCTCAAGCTGCTGAGTTGGGTCTTCGTAGCGAGTCCAAAGTCCCTCGAGGTCCAAGACGCCTAGTCCACCGAGCTTGCCAAGGGCAATTGCGGTCGCTGGGCTCATTGCCGAGTCCATCGGTGCTGCCACGACAGGTAGATCGAACTTGTAAGCGTCGATGGCCCAGTTGGTAGAAACGTCTTCTGGATCGCGAGTTCTGCGAGTTGGCACTACCGCGATGTCATCGAAAGCAAATGCCCTGCGGCCATCTTTGCCGCGACCGATTTCAACCTGATTCATCTGGGCCTCCTAGCGAGTGCCGTAGTTAGGGGCTTCGATGGTCATCTGAACATCGTGCGGGTGCGATTCACGCAATCCCGCACGGTAAGGAACTCGACCTTCGATGCCCTCTGGCACCAACTTGTCCTCGCGAAGCACATCGTCTTGGAAGTAGCGGTCCTTGGAGTAGGACTTTGCCAATCCACGTGACTGCATTGCACCGAGCGATCCCATGCCGCGGTAGGTCTTGTACTGCTTACCTCCAACGAAGGTGATATCTCCCGGGGCTTCGTCGGTACCGGCCAAAAGCGATCCGAGCATTACGGAGTTTGCTCCAGCAACCAGTGCCTTTGGAATATCTCCCGAGTACTGCAATCCACCGTCAGCGATAACAGGAACACCGGCTGGCTTTGCCGCAAGCGATGCCAGGTAAACAGCGGTTACCTGAGGGACGCCAACTCCGGCAACAACGCGAGTGGTGCAAATTGAACCTGGACCAACACCGACCTTGACGCCATCGGCACCTGCGTCGATTAGCGCCTGAGCGCCCTCTCGGGTTGCGACGTTGCCACCTACGATGTCGGTGAACTTCGCTACCGGCTCGCTCTTGAGCTTGCGAATCATGTCCAAAACTGCGGTGTTGTGTCCGTGAGCGGTGTCCACTATCAACATGTCAACGCCGGTCTCAACCAGTGCCATTGCACGCTCCCAAGAATCTGGACCAACACCAATCGCTGCGCCAACCAGCAATCGCCCAGCGCCATCCTTGGAAGCGTTTGGATACTTCTCGCTCTTGTCAAAGTCCTTCACGGTAATCAATCCGCGAAGTTTTAGATCGTCGTCAATCAGCGGCAACTTCTCGATGCGATGCTGGGCCAGCATCGCCATTGCCTCGTCAGGGTTGATGCCAACCTTGCCAACAATCAGCGGCATCGGCGTCATGACGTCTTTTACCAAAGTTGTGGTGCGCTGCACCTCAAGCACAAAGCGCATATCTCTGTTGGTCACAATGCCGACCAACTTGCCATCTTCGTCAATTACGGGAAGGCCAGATACGCGGTATTTTCCGCACAGGTCATCAACTTCCTGAATGGTGGCGTAAGCGGTGGTGGTGACTGGATGGGAGACCATTCCAGCTTCACTTCTTTTAACAAGGTCAACCTGAGTTACCTGGTCGTCGATCGAGAGGTTGCGGTGCAGGATTCCCAAGCCGCCCTGTCGCGCCATGGAAATAGCCATTCTGGCTTCGGTAACGGTGTCCATCGCTGAGGAGATCAGCGGCACGTTAATAGAGATGTTTCGAGAAACCTGAGTCTGGGTGCTTACGCCAGATGGCATCACATCAGATTGCCCAGGAAGGAGCAGGACGTCGTCATAGGTGAGTCCGACTAGGGAAAATGGGTCTGGAAGCTCCAATTGGCAATCCTCTACTTGTGGTGGATTCGTTTCCTAATTCTAGCCAAGCAATCACTCCTATTAATAAGGTGCATTTTCGCAAGTATTGAAATCTTTTTGAAACCAAAGATTTATAGCCTGAAGGGAATGCCACTAGGTTTACTTTGCTAGTGTTTTTGAGAGTCCCTAACAGGACTTTTGAGCAAGGTAGCTCAATACGATTTGGAGGACAGGTGCAATTCCTCTCTGCCAGCAATCCCAAGCGATTGCTCTCATCCCTATTACTGCTTCTCATCGCAATGGTTCTGGGCTTTGGTCTAGGTGCAACCCCTGCGAGCGCCGACAGCGTTGGCGAAGACCTAGAGCGCGGTATTACTGGAAACGTGAAGCTTGATGGCGAGCCATTAGGTGGCGTTCGCATGTCAGTTGACGGTGGTGGCTACACCGCCGAAACCGTTACCGGTGCTGATGGCAAATGGTACATCGGTGTTCCAGGTGTCGAAGGCGACAGCTACAAGGTGACCCTGGACCAGGAGACTCTGCCTGAGGGCATCGCAGTTACCGGTGAGGGCGGCGCTACCAAGGATGTTGTTCTTGGCAAGACCAGCCCGCTAGTTGCAAACTTCTTCATCGGTGAGGGAACTCGCGTTACCGTATCCATGTTTGACCAGGTCGTTGCACGTCTGATCTACGGTCTGAACTTCGGCCTAATGCTTGGTCTAGCTGCAGTTGGCCTGTCGCTGGTATTCGGCACCACCGGTCTTTCAAACTTTGCACACTCCGAAATGGTTACCTTCGGTGCGGTAGCAGCTTTGGTTTTGGGTGTTGGACTTCAGCTTCCAATGTGGGCAGCAATCCCAGCTGCAGTGCTGCTTTCCGGAGGTATGGGTTGGGCGCTTGACGCCGGACTATGGAAACCGCTGAGAAAGCGTGGACTGGCACTAGTTCAGCTGATGATTGTTTCTATCGGTCTGTCACTAACCGTTCGTTACCTATTCCAGTACTTCATCGGTGGTGGCACTGAGCAGCTACCTGGTGCGGACTCCACCATGGTTCCGCTATTCGGTTCGGTTGCACTTTCGATGACCGACTTGGTTTCCATGGCTATCTCGATCGTTGTAATCATGGGCTTTGCTTGGTGGCTACTTAAGACCAAGACCGGTAAAGCTACCCGCGCCATCTCTGACAACCCAGATCTAGCTGCAGCTTCTGGTATTGACGTTGACAAGGTAATCCGCACCGTTTGGATCATCTCGGGAGCACTTGCAGGTCTCGCCGGTGTGCTTTGGGCCTACTTCCGTCCAGGCATCAAGTGGGACATGGGTGCCCAGATCTTGCTATTGATTTTCGCAGCCGTCACCTTGGGTGGCCTGGGAACCGCATTCGGAGCTCTAATCGGTTCGATTGTGGTTGGTGTGTTGGTTGAGACCAGCTCGCTATTCATCCCTGCCGACCTCAAGTACGTCGGTGCACTGGTAGTTCTTATTGGAATCTTGCTGTTCAGACCTCAAGGTCTGCTCGGTAAAAAACAGAGGATAGGTTAGGAGGTCGACCATGGACTGGGGATCAATTCTCAATAACACCCTCGCGGGCCTACTAACGCCAACCATCTTGGCGTTTGCGCTGGCAGCCCTGGGTCTGGCTATGCACTTCGGTTTTGCCGGATTGTTGAACTTTGGTATCGCGGGCTTCATGGCCGTTGGTGCTTACGGATACGCAATCAGCGTGCTCACTTTCGGACTGCCTTGGTGGGCTGGCATGCTCATGGGCATCGCCGCGTCCGTAGTCTTCGCGCTAATCATGGGTATCCCAACCCTTCGACTTCGCGGTGACTACCTAGCGATCGTGACCATTGCGGCAGCGGAAATTCTGCGTCTTTTGTTCCTAACCACAGCTTTTGAGCCAGTGACCGGTAGCGCCGACGGCCTATTCGGTTACAACAACTCAGGTGGCTTTGCAGCTGCAAACCCATTCCCAGTTGGCGACTACGGCTGGGGTCCATGGACCTACAACGAGCAGACCTTGTGGATGCTGGTGTTTGGTCTGATGGTGCTTGCCGTTGCAACCCTGTTGCTCTGGGCTCTGATGCGCTCCCCTTGGGGTCGCGTTGTGAAGGGTATCCGCGAGGACGAGGACGCAGTTCGCGCTCTTGGTAAGAACGTCTTTGCATACAAGATGCAGGCGCTAATCATCGGTGGTGTTTTTGGTGCCCTCGGTGGCATCGTGCTGGCAACTAGCACCAACGTATCCCCTGGTGTTTATGTGACCTCGCTGACCTTCTTCCTTTGGACTGCACTACTTCTCGGAGGCGCTGCAACCATCTTTGGTCCGGTTCTTGGGTCGATCATCTTCTGGGTGCTACAGGCTTTCCTAACCAACATCTTGCCTGCGTTGGCAGAGTCTGGCATCTTGCCGGTATCTGGCATCCAGGCGGCAACTCTGCGCTACGTACTAGTTGGTATCGGTTTGATGCTGATCGTGATCTACCGTCCGCAGGGTATTTTCGGAGACAAGAGGGAGATGACCTTTGTCAAGTAATTCAGAGAACCAGAAGTCAACCGGACTACACGTCGGAGTTGCTGCTCCGGGAGTGAAGAAGGTTGACCCGATCTTGGTCATCGACAGTGTCAAGAAGAGCTTCGGCGGTCTAACCGCGGTTGATGTCGCTCACCTTGAGATTCCTCGTGGTGCGATCACCGCTCTAATCGGACCTAACGGTGCCGGTAAGACCACCTTGTTCAACCTGCTAACTGGTTTTGACACCCCTGACACTGGCGCCTGGTCTTTCCAGGGCAACCAGCTTGCTGGAGTGCCATCTTTCAAGGTTGCCAAGATGGGCCAGGTTAGAACCTTCCAGCTCACCAAGGCACTGAGCCTTTTGACCGTGCTTGAGAACATGAAGCTCGGAGCTAAGAACCAGACCGGTGAGAAGCTTTTGAACTCGCTGTTCCCATTCCTATGGCGCAAGCAGGACACTGCGCTTGAGGTCAAGGCAATGGAGCTTCTGAAGAAGTTCAAGCTTGATGCCAAGAAAGACGACTTTGCAGCATCGCTATCCGGCGGTCAGCGCAAGCTTCTAGAGATGGCTCGTGCCCTAATGACCGATCCAGTGCTAGTTATGTTGGATGAGCCAATGGCGGGTGTAAACCCAGCTTTGACTCAGTCTCTACTTGAGCACGTGCTAAACCTCAAGAAGGAGGGCATGACCGTGCTCTTTGTTGAGCACGATATGCACATGGTTCGCCACATCGCCGACTGGGTGGTCGTAATGGCCGAAGGCAAGGTCGTGGCAGAAGGTGCTCCAGACACCGTTATGAAGGAACAGGCAGTTATTGATGCCTACCTAGGTGCCCACCAGGACACCGACCTCGGTGTTGTTACCGGTCGTATCAAAGTCATCAGCGAGGAAGGCAAGTAAATGACTCGCGTTGTAGAAGTAAAAGATCTAGTAGCCGGCTACCTACCGGGTGTGAACATCCTCAACAGCACCAACCTCTATGCCGACAAGGGTGAGCTAATCGGAATCATCGGACCTAACGGTGCCGGTAAGTCCACCTTGCTAAAGGCAATCTTTGGTTTGGTAAAGGTTCGCGAGGGTTCCATCACCCTGAACGGTGAGAACATCACCGGCCTCAAGCCAAACCAGCTGGTGTCCAAGGGCGTGGGCTTTATCCCACAGACCAACAACGTTTTCCCATCGTTGACCATCGAAGAGAACCTTCAGATGGGTATCTTCCAGGAGCCTGGAAAATACAACGAGCGCTTGGACTTTGTGGTTTCGATTTTCGAAGAGCTTGGTAAGCGCTTAAAGCAGCGTGCTGGGTCACTATCAGGTGGTGAGCGTCAGATGGTTGCCATGGGTCGCGCACTAATGATGAACCCTGCTGTGCTTTTGCTTGATGAGCCTTCCGCAGGTTTGTCTCCTGTCCGTCAGGACGAGGCATTCCTTCGCGTCTCCGAGATCAACAAGGCTGGCGTTACCTGCATCATGGTTGAGCAGAACGCTCGCCGCTGCCTGCAGATCGCTGATCGTGCCTATGTATTGGACCAGGGTAAGGACGCAGTCGTAGGAACCGGCCGTGAGCTTCTAAATGACCCACAGGTCATTGGTCTCTACCTCGGAACCCTGGGTGCCTAAGAAGCCTTCTAAAGGTGTCTGGCTGGCCGTTGGGGCCAGCATAGGTGTTGCTGTTGGTGTCGCTATCGACAATGTCGCTATGTCCCTTGCAGTTGGCGTTACCTTAGGTGCCGCAATCGACTTCTTTGCAGATCGAAAATAGAGATTAAATAAAGAACCCCCCGGCCAATGGCCGGGGGGTTCTTTTTGGTAACTAGTTACTAGCCACGGATGGTAGCTGGAACGTTGTTTCCGTCGAACTGCTGAATCAGGATGTTACCGTCGGTTGGGTCACCCAACTCGTTGCAGCACACTCGGCGAAGCTGGTGCACTTCTGGCCGTTGCCGGATCCACCGGAAACTTCCTGTAGCTTCACGGACATGTTTGCACCTTCGGTGCTACGTGCCTCAAGAGCTGCAAGAGCTAGAAGAACAACTGCGTCGTAGGACTCAGGACCGTAAGCGTTTAGCTCTAGTGCTGCGTTGCCCTGTGCCTGCCAGTTCTCGTCCATACGAGCGATGAAGTCGCCAATCTTGGACTCGTTTACACCTGGGTAGGTTCCCTTAGCGCCCTCAAGGGTGCCAGCTGGGAATGCCTCAGAGTAGTTGGTTAGGTTACCGTCAACGAAGTACAGCTTGTCACCAGGGAACTGAGCTACTAGCTCAGGAACGATGGTCTTAGCCTCGTCGAAGGTGATCAGAACGATAGCGTCTGGTCCACCAGCAAGTGCTTCTGCAATCTGGCTGGTGAAGTTAGTGTCACCAGTGTTGTAGGTAGGAGCAGCTAGAACCTCGCCACCAGCAGCAGTGAATGCTGCGGTTACGAACTCAGCTAGACCAGTTCCGTAGGAGTCGTTCAGAACGATCATCGAGATCTTCTGGTGTCCGTCTTCTGCGATTAGGTTACCTAGCACCTCACCCTGAAGGACGTCAGATGGAGCGGTACGGAAGTACAGACCCTTGTCCTCGTAGTTGGTTAGTGCTGCCGAAGTGTTTGCAGGGGAGAACTGAATCACACACTCTGCAACCAAACGGTCGATGAACTGTAGAGAGGTACCGGAGGATGCAGCACCGATAACAGCCTCAACACCTGCGTTTAGCAGACGTGGGATCTCGGTGTCGTATGCCTTGTTGTCGGTGTCACCAGAGTCACCCAGGGTGGCCTCGATGGTGATGCCCTTAGCGGCCTCGTTGATGTCCTTGATAGCTAGTGCAACACCAGCCTCTTCAGGTGGTCCTAGGAAAGCTAGGTTACCGGTTAGAGGTAGAGCGGTTCCTAGCTTTAGAGTTAGGTCGCCTTCCTGCTCCGCGCCAAGCTCACAACCGCCAGGAGTGGTGGTAGCAGCTGCGCTAGTCTCCGACTCGGTGGCTTCAGTCTCAGTGGAAGTCGCCGCACAACCCGCCAAAGCCGCTGCGCTAAGTGCAAATACACCTAGTACCGAAGCGGTCTTGAGGGCCAAGCGTGACTTGATGTTGATTTCAGTCATTCTTGCTCCTTGAATAGCAATTAGAGGGCAAGTGTGGGCAAACGCTCACACTGCTAGGCAAAAGCATACTGAAAATGCTAGATATCAAGTAGAAAAAGCTTCGAAAAAGACGAGCCAGCAACCTCAAACTATTCGAATTCCGAAGATTACTGTCGAAAACGCTTCTGAATCAGAAGCAATCTGAGATACCACTCTTCGAAATTGGTTGAATGTTCCGCTATGTAAGCAGTGCGTAACAATTAGGTTTCAGCTAGCCCTGGTCTACTACCGGCAGCGCACGACGCTTATTGCGAATGGCATCGAAGGTTAAAACGGCTAACGACAGCCAAACCAAACCAAAGCCCACCCAGCGAACCGCGGGCATTGGCTCACGCAAAATAAAGAAGGCAGTTAGGAATTGCAGCACCGGCGTCATGTATTGGATGAAGCCAATTGTGGACAGCGGGATCCTCGAGGCTGCGGCACCAAACAGAATCAACGGCACCGCCGTCATGATGCCAAAGCCAATTAGTACAAACGCGTTGCTCGGTGAATCCAAAAGCGTGATGTGCTCGCTGGATGCCACGAACGCGAGCTGCACCAAAGCTATTGGAATCACTAGCAACGACTCCAAAGCGAAAGATTGCGTGGCCTGGATCTTGCCGCCGACTTTGTTTTTTGCCAGCGAGTAAATCGCAAAACTAACCGCAAGTACCAGAGCGATCCAAGGTGGTCGGCCATAGTCAAAGGTCAAGACACCGACCGCAACCAAACCGATCGACAGCGCGATCCACTGCGGGGTTCTTAGGCGCTCTCCCAAAAACACCACTGCAAACAAAATGGTGATTAGCGGGTTTATGAAATAGCCAAGCGAGGACTCAATTGTGTTGCCGGTTGCGACCGCAATAACGTAGGTCTCCCAGTTGATGAAAATAAAGATGGATGCAACCGCTAGCCACTTGAGTTTCTTGGGGGATTTTAGAAGCTCAATGATCTTTCCCCAGCCGCGGATTACAGTGAGCACCACGGCTGCGAACAAGAATCCAAAAACCACCCGCCAAACTACGACCTCGAGCGGATTGGCAAATTTGGTGGCGGTAATGATGAGCGGGAATGATCCCCAAATTAGATAGGCGCTCACGCCCAGCAGCAGTCCAGTGGAGTGGCTCGAACGTGTCTTCACCCCCAAAGCCTAGGGGTTAAACGAAAACGACCCAGGTTTCCCTGGGTCGTCCTCTAAATGATTTAGCGCTCGATGATCGCTAGTACGTCGCGAGCAGAAAGTACTAGGTACTCCTTGCCGTCGTACTTTAGCTCGGTGCCGCCGTACTTTGAGAAGATAACGCGGTCGCCGACCTTTACGTCAACTGGAATGCGGTCACCCTCGTCGCTGAAGCGACCTGGACCTACCGCGACAACCTCAGCCTCCTGAGGCTTCTCCTTTGCGGTGTCTGGAATAACCAGACCGGATGCGGTTACCTGCTCTGCCTCAACTGGGCGAACAACAATGCGATCTTCGAGTGGCTTGATAGAAACCGACACTTTGACCTCTTCTTTT
>JBEGUQ010000047.1:0-5535 GCA_041178805.1 Actinomycetota bacterium
ACTTTCGGGACTTATCAAGCACGCGGATTTCTCAGAGCAGGTGACCATCACAACCGAGGCTGGTGCCGGTCGAGTAGATGTTGTGATCAACCTGCCAAGTGGCAAAAAATTAGCCATCGACAGCAAGGTTCCCTTCAACTCCTACCAGGAGGCAAGTGCCATCTCGGAATTGGCAACCGGAGAGGAATTGGCCAGGCGTGAGCGCTTGCTGGATGAACACGTCAAGGCATTCCGCAAGCACATCGACGACTTGGGCTCCAAGCAGTATTGGACTGGGCTGGACTCTTCGCCAGACTTCACTATTTGCTTCGTGCCGAGTGAATCGCTGCTCTCTGCAGCTCTTGAAAGCGACGCAGGATTGTTGGAGTATGCCTTCAAGAAGAACGTTGCTGTTGCATCTCCAGTAACCCTCTACTCGGTGCTAAAGACCATCAGCCATATCTGGCGTCAAAATGCCGATGAGACTCAGCTCAAGACCCTGCTAAAACTGGGTAAGGAACTTTATGAGCGAGTCGGCAAGATTGCCCAGTTGGCCGACAAGCTTGGGCGATCTATGACCACCAGCGTCAAGGACTACAACACGTTTGTTTCTTCGCTTGAAACCAGAATGCTGGTTACCGCAAGGCGCTTAAATGACCTGGATGAGAACGAACTTGGCATCGAGACAATCGAAGCACCTAAAGAAATCACCGAGGCACCTTCAACAATTACCGCCAAGGAGATCGAAGGCTAGCCTTTGATGGTGTTTTATTGGCTATAGTGATTTCGGCGCCTACAACGATGTGAGTGCTAAATATCTTTTTCTCACATCTAGGAGCCCCTGATGGCTGGCATAAAATCGCCAATCGTTACTCTCACACCATCTCCAACGCTGGATCGAACCTACTTCGTAAAGAACCTGGTCGAGGGTGGAGTCAACCGCGCTGAGCGAGTTGGCGAAGAGCTTGCCGGCAAGGGCATCAATGTTTCTCGCGGCCTACAACTTGCGAATATCCCAGCACCTGGCGTGGTTCCAATTGGAAACGCCGACCCTACCGTTTTGGAGCGAACCGGCTCAGGCTTTTTGTCTCCGCTATGGATTGAAGGAACTCTTCGCGTTTCCACCACAATCGTTGAGTACGACGGTCCAACCACCAAAATCAACGAGAGCCCAAGGCCACTGAAGCAGGGCGACTGGGACGCTGTTGTGGCCCTAACCGAAAAGACCGTGTTGGACAACGATGCTCAGTGGCTAGTTGTTGCAGGAGCTCACCCTCAGATTGAGGAATCCGGTGAGGTCATCGACCTTCACCCGCTATTTGACCGCATGAAGTCACTTGGCGTAAAGGTGATCTTGGACACCTCAGGCCCAGCCCTTAGGTACTGGGCCCAGCAGGGCAAGGCAACCATCATGAAGCCAAATGCTCACGAACTTGCTGAGTGTGTGGGGAGAGATCTAAACACCGTCGGTGACGTTATCGATGCCGCCCGAGAACTCAATGACTGGGGCGTTGACTGTGTAATGGCATCGCTCGGCGTTGACGGCATTGTCGCAATCACCAAGACTCACGCTATCCACGCTTACACCCCTCCGGTAAAAGTGATCAACACCGTTGGTGCAGGCGACTCCACCATCGCAGGTTTCTTGGCTGCAGTAACTAACCACCCAGCTGATGCGGATGCCTTTGGAGTTGGCTTTGATGTTGCTGAGGGCATTGCCGCTGCCGTGCAGTGGGGTGCAGCGAAGGTTCAGCAACCAACCAGTGGTTTGCACTCAATTGAAAACTTGGTTGATCCAACCGTAGAACTAATTCCAGATCGCAGCCGCCTGCTTGGCGAGCCAGCAAAGGCCTAAGGAGGCTCGCATGGGTGTAGTAAACAGCGAACAGTATGTAGAGATGCTTAACCGCGCTAAGGCCGGTGGATTTGCATATCCTGCGATCAACGTATCGAGCTCTCAGACTCTAAATGCTGCGCTTGCGGGCTTGCAGGCTGCCGGTTCGGACGGCATTTTGCAGGTTACCACCGGTGGCGCAGACTACTGGTCCGGTCCAACTGTGAAGAACCGCGTCTCTGGAGCATTGGGCTTTGCAGCATTTGCTCGCGAAGTTGCCAAGAACTACGACATCAAGGTTGCCCTTCACACCGACCACTGCAACTTCGAGCAGCTCGACAGCTTTGTGAAGCCTCTTATTGCCCTTTCCGAAGAGCGCGTTAAGGCTGGCGGCGAAGCTATCTTCAACTCCCACATGTGGGATGGTTCCGAAGTGCCACTGGCTCAGAACCTTGAAATTGCCAAGGAGTTCCTAGCCCGCACCAAGAACATCGGATCGATCCTGGAGATCGAAGTCGGTGCTGTTGGTGGCGAAGAAGATGGCGTTGAAGGTGCAATTGATGAGCACCTGTACACCACAGTTGCGGATGGTTTTGCTACCGCAGAGGCACTGGGCCTTGGTGAGAATGGTCGCTACATGGCGGCACTGACCTTCGGCAATGTGCACGGTGTCTACAAGCCAGGAAACGTGAAGCTTCGTCCAGAACTGCTCAAGCAGATTCAGGAAGAGGTTGGCGCAAAGTATGGCAAGCAGATGCCGTTTGACCTCGTCTTCCACGGTGGCTCTGGTTCGACCGAGCAAGAGATTTCTGATGCGGTGAAGTACGGCGTTATCAAGATGAACATCGATACCGACCTGCAGTATGCATTTACCCGCCCGGTTGTTGACCACATGCTCAAGAACTACGACGGCGTATTGCGCATTGACGGCGAAGTTGGAAACAAGAAGCTTTATGACCCACGTGCCTGGGGTAAGGCCGCAGAAGCAGGCATGTCTGCGCGCGTCGTTGAGGCAGCTACTCAGCTCGGTTCAGCCGGAAAGTCTAAGTGGTAGAAAACCACCAGGAGCGAAGCCCGTTTTATGAAAACGGGCTTCCTCGTTTTAAGGGTGACTACCGAGATGGCGAAATGCACGGGCCTTGGGAGTTCTTTCGCAAAGACGGCAGCCTGATGAGATCAGGTGAATTCAACCTTGGAGTCCAAATCGGAATCTGGCGCACGTTTGATCGCGCTGGAAACCTAGTTTCAGAAAAGAATTTGGGCTAGCTGCGCTGAGTCTTGTTGCTGACGTCTTCGCCGGCAGCCTTTAGGTCCTTGCGCAACTCCTTTGGAAGCGAGAACTGAACGTCTTCCTCGGCGGTGGTGACAGTTCTGACATCGCCATAACCGCGCTCTGCCAAAAACGCGAGCACGCCATCAACCAAATCCTCTGGCACGCTAGCGCCGGATGAGACACCAACGGTCTTCACGCCCTCAAACCACTGCTCTTCAATCTCGGTTGCATCGTCAACGCGGTAGGCGGCCTTCGCACCTGCATCAAGCGCTACCTCAACCAAACGAACCGTGTTAGAGGAGTTGGCGGAACCGACCACGATAACCAAATCGCTCTCGGCGCCGACCTTCTTGATGGCAACCTGGCGATTTTGAGTTGCGTAGCAAATGTCATCGCTCGGTGGATTCTGCAAGGTTGGGAACTTCTCGCGAAGCTTGATAACGGTTTCCATGGTCTCGTCAACCGACAAAGTGGTTTGGCTCAGCCAGATCACCTTGGATGGGTCTTTTACCTTGGCTTTTGCAATTCCTTCAGGGCCGTCGACTAGCTGAACGGCGTGTGGTGCTTCGCCGGCAGTACCTTCGACTTCCTCGTGTCCTTCGTGACCGACCAAAAGGATGTCGTAACCCTCTTTGTCAAAGCGCTGGACTTCACGGTGGACCTTGGTAACCAGTGGGCAGGTGGCGTCGATGGTCTGCTGATTGCGAGCTTCCGCCGCTTCGATCACCGCAGGTGAGACGCCGTGTGCTGAGAAAACCATGATGCAACCCTCAGGCGCTTCATCAACCTCGTCCACAAAAATCGCTCCACGTCGCTCTAGCGAGGCGACCACGTGCTTGTTGTGCACAATCTGCTTACGCACATAGATCGGCGCACCGTAGTGGTCGAGCGCCTTTTCAACGGCAATAACTGCGCGGTCTACGCCTGCGCAATAGCCTCTAGGTGCTGCCAACAGCACCTTGTTGGTGCCGAAACTGTCGGCCTGGTCGGTATCCTTGATGATAGTCACCACACAATTCTACGAAAGCGACCAAGGAGGCCGGATTGGACACTAATTCGGTCACTGATAGTCAATCACGAGTTAGCACCGAGAATTCCCCCTGGCAGGTCTCTCAACTTTCAAAAAGCCTTAGGGACTGGATAGACAAACTCGGTCGCGTGTGGGTAGAGGGTGAACTTCAGGCCTATTCGGAAAAGCCAGCTGGCGTCTTTGCATCGATTCGCGATCTTGACGTCGAAATGTCGGTTGAGATTCACGCATTCACTAATTCCGGAGCCGAAATCGCACCTGGGCTTGCACAGGGCGATCGTGTGGTGGCGCTATTGCAGCCAACCTTCTGGCCCAAAAACGGCAAGCTCACAATGCGCGTGCTCCAAATGCACAAGGTTGGACTCGGTGAGCTCCTTGAACGCCTAGAGCGTCTAAAGGTTCAGCTGATTTCCGAAGGCTTGGCTGACCCGGCTCGAAAGAAGCCACTTCCGTTTTTACCTAACAAGATTGGTTTGATCACCGGAGCGGACTCTGATGCTGAGAAGGATGTGCTGCAAAATGCCAAACTTCGCTGGCCAGAGGTGCAGTTCCAGGTTCAGCACACTCACGTTCAAGGCGATAAGGCCGTAAACGAAATCCTGCTCGCCCTTGGCGTGCTAGATGCAGACCCAGAGGTTGACGTCATTATCATCGCTCGCGGTGGTGGTAGTTTCCAAGACCTACTCCCCTTCAGCGATGAGCGATTGGTGAGAGCTGCTGCAAAGCTGACCAAACCGTTCGTATCGGCAATCGGCCATGAGAACGACCAGCCACTGTTGGATTTGGTTGCGGACCTTAGAGCCTCGACCCCCACTGACGCCGCCAAGCGAGTGGTGCCGGATGTCGTTGAAGAACGCCGAGGCCTTGCAATCTCGATCCAGCGCATGAGAGTTCGAGTTGGAAGTTACCTAGATTCTCAGTCGCAGCTATTGCAACAGCTGATCTCGCGACCGGTGATTGCTTCACCGTATGGCTTTGTTGACGCCCAGGCTGAGGTAATTGCTGCAGGCGCCCGAAGAATCCGAGAGATTTTTGACTTCAGGCTGCATCGCGGCCAAGGGGAAATCAAACAGCTTCATGCCCAAGCAAGATCACTTTCCCCGCAATTGACCCTTGAGCGCGGTTACTCTGTAATCACCGACGAAAACGGCAAGCCAATTAGCAAAATTGCCAAGTCGAAGAAGCTTCTAATCAGAACCAGCAAGCAGGAAATTTCCGCAACCGCAGACGAAGTTAGGGATATCAAATGAGCAAAGACATTTCAGCCTTGAGCTACGAGGAAGCCCGCGACGAGCTTCAGAAGGTAGTTGCCGAACTGGAGCAGCAGAATGTCTCTCTGGAGGCGTCTATGGCGCTTTGGGAGCGCGGCGAAGCCCTATCCAAGCACTGCGAGCAATGGCTCAGCGGTGCAAGGAAGAA
>JBEGUQ010000048.1:0-5698 GCA_041178805.1 Actinomycetota bacterium
TGGCTGCACCGTCGTAGACCCTAGGTGGATCTTGCCTATCAAGGAATCCCTTGTTGAGATGGCCCAAGCTCATCGACTGGTAGTAACCCTTGAAGATGGCGTGAGGGTTGGCGGCTTTGGTTCAAGGTTTAGGCAGGAGCTTAGAGCTCACGGTGTTGACACTGGCCTGAACGAGGTTGGCATCCCGGCAGAGTTTTTAGAGCACGCCGAGCGAGATGAGATCCTTGAGCGCTTAGGACTTACTCCAAAGGCGATTGCACGTGACATTGTTGCGCAGGTAGTTGGGTCTAAAGTCCCACACGCTAAGCCGATTGAGGCTGGGCTGCCAGCAGCAGACCCTTCTGAATCACTTCAGTAACTAGCTCAATCTGCCAGTTTCAGCTGCGCAGCAACGTCCTCCGCAGGCTCAAAGCAAACTCTTCTTAGGTAGTCCGGGGTAAGCAAATTCTCAACTGGAACCTTATGCTCCGCAGCTAGTTCTAGAACTAATGGCCTAACTACCTCAAGACGGTGATGCGCCTCTGGAAACCTGCGTTCCCAGCTCTTATGGTTTGGAATCCCATGGCCCTTTTCGACTGGCTCTAAGGAGATATCTAAGGCGGGGGATTGGGCAATCGCATCCCACCAGGTCGAAAGCAGGGTCCTAGAAGCTCGGCCCTGGAACTCCTTGTTGTTGGCCAGTTCGCTTCGAGACTTCGGCGCTTGATTAACAGCAGCCATAATCGAGCGATCTGGGATCAAACGTCCCGGAGCAATGTCCTTCTCGATTGCAATTGCGTCTCTGACGGCGTGAAGGCTGGCTGCAATCTTTAGTTTTGGGAGGTCTTTGATCCTGCTGATGCCAGGTAACCCTCTCCAAGGCTCCTCAAGGGGAGGCTTGGGTTTGAAATCTAGAAGGTGTGTGAATTCCTGCTGAAGCCAGGAGGTTTTCCCTGATTCTTCAATTAGTTTCTCAAGGGCTTCCCAAAGCTCAAACATCACATCGACGTCCAAAGCTGCGTAATCGAGCATTTCTTCAGTGAGTGGACGTTGGGACCAGTCGGCTGCCGAGTGCTCCTTGGCGAGCTCTATCTCAAGGAGCAGTTCGCAAACTGAACCTAGGCCTACTCGTTCTAATCCGGCGATTCTCGCGGTTAGCTCAGTGTCTATCAATGCTGCCGGGTGGAATCCCAGCTCAGCTAAACACGGGAGATCCTGGGTGGCGGCATGCAGGAGCCAAGTCTTAGAGTTCAGCGGAGCAATCAACTCTGTGAGGTCGACATCTGAGACTGGGTCGACTAGCCAGATTCCCAAATCACGGACAGCGATCTGAAAAAGGTATGCCTTCTGGCTGTAGCGGAAACCGCTTGCACGCTCAGCATCGATTGCTACCTGTTCAACGGCTGAAAGTGCGTCAATTAGGTCCTGTAGCTCTTGGTCGCTATCGACTGTGCTAACCGGAAGCCTGGGCTTATCCAACCTCAAGAAAGCCTCACCACTTTGGAATCCTTTGGAGGGAGGCCGGAGATCAGTGCTAGCAATTCGATCCATCCCTCTAGGTGTGCGGTTAGATCAAAGTCCATCGGCGCCCAGGAAGCTCTAATTTCAAGCTCCGCATGTTGCGGCTGAGCGATTAGCGAACCGTGGCCGGTCGAAAGAACTGTCGTAGTGGTTCCTGCGTCATGAGCGAAGTTGGCCCCGGCTTGCGTAAGAGAGTCTTTGAGCCACTCCCAAGGCAGTGCGGAAAGGTAGTCGTCCTTCGCCATCTCCAACTCGATGGGACTTTTTGCATAGCCGATGATGCGAAATTCTGAGTTCCAGCCCTCAGGGTTACTGGTGTCTCTGCAGAAGACCAAGCGCGAGACGCCGTGATCGGTTGCTGTCTCGTGGTTTACCTCGGCCGCTATTGCGATGGCCTCTTGGGCGATGCCCTGCGGCGAAGGAATCTGACTAAGTGTGATTTCTGGACGAGATTCGACTCGCCTTAGCCCATCGAGCATGCTGACGAAGGTCGGGCTGAGAGAGGTGAGGTCGATTTCCACTTCGCAAATTTATCTTCGGAGTTGGCTCCCGCTCGGTTGCCACGCCACCAAGCCAACGTAAAGGTCCTCAAGAGGAAACATAATCGGCTCAACGTTGAGGTCTCGAGCAAGTGCGCTGACTCCGGAGCGGGTTTGGGAGCTCAGCAATAGGGCGTCCAATGCATTTGCTTGAACTAGTGATCGAATACCGGTTAGCCCGTATTCAACATGCACCCTGCTGTAGCCAGCGCTTTTCAGATCGGTTAGTGCTTGAAGGTAGTTCGAGTGAGACAAAATCAACCTTTGACCATCAGGGACCGCGATGTCAATCTCTTGGTTGGTCAGAACTGCAAGGTCAGCTTGCTTGGGGAACTTGTATTGGTCACTTCTAAAAGTCTTTCCGGTTGTCAGAATCACTTGGGATTGCCGACGAAGCGCAATGAGTAGGGCCAGGTCAGTTGGATTGCCCAAGCCCGAAGAGTTTCCCATAGATGAGACTGTGTTGCCTTGCCCATCTGCTACCAGTGAAGCCGTGACATTGAGACCCGACACCAGCTGTCGGAAGTAGTCTTCGACCTTTGTCGGGAACACTCCAAAGGAGTCAGATACCTGCTGCAACAATCTCTCGTGTCTTGCGCTTGATTCGTGAAAGCATGCCGCGCATTCCGCGGACCCTTAGGGGAGAGATCAGGCGGTCGAGGCCAAGCATGGAAGGGAAATCGTCAGGCAGGTCAAGAATCTCTTGAGCGCTTTGGCCATTAAGCGCGGAGTTGAGTACTGACGCAAAACCCCTAGTGGTAGGGGCTTCTTGTGGCGCTGAGAAGTGCAGTGAAACGCGCTCTAGGTTGCCTTCGACTGCTATGAAAACCGGTGATTGGCATTCTTCGACTCGCTCTAGAAGCTCTGGGTTCTCGCCGAATCGTGCATCAAGCGCAGGCAATTGCTCACTGAATTCAAGCAATAGCTGAAGGCGATCACGCTCCTCTAGGAACGTGAAATCGTCGACTACAGCTTGGGCGTTGGAATTCAACGTGCAAATACTCCAGGCTCTTCGCCAACCGCAATAGGAACGCCCACTAGGTTGCCCCACTCGGTCCAGGAGCCGTCATAGTTACGGACGTTCTTCACGCCAAGAAGGTACTTGAGCACGAACCAGCTGTGACTCGAACGCTCACCGATGCGGCAGTAGGCAACGAAATCATCGCTCGGGTCAAATCCGGTTGCGTCAAAGTAAATTGCGCGCAGAGCTTCGACGTCCTTAAAGGTCTCGTCTTCCAGGATTGCGGAGGACCATGGGATTGATGCAGCAGTTGGAATGTGCCCACCTCTGGATGCACCTTCGTTTGGGTAGTCAGGCATGTGTAGGCGCTCGCCGGTGTACTCGGGACGTGAGCGCACATCAATCAGTGGTTTGCCAATGTGTTCAAGTACCTCATGACGGAATGCTCGGATGGTCTTGTCGTCGCGCTCAACAACTGGGTATTCGACTGCGCCAGTTTCCGGAGCTTCCTTGGTGATCTCGCGCCCTTCAGCGATCCACTTTGAACGTCCTCCGTTGAGGATGCGGACGTCTTCGTGGCCGAAGAGTTTCATGACCCAGAATGCGTAGGTAGCCCACCAGTTCGAGCGGTCTCCGTAGAGCACGATGGTGTCCTTCCGATCAATGCCCTTGAGTTTCATAAGCTCAGCGAACTGAGCTCCGGTTAGGTAGTCGCGCTTGTCCTGGTCATTTAGCTCGGTGTGCCAATCAAGCTTTACAGCTCCAGGAATGTGTCCGACTTCGTAGAGCAACACGTCCTCATCGCACTCAACGATCTTCACACTCGCGGAATTCTGTGCCAACCATTCGGTTGTAACTAGAACATCTGGGTGGGCATAACCGGAGATTCTCGATGTTTCTGACATGACGGTCCTTCTCTATTGTCTAAACTGACGAATCTGGGAGGATTCAATTTGCTAGAACAGCGCATTACTGGTGCTAATTCCCTTCCCGCAATTGTCCCAGATTTATCCCCGATTGAGCTAATCAAGCAGCTTCTGCCTCCTCCTGAGTTTGCCAAGGCTAGATTCGAAAGCTACCGCCCTGACGCGAATTTTCCCTCCCAACTAGAGGCAGTTGAAAGCGCTAAACAATTCGTAACTGGCAAGCGAGCCAAGCTGTTTGCCAAAGGCTCCACCGCTCCGGGTATCTACCTCGACGGTGGATTTGGTGTTGGTAAAACCCACTTACTCGCCTCAATTTGGCACGAGTTTCAAGGTCACAAGGCATTTGGTAGCTTCCTGGAGTACACCAGCTTGGTCGGATACATCGGTTTTCAGACCGCCGTCAAGGAGTTTTCCAAGTTCGGATTGATCTGTATCGACGAGTTTGAGCTTGATGATCCAGGTGACACCATGCTCATGTCACGCTTCCTGAAAGAGCTCTCCGCCTTGGGCGTGAAGTTCGCAGCCACATCAAACACTCCGCCAAACGCATTGGGCCAAGGTCGTTTTGCTGCTGAGGATTTCAAGCGCGAAATTCAGGGACTAGGGGAGCGCTTTGAGATCATTAGTGTCGATGGTGAGGATTACCGCCACCGCGACTCTTCCGCTGATTCCCGCAATCTGTCCATGCGCGAACTTCAGGATTGGATTGGTTACCAACCTGATCCAACGGCCATGAAATTCAGTGAGTTATTAACTCTTTTGGGACAGCTCCACCCAACCAAGTTCAGGAGATTGATCTCTGACGTTGGGTCAATAGCGATCTACGACGTCTTCCAGCTCGAAGACCAGGTGGCAGCACTTCGCTTTGTAGCGCTTGTCGACCGACTTTACGAACAGCAGATCCCTCTGAGAACATCCGGCGACATCTCCGCGACAAAGGTTTTCTCAGCGACCATGGTGGCTGGCGGTTACCGAAAGAAGTACCTCAGAGCTGTTTCGCGTATCGGTGCGCTCTGCGAGCTCTACTGATTTTGGAGCTTTCGATAGTGCTTAGCTCTTGATTGAGCAATAAATGCACCTATCGTCATCGAGATGACCGATCCCAAAAGCACTGCAAGGGTCGACTCAGCCATGTATTCGGGGTGATCTTCGAAGGCTAACTTCGCCATAAGTAGCGAGACTGTGAATCCAACGCCGGCTAAGGCAGCCAGGGCCAGGAAGTCCATTGCCTTAAGTTCCAATCGAGCTTCCTTGTTCGCAATGGAATTCGCGATCAAAGCGAACAGCGTGATGCCGATAATCTTGCCGGCTGGAAGGCCGACCAGCACGCCCATAAAGACGTTCGATGTCTGCTCCGTGAAGTTTGGAAGAGAGATTGCAACGGCGAAAAAGGCGAACAGTGGTAACACGACTGAATTCGTCCATGGCTGTAACTTCGCGATTAGGCCGTGAGCATTCCTTGCTGGAATTAGTAGCCCCATGGCAACACCCGCAACTGTGGGGTGGATGCCTGACTGCAGCACCAAGTACCAAAGAACCAGAAAGCTAATTACCCGAATGAAGTTAATCGGCAAGCGCTTATATTGCTCGGCCAGGCTATGCAGAACAGCAACTGCGGCGGCGAGAAGTAGCCAACCGACTTGAAGGTCACTGGTAAAGAAAATGGCGATTAGCACGATGGCAATCAAGTCATCGAAGATTGCCAGTGCTAGCAAGAAAATACGAGCCTGTTTAGGAAGCCCTCGTCCAAAGATGGCGAGAACACCCAATGC
>JBEGUQ010000049.1:0-5402 GCA_041178805.1 Actinomycetota bacterium
GGAAGGTCAGAGACGTGGACTGCGTGTGCAACGCCATCGCTAGTCACAAGCCCAATGTCGGAGCGTGTTGTGGTCGAGATAACGCGCAGTCTCGCTTCATTCGTATCGACTGGGGGAGTAGCGGTTCTGAACAGCTTCCCGCTGGCGGTTACGCAGACGAATGTTGGCTCGTCTTCGAGCTGAGTGACCACTGGTGCTTTCTTGACCACGACCATGCCCGAGGCGTCGATCAGCTGGGTGCGCCTGGCATCTCCATATTTCTCAGAAACCTCTTCTAGCTCCTTGCGAATCTGCTGCTTAATCCGCTGTTCCGAACTCAACAGTGACTGCAAGGCTTCGATCTCCTTGCGGAGTTGTTCGGCCTCAGCCTCGAGTTCGATCACACTGAAGCGAGTGAGTCGGCGGAGTCTAAGTTCCAGGATGTGCTCGGCTTGCAGTTCGCTTAGGTCGAATATCTGCATCAGTCGAGTACGTGCTCCATCGGCGGTATCGCTGGTGCGAATGACCTCGATGATCTCGTCGATGTTGAGAACTGCAACCTGAAGACCGTCAAGCAGGTGGAGGCGCGCATTTCTGCGATCTAGGCGGTTGGTCGATCTGCGACGTACAACCTCCATGCGGTGGCCAAGGTAAACCTGAAGCAATTCGATAACACCAAGCTGCTGAGGGCGCCCTGATACCAGGGCGATGTTGTTTATGCCGAAGGTCTCCTCAAGCGGAGTGAATCTGTAAAGTGCCTCGAGAACAGAGTCAGGATCGAAGCCGGTCTTGAGCTCAATGACCAATCTCAGGCCATTCTCACGGTCGGTGAGGTCAACAACGTTGTGAATACCTTCAAGCTTCTTAGAGTTCACAGCATCGCGAATCTTGTCCACAACGCGCTCAGGACCTACCAGGTATGGTAGCTCGGTTACTACCAAGCCGGTGCGGCGAGGTCCAACGGTTTCGACAGCTACCTTGGCACGGGTCTTTATGGTTCCTTTACCCTGGCTGTAGGCCTCGAGAAGGCCCTCTGCGATCAAAGCAACACCGCCGGTAGGGAAGTCTGGGCCAGGCAGGACCTGCATGATCTTCGCGAGTTCGGCTTCTGGGTTATCGATAAGCAAAATAAGTGCGCTAATTACTTCCCGAAGATTGTGCGGGGCCATGTTGGTTGCCATTCCAACGGCGATACCAGCTGCGCCATTTACCAAAAGGTTTGGGAAGGCTGCCGGAAGAACTTCTGGCTCACTTAGCTGAGCGTCATAGTTCGGCTGGAAGTCAACGACATCCTCGTCCAGAGATTCATTGAGCAAAAGAGCGGCTGGAGCAAGTCTCGCCTCTGTGTACCTAGCTGCTGCGGGTCCGTCGTCTAGCGAACCAAAGTTTCCATGGCCGTCGATCAGTGGGATTCGCAGGCTAAATGGTTGAGCCATACGAACCAGAGCGTCATAGATAGCCCCATCGCCGTGGGGGTGGAGCTTTCCCATCACCTCACCGGTGACACGAGCGGATTTAACGTGACCCTTATCAGGGCGAAGACCCATCTCTCCCATTTGGTAGACGATGCGCCGCTGTACTGGCTTTAGGCCGTCTCTAGCGTCTGGAAGCGCTCTTGAATAGATGACGGAATATGAATACTCAAGGAAGCTCTCACGCATTTCTTTGGCGACATCAATGTCAACAATGCGTTCTTCTGGATTGGTCATGGTCCCTGATGTGTCAAACTTGAGTGTGCCCTCGACTCTACCTGTTGTTCCTAAAGCCTTAGGGAAGCTGCGGCACGTGTTTTCCTCCAGCCTGCTTTCTGTGCAGCGCAAGCCGAACCCACTTACCTTTAGAAGCGTGAAGCGAATCGTTTGCGTCTTGGTAGATGGACTTGGAGCGGAAAACATCCTGCAAAGATCTGGCCACGCACCTTGGCTCAGCGCGCAGATTAAGGCTGGAGCGGTCTCTCACGCTGGATTCCCTTCCACAACCAGCGCAAACATTGCCTCTTTTGCAACTGGATTGACGCCGGGGGAGCACGGCCTTATTGGGCATCAGGTGTTTGACAGATTCTTCGATGAGAAGATCAACCTTCTTACCGGCTGGAATGAGCGAACCGACCCAGCTATCTGGCAACCAAACCAGACCGTTAGCGAGATGGCTTTTGAAGCTGGAATCAGCTGCAACGTTATTGGTCACGAAGAGTATCGATGCACCGGCTACACCAAGGCCACCATGCGCAAGGCCGAATACATTGCCGCAGAGTCAATGGCTGATCGCTTTGATGCTGCCCGAAGCATTTTGAACGCTGCGGCGGAGTCCATAACGTACCTATACATTCCAGAGTTAGATAAATATGGGCATCGCAACGGTTGGCAATCTGCCGGCTGGGCGAATCTTCTCGAAGAGTTGGATGGCCATTTAGCCAAATTAGCTGCGACCCTTCCCAAGGACTGCGCGATGGTCGTTACGGCAGATCACGGAATGATTGACTCTGAACTAGAGCAACGGCTAGTGATTGATGATGCCGTTGAGCAGGGTGGGCTGCTGGAGTGGTTTGGCGGCGATACCCGTGTTGCCTATCTTTACCTGAAGGACCCTTCGGCCGCCGAGGCTATGCAACAAAGCCTTGAGACTCAGAGTGCCCTATACCAAGCGGTTTTGACTAAAGATGCAATCGAAGCCAATTGGTTCGGACCGGTCGGTCAACTAGCAAGCCAGAGACTTCCCGAGCTAATGCTTTTGGCTCGTTCGAATTTCACGCTGTTTCACAGTGTTTACTCGAAGAAGCGAAGCATTGAGATGATCGCTCACCATGGTGGCTTGAGCTCAAACGAGCTAAGAATTCCGCTAATCCGCGTCGGTGTCTAGCGAGCCAGTTCCTAGAACAATCTCGTCCCAGCTTGGCAAAGCAGCACGACCTTTAGCCGAGTGTGGCTTTAGCTCCGAAGCGGTCTGCTCGCGGCGGGCTCTAAGCTCTTGAACCAGGTCATGAACCGATGCGCCCTCAGGCTCTTTCGCTGCAACTGACTCGGTAACCTGGACTGGCTCGGGAGCTTCCTCCCTAACCGGTGCCTCGAAAATCGAGTCACGGATGTTTCCGGCCTTGCCAATCTTTCGCGCGCTCTCACCATTTGGTTCGATAACTCTCGAGCGAGGGTCGAATAGCCAGTTGTAAGTGCCGGCTCCCTTTGCAATGATCTCCCAGCCCAGGTCGGACTTTACGGCCTTGAAGGTTGCACCTGGGTCGCTATCGAGGACCATGTCCTCAAAACGTTTCATGGTTGGACCATCTGGCAAAGTCGTATTCAGTGCGGCGTCTAGTACGTATCGGATCTCATCGAGAATCGGAAGGGCAAATGGCTCAACCGCCGACTCAGGGACGCCAAGCTTGGCGGCGACTTCTGACAGTGAGAAACCGGCTCTAATCTGCTGCTGAACTTCTCTCGGCGTAAAGGAGGGGTTCTCGGTCGGCTGGACCTTGCGGATTGCGTCGCGAATCTGATCATCCATCAGGGCTTGAGCACGCGTGCCATCTGATGTCTCAAATACCAGGTAGTCACCTTCGCGTGAAACGAACTTTAGCTCCATGATTTACGCTCCTTAGCCAAGAGTTTGGCAAAGACAAAGGGATTTGTTGGCTATTTCCTCGGTGAGTTGATTAAGACTTGTGGCTCTCGGCGAGCCTTATTTGCAAATCTTCGACTTCTAGGGCAAGCTTCACGCCGAAGTAGTAGCAGAGAGGCGGCGCAAATGGCGACAGATTACGATGCTCAGCGCAAAAACGATGACGACACTGAGTCCATTGAAGCCATCAAAGAGCGCATCCCTTCAAAGCCTTCCATCTCCGAGGATGACGTCGATAATGTCGACTCATTCACCATCCCTGATGTTGTAAATGAAGAGCTAGAAGTCGTTATTTTGCCGCAGCAGGAGAACGAGTTCACCTGCATGAACTGCTTCCTAGTGAAGCCTCAGTCCCAAAAGGCGTCAAAGACCAAGCTTGGACTTATTTGCTCGGAGTGCGCTTACTAGTTCACCGGGTCTTCTAGTGCTCAGTACTAGGTAAGGCGTTGGATCGCTCGCATCCTTAATTTCAATCCTCACCGCTGTTTTGATGTCTCCGCGAATTAGTAGTTGAGCTCTGGCGTCAAGGTTTGGCCCAAGCTCACTTCTCAAGTCTTGAAACGGAATCTCTGCGACTTCGCCAATTGCGCTGAAGGGGATAGACATCTTGCCGGCGCTCAATCTCACATCATCAATAACCAACATTGGGCTCAGCACTGAGGCAAGAACCAGGCTCGCGACGCATGTCACCGCTCCAAGAGTTATGGAGAGCGTTGAACCAAACGGCGCAGCCACTAAGGCAACCATCGGGGTAAGCAGCGAGTAGGCCAGATACATTCCGACCGATGGATAGAGGCGTTCTTCAAATTGCAGCGTTTGCACTTCAATAGATTACGCTCTAGGGGTGAGTTTCGAAGTTCTAATAATCGCCGAACCTGGGTTCGAGCCTTTCTACGCAAAGCCTGGCGATGCCGGCTGTGATTTGCGCTCAACCCATGAGCTGGTTCTTCCAGCTGGTGAGCGTGCGCTAGTGAAGACCGGTATCAAAATCGCTATGCCAGATGGCTATGTTGGCCTTGTCCACCCAAGAAGTGGACTAGCCGCAAAACACGGCATCACCGTCTTGAACACCCCTGGAACCGTTGATGCTGGCTACCGCGGTGAAATCATGGTGACGCTTTTGAATACCTCTAAAGAGGATTTCCCAATCGCTATCGGAGACAGAATTGCTCAGCTAGTTTTCCAAAAGGTCGAGCACGCGACTTTCATTGCGGTAACTGAGCTTCCTGAGAGCACTCGCGGGGAAACCGGCTTTGGATCGAGCGGTAAGAACTAGTGCCAAAAATTGCGCCATTCGACAGAGAATCAAACGGTCCGTTTGACATCTCCGAGATTGGGCTACTAACTCCTTATCTTGATTTTGATTCCATTCGTATCGCCCCTAAGCCTGGCCTAATCGTTAGAGCTGACGTGGACGAGGTAAATAAGCGAGTAGTCGCAATTACCTTGGAAGAGGACGGTCACAAGCTTCAGTTGCAGGCTTTCGCCTCAAGCAAGATTGACGGCATGTGGGAGCCGACCATGGCGGCTATTGAACAAGCGATTATTGATCAGGGTGGATCTGCCGAGCGGATTGATGGCGCTCTAGGACCAGAAATCAAAGCCGGAGTTTCCGTCGTCGAGGATGGGGTTCGCCTGCTCCGTGAATCCAGATTCCTGGGTGTCGATGGCCCTCGTTGGTTCCTTCGCGGAGTGTTGAGCGGTCCTGATCTTTCTCACCCACCGAGGTACCAGTCACTTATTGAACTATTCCGATCTGTTGGCGTGAGCAGGGGAGAGACCCCGCTACCCCCAGGTGACCTATTGCC
>JBEGUQ010000050.1:0-5295 GCA_041178805.1 Actinomycetota bacterium
TACTGGCTGGCCAGATTCGATAAGCGCAATTGGGCCGTGCTTTAGCTCGCCCGCGGCAAATCCCTCAGCGTGGATATACGCCAGCTCCTTCAGCTTTAGTGCACCCTCCATGGCAATTGGATAGCCGACATTACGGCCCAGGAACAACACCGACTTGGCATTGGAATATTCGCGACCTAGATCGCGCATGCGATCTAGCGACTCAAGAACGTTCTTGACCTGGCGAGGAAGCTTTAGAAGCTCTTTACCCAAATCCGTAAGTTCTGATTCGGGTAGTGCCTTCCGCAACCATCCGAGCGAGAGGGCAACTAGCAAACCGGCGGTGATCTGAGCGGTGAATGCCTTGGTCGATGCCACGGCAACCTCAGGGCCCGCGTGGGTGTAGATGGTTGCATCCGATTCACGAGCCAGAGTTGCACCTTGGGTATTGCAGATGCTTAGCACCTTGGCACCCTGCTCTTTGGCGTAGCGGATGGCCATCAAGGTATCCATGGTTTCACCGGACTGGCTGATAGCCAAGATCAGAGTGTTTTCATCGATAACCGGGTCGCGGTAGCGGAATTCGTGAGCCAGCTCGACGCTCACTGGAATTTTGGCCCACTTCTCAATTGCATACTTTGCAACCTCACCGGCATAGGCGGCGGTGCCGCAAGCGGTGATGATGATTCGAGTTACCTCGGAGAGTTTTTCTAGGCCTGCAAACTCATCCAGCTTCACTCGGCCATCAGAATCCAAGCGACCCATCAAGGTGTCGCCGACTGCCTGTGGCTGGTCGGCAATCTCCTTGGCCATAAACGATGGCCAGCCACCCTTGGATGCGCTGGTCGCGTCCCAGTCCACGGTGAATTCCTGCAGCTCAACGCTCTCGCCCTGGAAGGTCGAGATCTTGACCGAGTCACGTCTAAGTTCAACAATCTGGTCTTGGCCAACCGATACAGCACGCTTGGTGTGCTCGACGAAGGCTGCAACGTCGCTACCTAGGAAGTTCTCGTTGTCTCCAAGGCCAATTACCAAAGGAGAGTTTCTGCGAGCAGCAAGGATTAGGTCCTTGTGGTCCTCGTGGATACAGAGCAGGGTAAATGCGCCGTGCAGGCGGTTTACCACCGAAACGAATGCAGTCTTTAGGTCTTTGGTCTCTTCGTATGCGCGAGCCACCAGGTGGGCAGCAACCTCGGAGTCGGTTTCTGATGAAAACTTAACGCCCTGTGCCAAAAGCTCGGCCTTAAGTTCAGAGAAGTTCTCGATGATGCCGTTGTGAATCAGAGAAAGCTTTAGGTTCTCGCCACCAAGGTGCGGGTGGGCATTGCCATCTGTGGGAGCTCCGTGAGTTGCCCAGCGAGTGTGTCCAATACCGATGTGTGCATCATGAAGTGGAGTCTCGGTTAGGTAGTCAACCAATACCTGCAACTTGCCGGCACGCTTGCGAGTTTGCAGACCCAAATCTGGGTCAATAACCGAAATACCTGCGGAGTCATAGCCTCGATATTCCAGGCGCTTTAGGCCTCCAAGAAGTACATCGAGTGTTGACCCCGGCCCTACATAACCGACGATTCCACACATGACCACTAATCTACGGCAGAATAGCCAATTATGAGCGCAGCACAGGGCCTTGGAGAGCTTTCTCCCTACCTCGCAATTGAGCGAGCGGACTGGGCTGAACTTGGCAAAAATACCCAGTTGCCGCTGACCGAAAAAGAGCTCTCAAACCTAAAAAGCCTCGGAGACTTCTTGGATATGAAAGAGGTGGAAGAGGTCTACCTCCCGGTCTCCCATCTGCTCTCACTTCACGCCAACCAAACTCAAAAACTTCACTCCGCCGCCTCGGACTTTATGGGCGAAAGATCTGCCAAAACTCCTTTCATTATTGGCATAGCGGGCTCGGTGGCCGTTGGAAAATCAACGGTTGCAAGACTTCTAAAGGAACTTATGTCGCGCTGGGAGGGCACCCCGAGGGTTGAACTGGTGACCACCGATGGGTTTCTCTATCCAAACGCCGAGCTTGAGCGCCGTGGGATTTTGGATCGCAAGGGTTTCCCGGAGAGCTATGACCGCAAGCGCCTTTTGAAATTCGTAAGCGATGTGAAATCCGGTGTCGAGAGTGTGACTGCCCCGGTTTACTCGCACCTGTCGTACGACATCGTCGAAGGTGAATATGAAGATGTGAGAACACCTGATGTTCTAATTCTTGAGGGTCTAAATGTTTTGCAGCCGCCGGCTATCGGCCAAGAGTTGGCACTTAGTGATTTCTTTGACTTCACCATCTACATTGATGCGAATCCACAGACGATTGAGAAGTGGTACCTATCGCGCTTTTTGCAGCTTTGGACCAGCGCATTTACCAACCCTCTCTCCTACTTCCACCCGCTCACCAAGCAGCTCAACCAGGAGCAGGCAACCGAACGAGCTAAGGGGTTCTGGCAGAACATCAACCTGCCCAATTTGCGCGAGAACATTGAACCAACCAGATCACGTGCAAAGTTAGTGATGCAAAAGGGCGATGAGCACCGCGTCCAGCAGGTACTACTTAGGAAGATCTAGGGCGTCAACGAAACTAATCTGCATCGAATCGATGCAGTTTGGAAATGTCTGGAAAGCCACAGCTCGCTCTGGTGATGTGTTGTATTGCTCTTGGATTCTCAAAAATGTTTCCTGATCACCCTCAAGCGAAACGCACCAAAAAAACTCACTGGCTTCACGATCCATCAGTTGAAATTCGACACGGAAACCAAAACCCACGCGCACTGGAATCAAAGTGCTGTTGAGCCAGCTGGTGAATTCGGGCAGTTTGCCTTCGGCAATTTTGTAGCGACGAAGCTGGTGAGTTCGCACTAAAAACCGAGCCTGCGCTCAACCGCAAGGGCGATTCGTTCTGCCCAGCTCTGCGCGGTGCCCTGATCTTGAGCCTCAACCATTACGCGAACCAAAGCCTCGGTTCCCGATGCTCGAAGCAGCACGCGACCCTTGTCACCAAGTTCCGCCTCCGCGGTCGCAACCAAAGCATTTAGCTCTTCGTCGCTAGTCACACGGGTCTTATCTACCCCTGGAACGTTAATCAAAACCTGAGGGAAGTTCGGCATAACGGCAGCTAGCTCGCGAAGGGTTTGTCCAGAGGATGCCACCTTGGCAGCGATGTGCAGTCCGGTAAGTACGCCATCACCGGTGGTGGCATACTGAGCAAAAATCACGTGACCAGACTGCTCGC
Organism: Actinomycetota bacterium; assembly: GCA_041178805.1. Classification (GTDB taxonomy): domain Bacteria; phylum Actinomycetota; class Actinomycetes; order Actinomycetales; family Microbacteriaceae; genus Aquiluna. The sequence goes on from JBEGUQ010000050.1 coordinate 3,203, forward strand.
CACCAAGCGAGTAGCCACCCTCTCGCATTGCTTCAAGAACGTAGCGGTCACCGACGTTGGTCTCGACGATATCGATTCCTGCCCCGCGCATCGCAACCTTGAGTCCCAGGTTCGACATCACCGTGGTGACCAGAGTGTTTCGAGCCAGGCTTCCGGTTTCGCGAAGCGCCAAGGCCAAGATGGTCATCAGGTGATCGCCATCCACAATTGCGCCAGTGTGGTCGACAGCTAGGCAGCGATCGGCATCGCCATCGTGAGCAATACCGAGGTCAGCCTTGTGGCTGAGGACCGCAGCCTGCAGGGCTGATAGGTGAGTAGACCCATAGCCAGAGTTGATGTTGTTGCCATCCGGATCAGCTCCGATAACGATTACCTTGGCTCCGGCATCGGAGAAGATCTGCGGAGAAATCGCACTTGCTGCACCGTGAGCACAGTCCAAAACAATCTTTAGACCGTCAAGTCGATTGGGAAGAGTTCCAAGTAGGTGAACGATGTAGCGGTCTTCGGCGTCTGAGAACCTGGTCACTCGACCAACTTCCGACCCGATTGGAGTCAGAGATTGACCCATGGCCTCGGCAATTTTATCTTCGGTGGCATCGGCCAACTTCTGACCGCCACGGGCGAAGAACTTAATTCCATTGTCTGGAGCAGAGTTGTGGCTGGCCGAAATCATGACACCAAAATCAGCACCGATGTCTGCGGTTAGGTAAGCAGCTGCCGGGGTTGGAACTACGCCAGCGTCAAAGACATCGACACCGGATGAGGCTAGACCAGCCGCGACGGCAGCGGAAATAAAGTCACTTGAGATTCGTGGGTCGTGGGCAATTACAGCTCTTGGGCGATCGCCACGTTTTCTTGCATCTGCGCCCAATACCAAGGCAGCAGCCTGCGCCAAACGTAGCGTAAATTCTGCGGTTATTTCTTTGTTCGCGGTTCCGCGAACACCGTCAGTGCCAAATAGCCTGCCCATGGCAGAAGCGTATCTTTAGCGCTTTGAGAACTGAGAAGCCTTGCGGGCCTTCTTCAAACCGGCCTTCTTGCTCTCAATGATGCGAGAGTCGCGGCGGAGGAAGCCAGCCTTCTTCAAAGCTGCACGGTTGTTGTCGGTGTCGATCTCGTTTAGTGCACGAGAGATGCCTAGACGCAAAGCTCCAGCCTGACCAGCGATACCGCCACCGTCAATGCGAGAGATGACGTCGTATGCGCCCTGTAGCTCTAGCACCTTGAATGGGTCGGTGATTAGCTGCTGGTGCAGCTTGTTTGGGAAGTAGTCCTCTAGGGTGCGGCCGTTCACGGTGATCTTGCCGGTACCTGGAACTAGACGAACACGAGCAACTGCCTCCTTGCGACGGCCAGTGCCAGCGCCATTCTGAGTCAGGTTGCCACGAGAGCGCACAGGCTTCTCAGGAGCACTCTCGGTGGTGTAAGAGGTCTCTACTACTGCCTCTTCTGCGACGATCTTCTCAGCCAATTGGTATTCCTTACTGGGCAATCTGGTCAATGACGAACGGCTTTGGCTGCTGTGCCACGTGTGGGTGAACAGCGCCCTTGTAAACCTTTAGCTTGGAGAGCTGCTGGTCGCCAAGGGTGTTCTTTGGCAACATGCCGCGGATAGCCTTCTCAACTGCGCGCTCTGGGTTCTTCTCCAAAAGCTCAGAGTAAGTGGTAGCGGTTAGACCACCTGGGTAACCAGAGTGACGGTAAGCCTTCTTCTGGGCCAACTTAGAACCGGTCAGTGCAACCTTCTCTGCGTTGATGATGATGACGAAGTCACCGTTGTCCATGTGAGCAGCAAAGGTTGGCTTGTGCTTTCCGCGCAGCAATGCTGCGGCGTGAGAAGCTAGGCGACCCAAAACCACGTCGGTGGCGTCAATGACAAACCACTCGTGGGACAGCTCGCTGGCCTTTGGCGAATAAGTACGCACGCTAAATTACCTCTTAGTTTCTTATGTGTGATTCCGCATCAGTCTCGCGGTTTCAAACCCTTTCGGCATAGCCGAACCAAGGGCTAATTCTAGGGGACTAATTAGCCTTAGGTCAAACAGATATTTCCTCTGCAGTGCGCCTTCTTCTGGCGCGCTGAGCCTGTTCGC
>JBEGUQ010000051.1:0-5183 GCA_041178805.1 Actinomycetota bacterium
GATGTAGTTGAGCATGATCGTAAGAATCACCTCGTGAGCACCGGTTCTGGCCTTTAGAAAACCAACCAGCGCTCCCAATAGCACCGCTCCTAGGATTCCAGCAATTACTGCGACCAGCATGTGCAGCACAAATGGCAACTCGATTCGAGTAGCTACCCAGGTCGAAAAGATCATGCCGAAAATTAGCTGACCGGTACCACCGATGTTGAATAGCCCAACTCGGAAAGCAAGACCGATTCCCAAGCCTGCTGCAATCAGCGGAGCTCCAAGTCTCAAGGTCTCAGTCAGTGGGCGGAAGGCCTTGATTAGGTCTTCGGCCTCGGCGTTGTAGATGGAGCCCTTGAACAAAGCGCCATAGCCATCACTCACGACAGCCCAAGCAGCTCCGAGAGAATCCTGCGGCCTTGAGAAGAAGTAGGTCAGACCTTCCAGGAACTCCTTATTCGATCCGATCATGAACATCGCACCGACTAGGAATCCGAGGATTACCGAAAGCACCGTGCGAGTAAGCCCACCGGCAAGAATCTCCTTGATGGCCTGGTTGAACCTCACCTCTGGATTACTCATGCTGTGACTCCTGCCATCATCTTGCCCAGCTGTTCTCTTGAAGTTTCTGGGCCAACAATTCCAACGATTTGACCGCGATACATAACCGCAATTCGATCTGCCAACGCAAGAACTTCATCGAGCTCCGTCGAGATCAAGATGACGCCCTTGCCGGCATCGCGCTCAACCACCAGCTGCTCGTGGATGAACTCAATAGAGCCCACATCCACACCTCTGGTTGGCTGCGAGGCAATCAAAATGTCAACATCGCGGTAGAGCTCACGCGCCACCACAACCTTTTGCTGGTTACCGCCGGAAAGTTTTCCAGCCAGGTGATCCGCAGACGGAGTGCGAACATCGAATCTGGCGACTAGGTCCTTGGCGATCTTCCTGCGGGATGCGAAGTTGATGTTCAGACCCTTGGTGAATACCGACTTGTAGGAAGCGTTCAACATCAGGTTCTCGGCGATTGAAAACTCTGAAACCAAGCCGTCTTTCTTTCGGTCTTCAGGGATAAAGCCAACGCCTGACTCTAAGACGTCGCGAACCGAGGCCTGAGGCTTGCGGTATTCGCCCTTGATTGCAATTGCACCGCTGCCCTTGATGATCGGACGCAAGCCAAGTAGTGCCTCGGCCAGCTCGGTCTGGCCATTGCCCTGAACTCCAGCAATTGCCAAAATCTCACCGCGCTTGACCTCAAAGCTCAAGCCGTTCACTGCTCTTTGGTTGCGGTCATCTAGCACCGAAATATTTTCAACCCGGAGCACTTCATCGCCCAGGGTGGCCTGGCGCTTGGATACCGTGAGGTCGACCTCACGTCCAACCATCATTGAAGCAAGTTCAGATGTGGAAGCTTCAGGAGAAGCATCTCCCACAACCTTGCCTAGGCGGATCACAGTGATCTTGTCCGCTACTTCTTTTACCTCACGGAGCTTGTGAGTAATAAAAACGATTGAGGTGCCGGACTTAGCTAGCTGGCGCATGATGGCCATCAGCTCATCGGTTTCCTGCGGGGTTAGAACTGCTGTTGGCTCGTCTAGCACCAAAACTTTTGCGTCTCTAGAAAGTGCCTTGATGATTTCTACGCGCTGCTGGACACCTACTGGAAGGTCCTCCACCAGGGCATCTGGATCTACGTTGAAACCAAAGCGGTCGGAAATCTCAACAACGCGCTTTCTAGCTTCGGCAAGCTTGAAAGTTCCAAATAGTCCGGTTGGCTCGTTTCCTAGCGCTACGTTCTCAGCAACCGTGAAAACTGGAATAAGCATGAAGTGCTGGTGAACCATTCCGATACCGGACGCCATGGCATCTCCAGGACCTGAGAATTTCTGGGCTTTGTCGTCCAGCAGAATCTGACCTTCATCGGCCTGGTATAGGCCGTACAGGACGTTCATCAGGGTGGACTTGCCAGCGCCATTCTCACCCAACAGCGCGTGGATTTCGCCTGGTTGGACGACAAGGTTGATCGAGTCATTGGCCACCAGCTGGCCAAAGCGCTTTGTAATACCGCGCAGTTCTAGTTTCACTTTTGCACTCCTTCGTGCCAAGAACCTATTCTGCCAAAAAAGTTGAGTTCACTTTGCCAAAAAAGTAAGGGCCGCAGATCACTCTGCGGCCCCCGACTTTTTTTACTGAATTAGCTCAGTGGGTCAATCTCACCAGCGATGATGCCAGCCTCTAGCTCTGCTAGGCGAGCCTTGGTTGCGTCATCGATCTTGGAGTCGAAGTCGTAGAACGGAGATAGTCCGGTTCCACCGTTTGCCAAGGTGCCAACGTATGCGTCACCGTTGAATGCGCCACCAGCAGATAGCTCTGCGATGATGTCGTAAACAGCGTTGGTCATGCGCTTCTCAGCTGAGGTAAGCACGTATGGTGCGTACTCAGGAGAGGTTAGAGCTACGTCCTTGTCAACACCGATCATTACGCCATCGATGCCGGCTTCCTTGATTGCCTCAGAAACTGCACCGAACTGGTCTCCACCAACTGGGAACAGAACGTCAGCGCCGTCGTTGATCAATGCAGCTGCAATTGACTTTGAGGTACCGGAGTTAGGAGTGAAGTCACCGATGAACTGACCGGTAGCTGCGGCTGGGTCCCAACCAACAACCTTCACGTCAACACCGTTCTCTTCGCCCCATGCCATTGCACCGTAGTAGTAGCCGTTCATGAAGTCGACAACAGCGTCAATCTGAACTCCACCGTAGGTACCAACGACCTTGGTGGTCGAGTAAGCAGCAGCTAGGTAGCCAGCTAGGTAGCTGGACTGGTTCATTGCGTAGCCAACTGGCTTTAGGTTTGCGTTGCCCTCAGACCAGCCATCGATGGTTACGAAGCTTACGTCTGGGTTAGCAGCTGCTGCAGCGTTTACGTCTGCAACTAGGTTGAAGCCAACTGCGAAGGTGATGTCGCAAGACTGGTCAACCATTGCCTGTAGGTTCGGAGCGAAGTCCTCAGCAGAGTTCGACTCAGCGTCAGCAATCTGAACACCTAGCTCGGTCTGAGCCTTGGTTAGACCATCGAATACAGACTCGTTGAATGACTTGTCGTTCCAGCTACCCTCGTCAGATACTGCACAAGCAAGGTAGTCAACGCTTGGTGCCTCTGATGCGGTCTCGGATGCGGTTGGCTCTGCTTCTGGAGCAGCTGCACAGCCGGTTAGCACTAGGGCTGATACGCCTAGTAGTGCGAATGCTGCGGATGCATTCTTTAGTTTCAAGGTTTCCTCCTGATTGGAAAGGTGTGCCTAGGGCACGTGATTGCCAACACTCTATCTCGGTTTTGGAGGGCAAAATGACCTGAGCGGCCAAGTTTTAAGGCTGTGCAAGAACCGTTATAAAAGTTCCGAATGTCCGGTTTGTTTTAGGACATCAACCAGTGACTTAACCTTTTGCGCATGCTCCTTGGTGGTGATCAACAATGCGTCTGGGGTGTCCACCACAATCACGTCCTCAAGGCCAATAAGCGCAATAAGTCGGTTGGTGTCGGACACCAAGATTCCTGAGGATGAGTCAGACAGGACTTTCGCAGATCCCAAAACGGCGAGGTTTCCCTTTCGTCCCTGGGACTGGAGCTCCGCAATAGATGCAAAATCACCCACGTCGTGCCATTCAAATTCGGCAGGAATAACCGCAACCAAACCTTGCTCAGCAGCCGGCTCTGCAATCGCGTAATCGATTGCGATTCTTTTGAGCTTTGGCCACTCGCTCTTGAGCACTGATTCGCGAGCTGGGGTGTCCCAAGCTTTCGCGATTTGCATGATTCCAGCGTGAAGCTCGGGCTCGGTCTTCGCTAGAACCTCAAGCAGCAACTTTGCTGGGGCGATAAACATGCCGGCGTTCCAGAAGTACTCTCCTGAATCCACATACTGCTTGGCAACTTTGATGCTTGGCTTTTCGACAAACTTCAAAACCTGGCAGGCGGTTGGGCTGTTCAGCGGTTCGCCCTTTTGAATGTAACCAAAACCAACCGAAGGTTCGGTTGGGCGAAGCCCAATCGTCACGATCTTTCCGGTGGCGGCAACATCTACCGCTTCTAAAACACTCTTGTGAAACTCAGCCTGATCCAAGATCACGTGGTCGGCGGCAAAAGAGCCGATGATGACTTCCGGCTGTCGCTGCACCAATACCGCGGCAGCAAGCGCAATCGCAGCGGTTGAGTCGCGTGGCGATGGCTCGAGAATCAAATTCTTTTCGTCAAGCTCCGGAAGCTGCTGCTCAACCGCGTGAGCGTGCACATTGCCGGTAACAACCATGGTCTTGCCCGAAGCAATTGGCTGCAGTCGATCCCAAGTGTCCTGAAGCAGCGTCTGACCGCTACCGGTTAGGTCGTGCAGGAACTTTGGCGCGCTGGCTCTTGAGAGTGGCCAAAGTCTGGAACCTACGCCACCGGCGGGGATGACGGCAAAGAAGTTGTCTAGGTTGTTGCTTTTTGACGAGTTCACCTAATCACCCTAGATGTTTCTTGGCTTTTTGGGAAAGTCAAAGGTCTTTGATTAGTTAGACTTTTACTCAACCCGAAACTATCCATGGAGGCTAGCTTGGCAATACGGCCAGCAGGAACCCTGTACCGCGGCAAAGTGGGCATGTGGTCCTGGGTACTACACCGCATTACCGGTGTAGCAATTTTCTTTTTCCTTCTAGTGCACGTCCTCGACACCGCTTTGGTGCGCGTTAGCCCAGAGGCTTACAACATCGTTATTGAGTCCTACAAGACTCCGATCGTTGGCCTAGCGGAGCTTGGACTCGTTATTGGAATTCTGTTCCACGGTCTAAATGGCCTAAGAATCATCGCGGTTGACTTCTGGTCCAAGGGCACCAAGTTCCAGAACGTGATGTTCTGGGCAGTGATCGTAATCACCGCAGTTTTGGTTGCCGGCTTTACCCCGGTTCACCTAGCTCGAGTCTTTGGAGGCCACTAATGAACGTGGTAATTGAAACCCCAAACCAGCCTCGCAGCCGCAAGGCCGCTAACTGGGAGAAGTACGGCTGGCTATTCATGCGCGTCTCCGGACCGCTGCTAGTTGTTTTGATCTTTACCCACCTGATTGTGAACTTGGTTCTAGGCGATGGCATCAAGGCCATCGACTTTGCCTTTGTAGCTGGAAAGTGGGCAGATCCGTTCTGGCAGGTCTGGGATCT
>JBEGUQ010000052.1:0-5097 GCA_041178805.1 Actinomycetota bacterium
AGTGGTTTACGCAGTTGTTCGCGCCGGTGGTCGCCAGGAGAAGGTTTCAGTTGGAACCATCGTTACCATGAACCGCATTGCCGCTACCTCAGGCACCATTGAGATGCCTGCACTTTTGCTTGTTGATGGCGACAAGGTCGTAACCGACGCTGCTGCCCTTGCCAAGGTAAAGGTTGTAGCAGAAGTTCTAGACCAGCTACGCGGTCCAAAGATCATTATTCAGAAGTACAAGAACAAGACCGGTTACAAGAAGCGTCAGGGCCACCGCCAGGACCTTACCCGTGTCCAGGTCACCGAGATCAAGTAAGTAGGTAGAAATGGCATCCAAAAAGGGAGTTAGCTCCACCCGCAACGGTCGTGACTCGAACGCTCAGCGTCTAGGTGTAAAGCGCCACGACGGCCAGGCTGTAAACGCCGGTGAAATCTTGGTTCGTCAGCGTGGAACTCACTTCCACCCGGGCGTAAACGTAGGCCGTGGCAAGGATGACACCTTGTTCGCACTAGCTGCAGGCTCTGTTGAGTTTGGCTCAAAGGCCGGCCGCCGCGTTGTAAACATCGTTACCCAGTAATTAGTTTTTCAATAGGGAGGCGGGCCATGAGGTCCGCCTCTTTCTGTATTAGGAGCAGTTCATGATTACATTCGTAGATCAGGTAACTCTCCATCTGCGCGCTGGAAACGGCGGCGACGGTTGCACATCTATCAAGCGCGAGAAGTTCAAGCCGCTAGCCGGCCCTGACGGCGCTGATGGTGGCGATGGCGGTTCAATCACTCTGGTTACCGACAACAACGTCACAACGCTTTTGGACTACCACCACCGCCCACACCGAGTGGCAACCTCAGGTGGCTCCGGTGCCGGAGATTACCGAAACGGTTCGAAGGGTGAGGATCTAACGCTTCCAGTTCCAGTGGGAACTGTAGTGAAGGATGCCAACGGCAAGATTCTTGCCGATCTTTCTGAGCCGGGTATGGAGCTGTTGGTCGCCGAGGGTGGCCAGGGTGGCCTAGGAAACATGACGCTTGCTAACCGTATGCGCATCGCTCCAAACTTCCACCTGCTAGGCGTTCCTGGTTGGGCCGGAGATGTAATCCTTGAGCTCAAGACCGTTGCAGATGTTGCACTGGTTGGATTCCCATCGGCAGGAAAGTCCTCTCTGATCGCAGCGATGAGCGCTGCGCGACCAAAGATTGCTGACTACCCATTCACCACCCTGCACCCAAACTTGGGAGTCGTTCAGGCTGGCGAGATGCGCTACACGATTGCAGACGTTCCTGGACTGATTGAGGGCGCTAGCAAGGGCAAGGGGCTAGGCCTTGAGTTTTTGCGCCACGTTGAGCGCTGCAGTGCTTTGTTGCACGTTATTGACTGCGCCACCATGGAGCCAGGTCGTGATCCAATCAGCGACTTAGACGTGATTTTGGCCGAACTGGCTGCCTACGAGGTTCCAGAGGGGCAAACACCTCTTATTGAGCGCCCTCAGCTGGTAGCGCTAAACAAGATTGATATCCCAGATGCTTTAGAGCTTGCGGAATTTGTAAAGGCCGAGTTCGAGGCCAGGGGTTACCCGGTCTACTTGATTTCAAGTGCTACTAACCAGGGATTGCGAGAGTTGAACTTCGCCCTAGGTCAATTAGTCACCGAGGAGCGCAAGAGTCAGATTGCACAGATTGCGAAGCGAATTTCACTCCTTCCTCCTAAGAAGGACGATTCCAAGTATGAGATTCGCACTGAGTCTCAGGGTGAGCAGATCATCTACCGAATCGTTGGACCTAAGCCTGAGCGTTGGGTTGCACAGTGCGATTTCAGCAATCAGGACGCCGTTGGTTACCTCGGCGAGCGTTTGCAGAAGATCGGCATCGAGGACGAGCTCTACAAGAAGGGCGCTAAGCGCGGTTCAACGGTAATTATCGGTGAGCAGAACGGTGTCGTATTTGACTGGGATCCATTGGTGGACTCGGTTGCAGAACTAGTGAGCGATGAGCGCAGAACCAACCAGGATCGTCGCCAGGAATACCACCAGATGATGGATCAGCGATCTCGTGGTCGCGCGGAGCGTGAGGCAGTTCGAGAGGCAAGTGTGTTCTCGGAGGATGAAGAGTAATGCAGACGTTTGAGCGGATTCATGCCTCGAGGCGCGTTGTCGTCAAGGTTGGCTCAAGCTCAATTACCGGCGCAAATGAGACCAACCTCGATCTTTTGGTTGACTTTTTAGTTCGCCTGCAAAAGCAAGGCAAAGAAGTCGTGCTGGTTTCCTCCGGCGCTATTGCCACTGCAATGCCAATCATTGGTTTGACGGTTCGATCAGAAGACCTCGCAACATCTCAGGCCCTTGCCAGCATTGGTCAAGCCAAGCTCATGGGTCGCTATGAGCGAAGCCTTGCCAGGTATGACCTACTGCCTGGGCAGATGCTTCTGACTGTCGATAACCTTGATCAAGAATCCTCCAGCGAGAATGCCATGCGAGCACTCGAACGCCTGCTGGAAATAGGCGTGATCCCAATCATCAATGAGAACGACTCGGTTGCTACCCAGGAAATTCGCTTTGGTGACAACGACCAACTTGCTGCCAGGGTTGCGTTGCTTGCTAACGCCGACCTGCTGATTCTGTTTAGCGACATTGACGCTTTGTACACCAAGCCACCAACCGAGCCGGGGGCAGAGCCAATCGCTGTTGTGTCTTTCGGACAGGACCTAAGCGCACTTGAGGTTTCCGGAACTTCGACCGGCTATGGAACCGGCGGTGCACTAACCAAGCTTGCGGCAGCTCAACTAGCGACCGCTGGGGGAGTAGGCGTACTACTTACCAGCACCGCAAATATCACCGACATTGACACTGCAGACTGCAGAAACACCTGGTTTGAACCTGCGGGTAGGATTTCCAAATGAGTGTTGTTCAGTTGTTTCAGGCGGCCAAGTCAGCCAGTTCCGCCTTGGCAAGGGCTAACACCAACCTCAAGAATGCGGCTTTGGAGCAGATCGCGCTTCAACTGGAGAGCAACATCCCACACATTCTTGACGCCAACGGTATCGACCTGAAGAACGCCCAGGAAAATGGTGTTTCTGTTGGCCTACAGGATCGACTCAAGCTCGATCAGAATCGCATTGGGTCGCTTGCTGCTGCGCTACGTCTGGTGGCCAACTTGCCGGACCCAATTGGTCAAAACCTTGATGGCATGACACTGCCAAATGGCCTGAAGTTACAGCAGGTAAGAGTGCCATTTGGTGTCGTAGGCGTTATTTACGAGGCAAGGCCAAATGTCACCGTTGACATCGCCGCCCTGGCGCTGAAGAGCGGAAATGCTGTGGTTCTCAGAGGCGGCAGTGCTGCGGAGAACACCAACCGAGTCCTTGTTGAGTTGATTCAAGCCGGATTGAGAGCCGCAGGATTGCCTTCTGATGCTGTCCAAACCGTTGACCCATTTGGCCGCGAAGGTGCAGTTGAGATGATGCAGGCCCGCGGATTTATCGATGTGCTAATCCCTCGCGGATCTGCACAGCTAATTCAAACCGTGGTAACTGAATCCAAGGTTCCGGTCATTGAGACCGGCGATGGCGTTGTCCACATGTTTATCGACGAGTCGGCGGATTTGGCTAGGGCCATCCCAATGATCGTCAATTCCAAGGTGCAGAGACCTTCGGTTTGCAATGCCCTCGAGACCTTATTGGTGCACGAAGCTATCGCTGCAACCGCACTGCCAAGAATCGCTGCTGAGCTTGAAGCCAAGGGCGTAACTATTCACGGTTGCGAGAGGACTCTCAAGCTAGTTTCCGGGGTTGCTGCAACAGAGGCGGACTGGTCAACCGAGTACTACAGTCTTGACCTATCGGTCAAAATAGTTTCCGACATGGACCAAGCTCTTTCTCACATATCCCAGTACTCAACCCGCCACACCGAGTCGATTGTGACCGAAGATCAATCCAACGCTGAGCTATTCCTGCAAGAGGTAGATGCTGCGGTGGTCATGGTGAACGCTTCGACCAGATTTACCGACGGTAGTGAATTCGGATTTGGTGCTGAGGTTGGAATTTCTACTCAAAAGCTTCACGCTCGAGGACCGATGGGCCTTCGCGAGTTGACCAGTTCTAAGTGGTTAGTTCGTGGCAACGGCCAAGTCCGAGACTAAACTTACAACTACGCAAAAGGAGATAACTTGCTTTCAATTCTTGCCAGCGAAGCTGCGGTGCACCACGCCGAGCTTCCAATCCCTGCATTTTTCTATGGGGTAATCGCCATGGGCGTATTCCTTGCTCTAGCTGGAGTCACCTGGTCTTACCGCAACGTTGCGAACCGTCACGATCACAAGACCTCCTCGCAGCAGGCACACCACTAAAACCTCATGACCAACAAGCGGCCACGCATTGGGGTTATGGGCGGAACCTTCGACCCAATCCACAATGGCCACCTAGTTGCCGCCAGTGAAGTAGCGGATGCTTTCGCGTTGGACGAGGTTATCTTCGTTCCTACCGGAGAGCCTTGGCACAAGAACCCTGTTATGTCAGCAGAGCACCGCTACCTAATGACGGTTATTGCCACTGCAGCTAACCCTAGATTTACCGTTTCCCGCGTAGACATCGATCGCCCGGGAACCACCTACACGGTTGACACTTTGACTCAGATTTCCAAAGAAAACCCAGATGCAGACCTTTTCTTTATCTCCGGTGCTGACGCAATCGCACAGATCCTGGTCTGGAAAGACATCGACAAGCTTTGGCCGCTTGCCACCTTTATCGGTGTGACTAGACCTGGTCACAAACTGCAGCTACCAGAGGTCCCAGAAGCTTCAATGTCAATCCTTGAAGTTCCAGCATTGGCGATTTCGTCTTCAGACGTGAGAGACCGACTTAGCGATGGAAAGCCGGTCTGGTACCTGGTTCCAGACGGTGTAGTTCAATACATTGGTAAGCACAAGCTCTACCGAGGTGAAAAATGACCGAGCAACTAACTCGCAGACAGCTCAGAGAGCTAGAGCGCTCGGGCCAAACGCCTGCGCCGGTTATTGAAGCCGAACCAACTCAAGAGTTTTTGGAAGAGCCTGAAGTGGTGGCTGAAGTTGTTGAAGAGGTGAAGATTGAGGCGGTTGCCTCAGTGCCTGCCGGA
>JBEGUQ010000053.1:0-5083 GCA_041178805.1 Actinomycetota bacterium
GTTTGCTAAGCTAGCGGGCGGTGACGTGTCCGAGCGGCCGAAGGTGCAACTCTCGAAAAGTTGTGTGGGTGAAAGTCCACCGTGGGTTCAAATCCCACCGTCACCGCCATTTGTCGGTCTATTCCGCTTTCAGCCGAGAGTCAATCTCGATCTCTCCACTTGGGGCTTGGGTGGCCCTACATCGTTGCAACTGGGAAACGGCGAATCGGTTTTAGGAGGGCTATAGGGTGATGGCTGAGACAAACAAGACCAACCTGCCACGGATCAGAGCGCGTGCAACGGCCATAGCGCTTAGCGCGGCTCTTTTGGTCCTGGGTTCTCTTATCGGAGCTTGGTGGTTGCTTGGTGGTGCGAACATGTCTGCGCCTAGAACGATTGCGGATTTACTCGCATCGAGTCCCGAGCTGAAGCCCATCGAAGCAACTGGTGAACTTTGTGCGGAACCTGGCTGCCTAGAAGGTTGGCGAACAGAGGTAGGCGACTACCTCCGCTTCGACACGACGGGCGAAGCGGAGTACTGGGCAACATTGCTGGGCGACGATGGCCGGCAGTACGAGAACTTCGTCTTGGATTTCCGGGGCAGAGAATTGTCATTCGACCAGCGACGATTAGGGATAGATGTCCTGTTTTCGCATCGAGACTGGTTCTAGTTCGTTGAACTGATCGGATCTGTCGCCGAGGCAGGTAACAAGGTCCTTGGCACCTATCCAACTTGCAAACTTGAATGTCCTCAAGCCAATCGTGCTTGATGTCAGAGCAGGGGAAACACTGGCATTCAAGAGCCAAGGTAAACTTGGAAGGCCGAGTTGATGAAGCCGGCTATGGCTGTGGAGAAAAAATGGCAGAGCTCGATCTCTCAAGTGAACTGGCAGAACTCGAAGAAGTTCTAGCCTCGGTACTTGCCGTTACTCGTCCAGATGAAGTCGCTGCCGAGATTGCTTCGCTTGAAGTGGAAGCCGCCAACCCAGACATTTGGAACGACCAGGAAACCGCGCAGCGAGTCACCAGCCAGCTATCTCGCTTGAAATCCAAAAAGCAAAAACTAGACGATGTTGCCGCACGACTGGATGACCTCAAGGTTTTGATCGAGATGGCCAACGCCGAAGACGATTCCGAAACCAAGTTGGAGGCCAGGGGCGAGCTGAAGGCTATTGCCAACCTGATTGATTCGCTCGAAGTTGAGACGCTCTTGAATGGTGAGTATGACGCTCGCGGGGCTATCGTGACGATTCGCTCTGGCGCAGGTGGCGATGACGCCACTGACTTCGCCGAGATGTTGATGCGCATGTATTTGCGCTACTGCGAGAAGCAAAGTTACAAGACCACGGTCTTGGATATCTCCTACGCCGAAGGTGCTGGCATCAAGAGCGCGGTTTTTGAGGTCGACGCTCCATTTGCTTACGGGCAGCTTTCGGTGGAGTCCGGCACACACCGCCTTGTGCGCATGAGCCCATTCAATGCCGCAGGTAAAAGACAGACCTCGTTTGCCGCAGTTGAAGTTGTGCCTTTGATTGAGACCGCAGACGTTATCGACATTCCGGAGAACGACATCCGCATCGATGTCTTTCGCTCCTCCGGTCCTGGCGGACAGTCGGTAAACACCACCGACTCTGCGGTTCGAATCACCCACCTTCCCTCCGGCATCGTTGTCTCCTGCCAGAACGAGAAGAGCCAGCTGCAAAACAAGGCTGCGGCCCTTAGGGTTTTGCAGTCTCGCCTGCTGCTTTTGAAAAAGCAGGAAGAGGATGCCAAGAAGAAGGAGCTTGCTGGCGATGTGAAGGCAAGCTGGGGAGAGCAGATGCGCTCCTATGTGCTTGCCCCATATCAAATGGTGAAGGACCTTCGAAACAACTACGAGGTCAACAATCCAGACGCGGTTTTTGACGGCGAGATCGAGGGCTTTATATCTGCAGGTCTGCGCTGGCGCGCAAATCCAGACAAATAGCCAGTTACGGCCGTGGCAGGCTGGCACATGTCTTTGCTCGGCTTAGGCTTTGAGGGACATGATCCGCTTAGAAAATGTAATCAAGACCTATAAGGGTGCAGACGCTCCTGCCCTGGATTCGGTGTCGCTGGACATCCAGCGCGGAGAGTTTGTCTTTTTGGTTGGAACCTCCGGATCCGGTAAGTCGACGCTGTTGCGCTTGATGCTGCGAGAAGAACGAGTTGATCAGGGCGAAGTTTTGGTGCTGGGGGAGAACCTCAGCCAGCTGTCTGCCAGCAAGGTCGCGCAGTTTCGTCGCAAACTAGGTGTGGTGTTTCAAGACTTCAGACTTTTGCCAAACAAGACCGTCTACCAAAACGTGGCATTTGCGCTGCAGGTATTGGGTAAACCAAAGGCTTTCATTGAGACCGCAGTGCCGGATGTTTTGGAGTTGGTTGGTCTAAGCCAAAAGGCAGATAGATTGCCAAGCGCACTATCCGGTGGTGAACAGCAGCGCGTTGCGATTGCCAGGGCCCTGGTCAACCGCCCCGAGGTGCTGCTGGCAGATGAGCCAACCGGAAACCTAGACCCTGCAACATCGAATGAGATCATGACGCTACTTGATCGCATCAACCTCTCCGGCACCACCATCGTGATGGCAACCCATGACCGCAGCATTGTCGACCGCATGCAGAAGCGCGTGGTGGAGATCCGCTCCGGCAAGATTATTCGCGACGCTCAGACCGCCTCATATCGTGAGATTCCATCTGACTCGATTCCGATGGTTCCAGATAGCCCAGCGGACATCGACTTCGGTGGTGAGTCATGAAGCTAGGTTTCATCCTCTCCGAGATGTGGGCGGGCATTCGCAGCAACATCTCGATGATCGTTTCGATCATTTTGGTTTCTTTCGTCTCGCTGACTTTTGTGGCCGTTACTTTGCTGCTGCAATTGCAAATCGGCGAGATGAAGACCTACTGGTATGACCGCGCTCAAGTTGCGATCTATCTCTGCAGTGATTACTCGCCTGAGGAAGCCTGTCCTGCAGGTGGTGCAACCGATGCGCAGAAGGCTGCCATCGAAGAGCAGCTATCGGGTCAGACCCTGGCTCCGTATGTAGAGACCTACTACTTCGAAGACCAAGACGCTGCCTATGAGAAATTCGTCGAGCAGTTCGCTGACTCTCAGGCTGCGCAATACATCACTGCGGATCAACTCAACGAGGCATTCTGGGTAAACCTCAAGGACCCAACTCAGTCGGAGCTGATTCTCGAGAGTTTCTCCGGTCTTGATGGCGTCGAAGAAATCAAAGACCAGCGCAGCTACCTCGATGAAATCTTCAACTTTCTAAATGCCGGAAGCTTGCTGGCGGCCGGAGTTGCGGCTGTGATGCTGCTCAGTGCCACGCTTCTGATTGCCACCACCATCAGACTGAGCGCACACTCCAGAAGACGTGAGATTTCGATTATGCGCTTGGTTGGAGCATCGCGTTTCTCGATTCAATTGCCGTTTGTGCTTGAGGGGCTTTTGGCTGCGGTAATCGGTGCCCTTCTGGCCACCTCGGTGACGGTTGCCATCACGCACTACTTCGTGACCGGCTACCTGGCTCAGCAGCTGGCATTTACGTCCTTCTTTACTGTGGCGGATTCGCTTATGATTACTCCCTACCTATTAGGTATCGGCGCCACCCTTGCAATCATCTCTTCAAGCGTGTCGATCCACCGTTACCTCAAGGCCTAATCAAGGGAAACACCATGCCACGCGAACGTGGGCAGAAACTTATTGCCCAGAACCGTAAGGCCCGACACGATTACCACATCGAGGACGTGTACGAGGCCGGCATTGTGCTAACCGGAACCGAAGTGAAATCGCTAAGAGCCGGCCGCGCATCCCTGATCGACGGCTTTGCCTCGGTGGAGCGCGGCGAAGTTTGGTTAGAGAACGTCCACATTCCAGAGTTCTTCGAGGGTTCTTGGACCAATCACTTCACCAGGCGCAAGCGTAAGCTGCTTCTAAATCGTCAGGAGATCGGCAAGCTTGCCGGCAAGGTGCGCGAGTCCGGTTACACCTTGATTCCACTCACCATGTATTTCAAAGATGGCTACGCCAAGGTAGAGATCGCACTTGCCAAGGGTAAAAAGGATTACGACAAGCGTCAGACTCTCAAAGAGCACGACGCTAAGCGCGAGATGAACCAAGCGGTTCGAGAGCAGAAAACCCGAAACTTCTGACCCTTGACTTGTAAGGAATATTCCTTACTCTTGAGTTATGGCAAACATTGAATCCAAGGCAAAGCTGACCAGCAAGGGCCAGGTCACAATTCCTATTGCGGCCCGGAAAGCGCTTGATCTACAAGAGGGCGACTCAATTGCCTTTCGAGTGCTCGATGGCGGCAAGGTCGAGATGTTCAAAGACGCCGCGGTTCACTCCGATGACACGGTTGTTGCCGCCTATCTGAGCTTCTTAGAGCGGGATCTAATAGCCAACCCTGGCAAGCTTGCCCCGTTTGTTAGACCCGAGGGCGTTGACGAATTGGTGGCCGGTGTCGACCTTGATGATTGGCTAGATGCGGAAACCAAGGCTTGAGGGTTGGTGAGTACCACGGCTGGTTAGTTCTAGCCCATCCGCACTTCGAGGATCAGTATTCACGCTGGTACAACCAGGTGGCTGAACTCAAGCGCCGAGACCCACAGGGTTACAAGAGTGCTGAGCAGACCAAGCGGTTCGCAGCCCTAGACCGTTTGGCATTTGATCTGATTCCGCAAAATCCATCCGACAGTAGGTATCTACTGGGCAACACCTTGGGCTCCGAGAATCGCAGCTGGCGCAGGGCGAAGTTTGGCGGGCAGTACCGGCTGTTCTTTCGATTTGATTCGGTGAACAAAATCATCATCCTGGGCTGGGTTAACTTCGCGGACAGCCTGCGCGCCTATGGTTCAAAGAAGGATGCATACCTGGTGTTCTCGAAGTTGCTTGCCGAGGGCAACCCTCCGGCGAATTGGGATGAGCTTTTAGAGCAGAGTCTCTAGCGTCACATTTTTGTAAAGTTTCTGCGCAAATTTAAGTTGCGGTGCATAATTCGCACCCCTTAGGATAGAGGTTTGCATCCCTAACCTTTGCCGAACCTCATATGTAGGTCGTTTGGCGCGTAGCAAATTG
>JBEGUQ010000054.1:0-5021 GCA_041178805.1 Actinomycetota bacterium
TACTGGCAACAAAAGCACGAGATGCTGGCCAAATTTGAACTTCCGTTTTTGGTTTTGGTTCGAGGCGAAATAGAAGTAATTGGTTTTGCGTTTGTTGCACCTTGGCGGCAGCGCAGTGGGTATCTAAAGATTGTTGAGAACTCGATTTACCTCTCTGCTCCAGCAACTGGAAAGCGCTTGGGGACCCTATTGCTAACAGAATTGATTACCCGCTGCAAGGCAGCCGGAATCAAAGAAGTTATCGCTGTGATTGCAGACCGCGGAGCAGATGCCTCAATCAGGCTGCACACCAAACTGGGATTCAAAGAGCAGGGCCATCTGGCAAAGGTTGGAACTCGCTTTGGTAAGCCAATCGGAAGCTACTTGCTTTCACTGAACCTCGGTCGCTAACGAAGCTGAGCGACTCGAACGTCCTTTACCTGCTCGTTTAGTCTCGCAAGTGCTGGTTTTGGAAGTTTTGAATCGGTAATAACGACGTCCGCTTGCTCGAAGCTGGCGAAAGAAGAGAAACCGCGAACTCCCCACTTGGTGTGGTCGGCAAGCACGACACACTTTTGACTTCTTCTCAGAACCTCACGGTTGGTTTCGGACTCCACCAAATTTGGCGATGAGAAACCAAATTCGCTGTCCATGCCTCGAGTGCCCATGAACACCACATCTAGGTTGAAACGCGAGATCACCTCTGCGGTGATATTTCCAACTAGGGAGTCGGTCGGCGTTCTGACACCTCCGGTCAACACCACGGTCTGGTCAGCACGAGGGTTCTGAGCCATCAGGTCTGAGACTGGTACCGAGTTAGTCACGATCGTGATTCCAGGAAAATCCTTCAAGAGTTTTGCCAGTGCGTAAACGCTGCTACCACCCAAAAGCGCAATCGCCATTCCAGGTCTAACCAATTCGAATGCGAGCTTGGCAATGGCGTCTTTGGCAGCCTGCTCTTTTTGGCTGGTTGAGTCAAAGGTCGGCTCCAGAGTCGAGCTGAGGGAGTTGGAGGTAACACCACCGTGAACCTTGTCCACCATGCCCTGAGCGGCCAGTCCCTCAACGTCACGTCTGATTGTGACCTCGGAAACCTCAAGCTTGGAAGCGAGGTCCGCGATGCGAATAGCACCAGCTAGCGCGACCTCTTCGAGGATGCGTGCCTTGCGCTGTGCAGCTAACATTTCGGACCTTTCTAACGCGTTTCAGATTACTGAAGAATTGCGAATCTGAACGATTTTTTATTAACGCTCTGATTACTTTTGTCGTTTTTGCTTCGAATTAGTTCGAATCGCCAATAGTGTTGAGCGAAATCAAGCAGCAGGTGGCTCAAGATTAGCTAGAGAAACCAGTGGATTTAGGGATGCAACGTTGACCAAACCAGATTTTGTTCACCTCACTCAAGACGGGGTGTCGTTGCTGATTGACCTATCCCGCTCAACCGCTGAAATCGTGCACTGGGGTAGTGCCCTCGGCCAAGTTTCCGACATCTCTAGCTACACCAAAGCGGCGATGGAGCCGGTTGCTCACGCCGAGCTAGATGACCCGATGTATCAATCGATCTGGCGAGAAAACTCCAGGGGCAACATCGGAATGCCGGCACTGCTTGGTCACTCGAGCGGCAAGCGCTTCTCCCAGAAATTTGAAATTGTCTCCGTCGAGCAAAACGGAACCAGCGCTACCATCACCGGTCGCGATGAACACGCCCAGCTCGAAGTAAACAATGTTTACCGCTTTTTGGGAGCCGGCGTTCTAGGCATCAGCCAGACCATTACAAACCTGGGTAAAGATGCCTTCACGCTGAATGAGCTGAATGTCTTTATGCCGCTTCCAGATCAGGTCGCAGAGTCAATGGACTTCACCGGGCGCTGGGTCAATGAGCGCCAAATGCAGCGCAGAGATATTCAGCCCGGCCAGTTCGTTCGTGAGGAGCGCGAAGGTCGCAGTTCGCACGACTACACGATCATGCAGTACGCCATGACTAGAGGCGCTGGATATCAGACCGGTGAGGTTTGGGGACTGGGAATCATGTTTTCCGGTAACTCCAAGCACATCATCGAACGCCAGCAATCCGGCAGGACCTTTATTGCAGCCGGTGAGCTGCTATTGCCTGGCGAAGTAATTTTGCAGGCCGGCGAGAGCTTTGCCTCTCCGGAGGTTGCAGCGGTCTACTCGGGCACCGGCATTGACGGAACCACCAACCGGATCTACTCCTGGTTGCGCTCAAGGCCAACCCACCCAACGAACATTCGTCCAAGACCATTGACTCTCAATGTTTGGGAAGCGGTCTACTTCGATCACGACCTAGCAAAACTTTCTGAACTCGCAGATGTTGCAGCCGGGGTAGGGGTTGAAAGATTCGTGCTCGATGATGGCTGGTTTGGTGCAAGGCGAAATGACCTCAAGGGTCTTGGTGACTGGGTTGTTTCAAAGGATGTTTGGCCGCAGGGCCTAGGGCCGCTTATCGAAAAAGTTCATGCCAGCGGCATGGAGTTCGGTCTTTGGTTTGAGGGCGAAATGCTCAATGCCGATTCGGATGTTTATCGCGCTCACCCGGACTGGATTTTGAAGGTTGGCGACCGAGTCCCACCAGAGGGTAGGCACCAGCACGTCTTGGACATCACTAATCCAGCTGCCTATAAACACCTTTTCGAACAGGTCGATGCAGTCCTCAGTGAGAACGACATTGCTTATATCAAGTGGGATCACAACAAATTCATTTTGGAGCCGGCCCACGAAGGCGTCCCTGCGGTCCACAAGCAGACCGAAGCGATCTACCGTTTCTTTGATGAGCTAAAGCAGCGCCACCCCGGTCTTGAAATTGAGTCCTGTGCATCAGGTGGCGGGCGAATTGATCTTGGTATGGCGCAGCACGCAGACCGCTTCTGGACTTCGGACTGCAATGATGCGGCCGATCGCCAAAGGATTCAGCGCTACACCCAGTTTGCTATCCCTCCTGAGCTGCTTGGTTCTCACATTGGACCAACCAAGGCTCACACCACCTTGCGAGTTCACGAGCTGTCCTTCAGGGCAGTGACCGCGTTGTTTGGGCACGCGGGACTTGAGTGGGACATCACTCAGTGCACCTCGGAAGAGCTTGCTCATCTAACAACCTGGGCTAGCTACTACAAGCAAAACCGCGACCTTCTCCACTCAGGATCCATGGTCCGGGTTGACCGCGTGGACGAGACCAGCTTTGTTCACGGTGTGGTCTCGAAAGATCAAAACAGGGCAATCTTTGCCTACGTAACTTTGGGTACCCAGGGCGGCTCAAGGCCAGCTGGCATTCGCTTTGCAGGGCTTGATGACGCAAAGAACTACAGAGTTCGAGCGGTGTTCCCAGCCGGTGAGCCGAAGTTCTTGCAGCGCGCAGGCGTCCAGTGGTTCGATGGCGTCGAGCTAACCGGAAGTGCCCTGCAATCAATGGGCCTTAGAGCCCCAATTTTGTTCCCAGATAATGCATTCCTAATCGAGATAGAGGCAATCTAAATGCTGAACCTAAACACCCTGCACTTTGGTGGCGACTACAACCCAGAGCAGTGGGACAAGTCTGTCTGGAAGCAAGACATCGAGTTGATGCAGAAGGCGGGAGTCAACCTCGTATCACTGGGTATTTTCTCCTGGGCGAAGCTTGAGCCAAGCGAAGGCAAGTACGACTTTGCCTGGCTAGATGAGGTTGTGGAGCTTTTGCACGCCGGTGGCATCAGTATCGACATGGCAACTGCAACCGCTTCTCCGCCTGCTTGGTTGACGCTGGCTTACCCTGATGTTTTGCCTGTGAACTTTGACGGTGTTCGTCTTTCTCATGGTGGTCGTCAGCAGTACTGCGCGGCATCACCTGTTTATCGCAAAAAGGCTGCCGCCCTGGTTGAGCAAATTGCCAAGAGATATGCCAAGCACCCAGCCGTTGTGATGTGGCACGTGAACAACGAATACGGTTGCCACGCCCCTTACTGCTACTGCGATAACTCACGCTCAGCTTTTGTGGATTGGCTAAAGAAGAAGTACGACTCGATTGAAGACCTAAACCACGCGTGGGGTACCGACTTCTGGTCACAGCGCTACTACAAGTGGAAAGAGATTGTGGTCCCAAAGCGCACCCCGGATGGCACTCACCCAAACCCTGGACAGCAGCTGGACTTTAGACGTTTCTCGTCGGACGTGACGCTTGAGCTATTCAAGATGGAACGCGACATCATCAAAAAGTACGACAAGAAGAACCCAATCACCACCAATTTCATGTCCATGAAGTTCACCCACGCGATGGACTACTTTGCTTGGTCTCAAGAGGTTGATTTCGTATCAACCGATCACTACCTAGCCCAGCACGATCCTGAGAACCACATCGACCTTGCTCAGCAGGCGGACCTCACCAGAGCATTCGCCAACGGTAAGCAGTGGCTACTGATGGAGCACAGCTCTTCGGCAGTGAACTGGCAGCCAAGAAACTACGCCAAGACCCCTGGTCAAGAAAAACGCAATGCCATGAGCTTTGTGGCACGTGGTTCACAGGGAGTTATGTACTTCCAGTGGCGACAGGGTCAAGCAGGTTCCGAGCGCTTCCACTCCGCAATGGTTCCTCACGCCGGAGAAGACACCCGTGTCTTCCGCGAAGTAAGTGAACTAGGCGCACTTCTAAAGGCTCACCCAGAACTTTCTGGTTATGAAACCAATCGCGCCAAGGTCGCGATGGTCTATGACTACGAGCAGTTCTGGGTAATGATGCAGGCGAACATGCCAACCGAGGACATGAGCTACCCAGAGACCGTTGCCAAGTGGTACCGCGCGATGTGGGAGCTAGGCATTCAGGTTGACTTCGTTCCTGCCTACGCAGATCTTTCCACCTTGAAGCAATACGACATGGTTTTGATGCCGATGGTTCACATGCTTACAGATCAGGAAGAAAAGACCTTCACTGACTACGCAACCTCTGGCGGCAACCTGGTTGTTGGTTACTACTCCAACATCTCTAACCGCACCGGTCGCGTGAAGCTTGATGGCTACGGTGGCAATTTGGTCAAGAACGTAATCGGCGTATACGT
>JBEGUQ010000055.1:0-5001 GCA_041178805.1 Actinomycetota bacterium
GCGGTGAATGACCAAATCGTTGCCGCAATAAACGACGTTTTCAAGGAATTTGATGTTGAAGCAAGAGTCTCTGGATTCCAACGTGGACCAACAGTTACTCGATACGAAGTAGAGCTGGCTCCTGGTGTCAAGGTTGAAGCGGTAACCAGGCTTTCCAACAACATCTCCTACGCGGTGGCTTCCAACGAAGTGCGAATCCTGGCTCCGATTCCTGGCAAGAGTGCAATCGGAATTGAGATCCCGAACACCGATCGAGAGACCGTTTCGCTCGGAGATGTTCTTCGCAGCAAAAATGCGGCTAACAGCACGCATCCGCTAACAATCGGCGTTGGAAAAGACGTCGAAGGCGGCTACCTGGTAGCGAATCTGGCCAAGATGCCTCACCTTTTGGTGGCTGGAGCAACCGGTGCCGGTAAGTCCTCATTTGTGAACTCCATGATTACTTCGATCTTGATGCGCTCAAAGCCATCAGAGGTCCGCATGGTGCTAATCGATCCAAAGCGAGTTGAGCTTTCGGCCTACCAGGGGGTTCCTCACCTTGTAACGCCAATCATCACAAACCCTAAGAAAGCCGCAGAAGCGCTGCAGTGGGTTGTGAAGGAAATGGATTCCCGATACGACGACTTAGCAAGTTTTGGCTTTAAGCACATCGACGACTTCAACCGAGCAATCGTTGCCGGCGAAGTCAAGATGCCGGAAAACTCTCGCCGTGAATTGCAGCCTTACCCATACCTGTTGGTAGTTGTCGATGAGCTCGCTGACCTAATGATCGTGGCTCCTCGTGATGTTGAAGACTCGATCGTGAGAATTACGCAGTTGGCTAGAGCGTCGGGCATTCACTTAGTACTTGCAACACAACGCCCATCGGTTGACGTCGTAACTGGTTTGATCAAGGCGAACGTGCCATCGAGGCTAGCCTTCTCGGTTTCCTCGGTGACCGACTCTCGAGTGATTCTGGACCAGCCAGGTGCCGAGAAGCTGGTTGGTCAGGGAGATGCGCTGTTCGCACCAATGGGTTCAAATAAGCCGGTGCGAGTTCAGGGCGCTTGGATAGCAGAAGATGAGCTGCACCGAATCGTGAACCACGTGAAGGCTCAAATGGAGCCCGAATACCGCAGCGATGTGACCGTGGTTGCTCAAACCCGCGTGGTGGACAGCGACATCGGCGACGACTTGGATCTATTGCTTCAGGCCACCAATTTGGTCGTCAATTCGCAGTTTGGCTCGACTTCTATGCTGCAGCGCAAGCTCAGGGTGGGTTTTGCCAAGGCCGGAAGACTTATGGACCTAATGGAATCCAGGGGAATCGTGGGGCCTTCAGAGGGTTCAAAGGCGAGAGATGTACTGGTCAAACCAGATGAGCTCCCTCAGCTTCTAGCAAAGCTCTCCGGGGCTACCTCAGCGGTGTTTGAGGGTGATTTGCCCGGTGACGACGATGAGGGCGATGAAGATGCTTGGCAACTAACCGGTAGGCGAGATGACTTCTAGATCTTTCCTCTATCGGCAAACTCCAAACATCATCACCTCAGTTCGAATCCTGATGGTGCCACTCGTGTTGTGGCTGATCATGATCGGCTGGGACTCTTTTGCTGATCGAATGATTGCGCTGGTTCTATTGGTTCTGGCCGCATCAACCGACGGTATTGACGGTGCTATTGCGCGCAAGCGCAATCTCGTCACCAATCTCGGCAAAATTCTCGACCCAATTGCAGACAAGGCTCTTCTGTCGGGCGCTTTGATTGTGCTATCGATTCAGGGCGCTGTGCCTTGGTGGGCAACCGTGGCCATCCTGATTCGAGAGTTCGGAATCACGGTTTACCGGTTGGCAGTTGCCAAGCGAAGAGTGATTGCTGCATCTGGTGGTGGCAAGTTCAAGACTGTGATTCAAATCATCGGCGTATCTATGGCGGTTGCACCATTTGACTTCTTGGGTGCTTGGTGGGGCTGGCTCACACAGGCTGTCATCACCATGGCCGTGGTCATTACCTGGTACACCGGAATTCAGTACCTCAGGCCGGCCAAGTGACTTTAGGTCAGCGGCTAATTCAACACGGCTTGTTTATTGCCACCGCTGAATCGCTAACCGCAGGCCTTTTGAGTTCTGAATTAGCAACCGAGCCTGGAGCCTCAGGGTTTTTGCTTGGGGGAGTGATTTGCTACCAAGATGAAATCAAAGTGAACCTGCTCAGGGTCGACCCAAGACTTATTGAAACCCGAACGGCGATCGATCCAGAGGTTGGTATTTCTCTTGCGAGAAACGTCAGGGAAAAGTTCGCACGGGAATCTTCAAAAGACATCGAGAGCGTTATTGGAGTCTCGACCACCGGAGTCGCTGGCCCAACTCCGGTGGGAAATCACGAAGCTGGGACAGTCTTCTTGGGCATTTCATCCTCCAGAGGCTCACGCGCTGTCGGGTTGAACCTGCAAGGCACCAGATCCGAAGTTAGGGCTGCCACCGTGGCAAGCGCTCTGGCTGCAATTGAGGATGAAATCCAGGCCATATTTGGTTGAGAATCAGGAAACATTCAGCTAGCAAATGTAAATTTGTCTGAATCAACCGCTAGGTTACTTTCCAGGAGGAAAACCCTTTGGTACTACTAAGGCAAGAAATTGGTGACGTTCTGCGTTCACACCGACTTCGTCGCGGCCAGACTCTTCGTCAGGTAGCTGCGAAGGCTTCTGTCGCACTTGGTTACCTATCCGAGGTCGAGCGCGGCCAGAAGGAGGTTTCTTCCGAAATCCTTGCGTCGGTAGCCGACGCACTAGAGGTTCCGCTGTCTGTCGTCATGCGCGAAGTTTCAGATCGAGTCGCATCAGTTGAGGGCATTTACCTTGACGACACCTACATCCCTGACACCGTGCCAGACGCCTTCATGACAGAAGCAGGGCTTTACTCTCAGTCGAAGTTTTGAAGCTAAGTCAGTTTCACCAGCTTCTGCACGATGAGTTCGGGGCTCAATTTGCCCAGGTTCTACTCAAAGATTTTCGATTGCACCATTTCCAAGACCAAACCGCGGACGAACTGATTCGTGCAGGGGTTGACCCAAAGGAAATCTGGCTAGAGCTGTGCAAACAGCAATCTGTTCCTAAAGAGCGTTGGAGCGGACTTCCGCTAAAGAAAAGACACGCCGAATAAATCATTCGAAATTTTGTTCGAACATCTAGTGTTCTATCTAGATAGGTCAAAACCTACGAGTTATCAACAGCAAAGTGGTTGAACTCTAAAAAGTCAGACCTACGAATTAGCTTCTAGGGAGCTAAAGAAAGAGGTAGAAAATGCCAAGTGCATCCGACAGAGAGAAAGCGCTAGATACCGCGCTAGCACAGATCGACCGCCAGTTCGGTAAGGGTTCGGTTATGCGATTGGGCAGCGAAGAGCGCGCTCCGATCGAGGCGATTTCCACCAGCTCGATCGCCCTAGACGTAGCCCTGGGTATTGGCGGTTTGCCAAAGGGTCGAATCGTTGAGATCTACGGTCCAGAGTCATCCGGTAAGACCACTTTGGCTTTGCACGCAATTGCGAACGCCCAACGGAACGGTGGCATTGCAGCATTCATCGACGCAGAGCACGCGCTGGACCCGGAGTACGCAAAGGCTTTGGGAGTCGACATTGACGCACTTTTGGTCAGCCAGCCTGACACTGGTGAGCAGGCTTTGGAAATTACAGACATGCTGATCCGTTCGGGATCGATCGATGTAGTCGTTATTGACTCGGTTGCCGCTTTGGTTCCTAGGGCTGAAATCGAAGGTGAGATGGGTGACTCTCACGTTGGTCTTCAGGCCCGTCTGATGTCTCAAGCACTTAGAAAGCTGACCGGCGCTCTAAGTAACACCAACACCACCGCAATCTTTATCAACCAGCTGCGCGAAAAGATTGGTGTGTTCTTCGGTTCTCCTGAGACCACTGCGGGTGGAAAAGCGCTGAAGTTCTACGCTTCGGTTCGTTTGGATATCCGCAGAATTGAAACTCTAAAAGAAGGTACCGATGCAGTCGGCAACCGCACTCGCGTCAAGGTTGTGAAGAACAAGCTGGCCTCGCCTTTCAAGCAGGCCGAATTTGACATCATGTTTGGTGAGGGTATTTCTCGCGAAGGTGGTCTAATCGACTTCGGTGTCGAGCAGGACATCGTAAAGAAGTCCGGCGCCTGGTACACCTTCGATGGTGAGCAGCTTGGCCAGGGTAAGGAAAACTCCCGTCGCTTCCTCAAGGAGAACCCAGAGATTGCAGACACCATCGAGAAGAAGATTAGGCACAAGCAGGGCATTGGCGTGCCTCGCGCAGTAGCAGACTTGCCAGCCGAGGAGGCCCCAGAGGTCGCCAAGGCCGCAAACGATGCCTAACGAACCTAGTAACGAAAAGCTGGAGCAGCGGGCGAAAAACGTCCTGCTGTTCCAGCTTTCTCGTTCCATGAAAACTCGCTACCAGTTAGCGAACATCTTGAAAAAACGCGAGATCCCGGAAGAGATTGCAAACGCTGTCTTGGATCGCTTCACGGAGGCGCAGCTCATCGACGATGCCGCCTTCGCGAGGGCTTTCGTAAATTCCAGAATTGCCATCGCAGGTAAGTCAAAGTCGGTCATCTCTCGTGAGTTGAAGCAAAAAGGGGTCAGCGCAGAGGATGCTGAAGACGCCTTGAGCGTGATTGATCAGGAACTCGAAGATAAGACCGCTTACTCCATGGCCAAAAAGCGTTACCAGCAGCTCTCTTCGCTGGCACCGGAAGTCCGCAAGCGCAGGCTTATGGGGTTTCTAATGCGCCGGGGCTTCTCCGGCACCCTGGTATCAAGAATTCTGCGGGACCTAGAGCAGTCAGAGTAAAATTCACGGGCTATGTCACTTACGTACGAAGTCCGCACTTACGGCTGTCAGATGAACGTTCACGACTCTGAACGAATCTCTGGCTTGCTCGAATCAGCCGGCTACGTAAAGGCCGAAGACGTAGATCCTGACCTCGTTGTCTTCAACACCTGCGCAGTTCGAGAGAACGCCGACAACAAGCT
>JBEGUQ010000056.1:0-4993 GCA_041178805.1 Actinomycetota bacterium
GATTATCTCGGTCACTTCTTACCGCTGAGCTTGAAAGCACTTGGGCGAGGCAGGTTAGCTGCCTTACCGGCATCGGCAGGAACTAGCACTCGTTGCGATGCAGTCATATTGCAAACTTCAAGATCGAGGTAGGGAGTGTTTCGATTCACCAACCCGAGGGCTAAAGAACCGGAGTCATAATGCAGGCCGCCTGCCAGGACTTTGCCAACCAATTTGCCCTGGTAGAAAATCTCTTCGCCCGGATTCGCTAGCGTGTCTCCAACTTCCAGGTTCAGCACCACCAAGCGACGGGGAGGGTGACCCAGATTGTGAACCTTTGCAACGGTCTCCTGACCGCGGTAGCAGCCCTTACTTAGGTGCACCGCAGGTGCCAACCAGTCATATTCGTGTGGGAGAGATCGCTCATCGATATCTGTAATCTCTGGTCTACCGGCAGCAATGCGAAGCGCTTCAAATGCCAATAGTCCTGCCTCGGCCAATTCAGGAACTACTCCAGGGGCTAGTAAATACTCGCGATAAGGGAAACTCTCCACCTGCAACGAGTACCGGACTGAGCCCTTAGGCTCACTATCGAACCCATCAACCCATACAAGTTCGCTAAGCCCAAGATCTCTAAAACATCCCCAAACAACCAAGTCGCTCTCTGAGATCGCGACCTTGGAGCGAAAGCGCATTTGGTTTAGCCAAAGAATCAGTGCCTGTACTTTTTCGGAATTCACGATTAAATACAGACCGTCATCAAAAGTTATTACCTTGATTTGGTGCTCGATGTGACCATTTGGACTTAGTACCAAGGTCTCGGTTGATTCACCAGGCTTTAGGTTTTTCACATTTTGCGAAGTTATCGAGTGGAGCCAGCTCAAAGCGTCCTCGCCGGTTAGCGAAAGTACCTGCTGGTCAACACGCTTTACAACAGCTTTACCCTCAAGCAATAAACGCTGCTCGTTTATTGGATTGCCAAAGTGCTTAGTCATGGCGCTCAAGTCGCGCGGACGCGTGAGACTTCAGCGGCTGGCCGTGGGCAGCCATATCCCAAGCCCAAAGCAGTGCGCCTTCAACGAGACCAAACATGCGCTGACCGGCGGCGTAATCCTTCGCATTTGGCGACCGCAAAACCGCATCGGTTGCAATGTCGACGCGAGCACCCTTGATGTGGCCAAAGTAAAGCTCTGCAACCTGAGATGGCTGAATGATTAGTGCCTCGATGTCGAATCCGCCGCTGGAATTACGCCACAGCTCAAGGTCCTCGCGCACGGTTAGTAGTGGGCTGCCGTCTCCAGGCAAAAGGCCTGGTCCTGAATCTGATGCTGAGGCAGGTCTAGATAGAGACCAAAAACCTCGCTCGTTAGAGATTGGATTGCCAGCCAAGTCTGTGACGTCAGAGCGAAACTCCACACGCGAACCAACCGGGATAAAGCTCATGGTTTGGCTGAATTCAAATTCTTTGGCCGGCTCATCGCCAATTGGGTAACTAATTACGCCAGTGCCGCGCCAGCTACCCAGCAGGAATGTGAACGGGGTTAGCTCAATAGGAAGGTCATCGGGGATGACGAACAAATTAGCGCTGCCCCTTGAATAGCTTGAAAAGCACAAGTGCTGAGACTCCGGCAATCGCCAAGGAAGCCAGCACCAACAGTCCGGTAAAGAAAATTTCTAAGGCCAAAAGCATGCGATAAGTCTAACTCAGCAAAGACAAAACAGTCATGGTTCCCAAAATCACAATCGTGCCGGCTGAGACGTAAACCTGCTGTCTCACGGTGTTCTTTGCCGTCGAGGAAATTAGGTGCTCAATGCTGACCAATGCAATTGCTGCGGCTGCGATTGTGGAGAAGACTAAAAAGCGCAAATCCAGCTCAGGAATCGTCATCGCATACAGCGAAGCTGCCAATACACCGATCCAGATCAGGATTATCTGCAGCCACTGCTTAGTCACAAAAGAACTCTATCTGTGTGGGGCGCGAATCCTCGGTATCATTTTGCAAAGCGAAGGGTGGGCAGATGGCTGTTATTTTGGCAATCAGCCCCGCGCGGGAAAACCCACTTCCACAGCTAGAAATCCTCGGTCACCAGGTAGTGCAAATCGGTTTTGATGCTTCTCAATTGGTTTCAGCCCCAAGACACGACATAACCCTGTTGGATTGCCGTACTGATCTAGCCAATGCCAAGTCAATGGCGCGAATCTTGCTTGCCGCGAGCTGGTCGAAGCCTTTGGTTTTGGTAGTGACTGAAGCCTCGCTGGCTGCGGTGAATGCTGACTGGGGTCTCACAGACTTTATCTTTGACAACGCATCACTTGGAGAAGTTGATGTTCGAATTCGCTTGGCATCGACAATCAGCCAAAAGATTATTGAGCAGGCGGAAATAGATTCGGGCTTGAGCATTGATGACACCAGTTACACGGCAAAGATCTCAGGCCGCACGTTGGATCTAACCTTCAAAGAGTTTGAGCTTTTGCGATACCTGAACGAAAACCCAAACCGAGTCTTCACCAGGGAGCAACTCCTGAGCGAAGTTTGGGGCTACGACTACTTCGGTGGCACAAGAACTGTTGATGTTCACGTCAGAAGACTCAGAGCGAAACTTGGTGAATACGAATCGCTAATTGGGACGGTTCGAAACGTTGGTTACCGACTTGATCCGCAAGGCCACGGAAGCGAATAGTTAACCTTCCGCTAACCCAAAACTGCCAAGATAGAGAACATGTCAGAAGAGACCACCGCGATTTTTCTCCCAGAGTCCCAGCCGGATTTACCTGCGGACAGATTTCTAGATCGCGAATTGAGCTGGTTGGATTTCAACCGCAGGGTCTTAGAGCTGGCCGAAGATGAGTCCATTCCACTTCTAGAACGTGTCAACTTTCTGAGCATTTTTGCATCCAACCTGGATGAATTCTTCATGGTTCGAGTCGCGTCACTAAAGCGAAGAATCGCCACCGGAATTGCCGTGAACTCCGCTTCCGGACTTGCACCACGTGATGTTCTAGCTCAAATTTCTGCCAAGACAAAGGACCTTCAGGCCCGTCACGCTGCGCTGTTTAGGGACAAGATCAGCCCCGAGCTGGCGGTAAACGGCGTGCAGATTGAGCACTGGTCTGCACTGAATCAAGAAGAGCGAGCTGGCCTAGAGCAGTACTTCCAGGATCAGGTTTTTCCGGTTCTAACTCCTTTGGCTGTTGACCCGGCTCACCCGTTTCCTTACATCTCTGGACTTTCCCTAAACCTTGCGGTTGTGCTTCGCAACCCGACCAACCGCATGGAGCACTTTGCACGCGTGAAGGTTCCGCCACTTCTACCTCGCTTCGTGCCGGTCCCGGGCTCAACCAACCGCTTTGTTCCACTTGAAGATGTGATGGGTGCATTCCTGTCAGAACTTTTCCCAGGCATGGAAGTGCTGCAGCACCACGCCTTCCGCGTAACCAGAAATGAAGACCTTGAAGTCGATGAAGAGGATGGCGAAAACCTTCTGATTCAGCTCGAGAAAGAATTGCTTCGCAGACGTTTTGGTCCCCCGGTGAGGCTTGAGGTTGCCGAGGACATCGACCAGCAGGTGCTAAACCTTTTGCAGCGCGAGCTAGATGTTGAAGCCAGCGATGTTTACCACCTAGCTGAGCCACTTGACCTAAAGAGCCTCACCGCGATTGCATTTATGCGCCGACCAGAGCTTCACTTTGAACCTCACCAAATCACCACCAACCGATACTTGGAATCAGAGTCGGATGAAGCTGCAGATATATTTGCGGCCATTCGCGAGCGCGAGATTTTGGTGCACCACCCATATGAGACTTTTGCCACCAGCGTCCAGGCATTTTTAGAGCAGGCTGCTGCTGATCCGCAGGTATTGGCAATCAAGCAAACCCTTTATCGAACCAGCGGTGACTCTCCAATTGTTGATGCGCTGATTGACGCCGCAGAAGCTGGCAAGCAGGTTTTGGCTCTGGTTGAGATTAAGGCCAGATTCGATGAGCAGAACAACATCGCATGGGCTCGAAAGCTTGAGGCGGCTGGCGTTCACGTGGTTTACGGAATCGTCGGGCTCAAGACTCACTGCAAACTGTCTTTGGTTATCCGCCAGGAAGGCTCGACACTTCGCCGTTACTGCCACATCGGGACCGGAAACTACAACCCAAAGACCGCTCGTTACTACGAGGACCTGGGTCTACTAACCAGTCGTCCTGCGGTTGGAGAAGATCTAACCAAGCTCTTCAACCAGCTTTCTGGTCACACCCAGGCGTTGCAATACAAGAGCCTTCTGGTTTCACCAAACGGAGTTCGCGAAGGTCTAACCGAGCGCATTAGACGCGAGATTGCCCACCAGCAAGCGGGTAACGCAGGCCGCATTCGCTTCAAGATGAACTCTTTGGTTGATGAACAAATCATCGACGAGCTTTACCGAGCATCGAAGGCTGGCGTTTCGGTTGAGGTTTTGGTTCGTGGAATGTGTGCTTTGCGCCCTGGCGTTCCAGGACTATCAGATCACATCAAGGTTCACTCTGTCCTTGGGCGTTACCTAGAGCACAGCCGTATTTTTGCATTCGACAATGCCGGCGACCCAGACATCTTTATCGGAAGCGCAGACATGATGCACCGCAATCTTGACCGTAGAGTCGAGGCACTGGTGAAGATCACTCAGTCTGATCAGATTCGCCAGCTTCACGAGATCTTCGATTTGGGCATGAGCGAATCGGTTGCAGTTTGGGAACTCAAGGCCAACGGCGCTTGGGCTCGTGAGACTCACAATGTGATGGGTGAGAAGCTAAGCGACATGCAAGACGTTTTGATGCAGCGCACTCTTGATAGAAAGCGCAGTCGCTAGTGACAATTTACGCAGCAGGAGTTGTTTGCTGGCGTGAGGAAGCTGGAAAACTAGAGGTCGCTCTGGTGCACCGCGAGGTCTACAAGGACTGGGGTTTCCCAAAGGGCAAGCTCGATCCAGGTGAGCAGCTTCCACAGACCGCTGTTCGAGAAGTCTTAGAAGAGTCCGGTTTCAAGGTTCG
>JBEGUQ010000057.1:0-4962 GCA_041178805.1 Actinomycetota bacterium
TGGCGAACTGGTTCTGCGGCGAAGGAAGAGTAAACAAACGAGCGGTCACGGCTCCAAATGCCGAAGTACCTTCTGCATCAAACTCAAGGTTTACTGCCCAGTCGTTGGTGCTTGCACCGGTCTGAGTGGTTACAGTTCCAGCGAAAGCGTTGGAGACGTTTAGTCCAAATACCTCAACTGGTCCAAGGATGTACTTGTAGCCCGAACTGTCATCACAGGTGACAAGAGGAAGGGCTGGGTCATCCACCTGGCCAGCGCTGCGGAAAGTCTGGGTGCAGTCCAAAGCCTCGAACTGAGCCTTTACCTTCTCGGTTACCCACAACGCGTCAGAAGCGTTTGCAGGAGTTGCGATTGGAGTATCGGAAAGCGAAGAGAAATCAACGGCTGCGGACTCGGTAGAAGGAACGTTTGCAGCAAAGGTGATTACCGGACGGAATTCCAACAGCGCAGATGCCTTGATTAGCTGAAGGGTATTTGCGTCAGGGGTGCCTGGAATCGAAACCAGAATGTTCTGCTCGCCCTGGATGCTTACCTGAGCTTCACCAACACCACTGCCGTCAATACGCTGGCGAATGATCTCAAGCGCCTGGGTTAGCTGCTCCTGGTCTACCGTCTCGCCATCGGCAAGGGTCGGAGTCAAGATGATTGATGTTCCACCCTGAAGGTCAAGCGCGAGTTCAGGTGAATAGGCCGCTCCGGTCTGACCGGTTGCGACGCCCCAAATAATTAGTCCGGCGAAGAAGGCAGCAATGCCTCCGATCCAACCAAGCTTGCGCTTGGCTGATTGTGACGTTGTGTTCTCTGCCATGGTTACTTTTCTTCTACTACTGCTGGAGCAATGGCGCGAACAGCGGCCTTTACGACTACCAGCTTGGTCTTAGGGGTTGACTCGATGACGATGTCATCGCCATTGATTTCGGTAACGGTGCCCTTGATGCCAGAGTGAAGAATGACGCTGGCTCCAACTGCTAGCGAGGAGAGCAAGCTCTCTGCATCCTTCTTGCGCTTACGGTTCTGTTGAACCAATAGCAAAATCATTACGGCGAGCACGCCAAGCAGAATGTAATCCAAGGTTTTTCCTTACCGAACAGGTCCCCCGAAATTATAGGCGGTCTGGCTGGATTTCGCTCTAGCTCTGGCTAATGTGCTGGATTCCAGCTTGGGTAATTTCTCGACCCCTGGAAGTGCGCTGAATAAACCCGATTCTTATTAGATATGGCTCGATAACCGCTTCAATCGTGTCCGGCTCTTCGCCGATGGCAACCGCCAAGGTGCTCAGTCCGACTGGCTTGGCTGCAAACTGAGTGGCCAGCAGTCGAAGGATTTGGCGATCAACGCGGTCAAGGCCCTGGCTGTCAATCTCGAACAGCGCCATGGCACCCGCTACAGATCCTAAATCAACAGTGGTGTGGTCATTCACAGCTGCGAAGTCTCTGACCCTGCGAAGCAGGCGATTAGCAATGCGAGGTGTTCCTCTTGATCGTTGCGCCAATGCAACAATCGCCTCAGGTGAAAGATCTATGCCCAAGCGCTTGGCAGATCTATCTATGACGCCGGATAGTTCGTCAGTGTCGTAGAACTCAAGGAACGCAGTAAAGCCGAATCGATCTCTCAGCGGCGTAGGAAGCATTCCGCTGCGAGTAGTCGCTCCTACCAGCGTGAATGGTGAGATGTCCAAGGAGATGGAGGTCGCCCCAGGGCCTTTTCCGACCATGACGTCTACTCGGAAGTCCTCCATTGCTAGGTAAAGCATCTCTTCAGCGCTTCTAGACATGCGGTGAATTTCGTCAATAAAGAGCACATCACCGGTTTCCAAGGCGGAAAGCATTGATGCCAGATCGCCCGAGGATTGGATAGCAGGCCCGGAGGTCAGTCGTAGTGTGCGATTGGACTCTTGGGCCACGATCATTGCAAGCGTGGTCTTGCCAAGGCCTGGAGGGCCAGCTAGAAGGATGTGATCAGGGGTTCGATTGTGAAGCTTTGCGGCCGAGATTAGAAGCTCGATCTGGCTCACTACCTTTTTCTGACCGACAAACTCGCTGAGGTTAGAAGGCCGAAGCGTCTGCTCGACTTCTCTCTCATCAGGGGTGGGTTCAATCATCGGTCACTCAACTTCGATTTTCCGAGCAGCGCAAGTGCCTGCTTTAGTGCCGCTGAGTTATCTAGGTTCTCAGGAATTTGAGCCAGTATTTCTCTCGCAAGAGCCTCATCAGTACCTAGCTGCAATAGCGCTTCCAGAACCTTTGAACGTGGTGTTGCAGAAGACAGTCCAACCTTATTGGCGAGTGAAATGACAATGAGCTTTGCGGTCTTTGGTCCGATACCGGACACAGCTCTAAATGCTGCGTCATCTTGAGCGTTGACGGCGTTGGCGATCTCTTGGGAATCCATGCCGCTTAGAACTGTCATTGCCAGCTTTGGTCCGATGCCACTGACCGAGCAAAGCAGGTCGAACGCCTCCTGCTCCCCTACGTTTTCAAAGCCGAAGAGTGAGAGGTCATCCTCTCGCACAACGAGGCGAGTGACTAACTCAAGCTCTTGATTCTGCTTTAGTTTCAGTGAAAATCGAGGGGTGATTGCGACGCGGAAGCCAACTCCACCAACACTGAGGGTTAGGGAGTCTGAAGCAAGCCTTGATACGCGCCCAGATAGAAGTTCAATCACGAACCTAACCTAGTCGGCGAGATGCCTTTTTGGCCGCCGCGACCCACTGTTGCTGTGCAGAAGTGCCTACTGCAACACCGCGCTTAGATGCGCAGAGAGCGACCGCCAGAGCATCCGCAACGTCAGCAGGTTTAGGCACTTCCTTGAGCTTAAGAATCCTGGTTACCATCATGGCGACCTGATCCTTGGTGGCTCGCCCGTTGCCGGTCACCGCAGCTTTTACTTCGCTCGGCGTAAAGAACTGCAGTGGGATCTTGGCCTCGTAGGCGATTGCCATCAGAGTACCTGAGACTTGTGCGACACCCATAACTGATCGAAGGTTTGCTTGGGCGAAGACTCGCTCTAGGGCGATCATTTCGGGTTTGTGAAGTGCAACCAAATTCCTAAGTTCCGAAGCGATCGCTCCAACTCGGTCTCTAGCGTCACTAGTTGGAAGAGATTGATACATGCCGAAGTCAAGCGCTTCATTCTTTGCGGTGTCAATCAATGCAAACCCACAGCGGGTAAGGCCGGGGTCAACACCAAGAATGATTGCCATTAGGCCTCTAGCGCTGCTAGTACCTCTGCTGAGATGTCCATGTTGGTATAAACGCTCTGCACGTCATCTAGGTCTTCGATCGCGTCGATCATCTTGATGACCTTATTTGCAGTCTCGGCATCTGCCTGAATCTTCATTGATGAGACGAACTCAACGTCAGCGGATTCGTAGTCGATACCTGCCGACTGCAATGCCGCACGAGCATCCACCATTGAGGATGGGTCACAGGTAAGGACAAAGCCGTCTCCATTAGCTGAAAGGTCCTCAACATCGTGCTCGATAGTCGCTTCAAGGATTGCGTCCTCGTTAGCGCCGTCTACAACAACGATTACACCCTTGCGGGCAAACTGATAGGACACTGAACCTGGGTCCGCCATGGTGCCACCATTCTTAGTGACTGCAGTTCTAACCTCAGCAGCTGAGCGGTTCTTGTTGTCGGTCAAACACTCGATAAGGATTGCGATGCCGTTTGGGCCGTAACCCTCATACATGATGTTGGTGTAGTCGGCGGCATCTCCCAAAGCGCCAGAACCACGCTTGATCGCTCGGTCAATGTTGTCGCTCGGAACAGAATTCTTACGGGCCTTGTAGACCGCGTCATAAAGTGTTGGGTTACCCTCGATGTCGGCTCCGCCGGTGCGGGTGGCAACTTCAATGTTTCGGATCAGTTTTGCCCAGAGCTTGGCGCGCTTGGAATCGTTAGCTGCCTTTTTGTGCTTGGTTGTTGCCCATTTGGAATGGCCTGACATGAATCCCTCTTCTTAGCTAATGCTTTCTAGGAAAAGCGAGTGCAGTTTGATGCCACCGGTAATCTCCGGGTGAAAGGTTGCTCCAAAGAGGTTCCCCTGTCTAACTGCAACCGGTTCACCTTTTAGAGAAGCAATCACCTCTGCTTTTCCTACCGCCAAAATTCTAGGGGCTCGTATGAACGCAACTCGCTCTGACTCCCCTGAGATCTCAACATCCGCCTCGAAACTATAGCTTTGCCCGCCGTAGGCGTTTCGAGAAGATTCGATGTCCAATCCCCCGACAAACTCCTGGCCTTCAACAGCACCCTGAACCTTGTCGGAAAGCATGATCAAACCGGCGCAAGTTCCAAGTGTCGGTTTGTGCTTTACGAATTCGCGAAGGGCTGGGAATAGGCCAAAGCTCTTGGCAAGGTTTGACATTGCGGTTGATTCGCCGCCAGGAATAACCAGAGCGTCAACGCGATCAAGCTCTTCAGCGCGTCTGACTGGCAAAACTTCTGCCCCGAGTCGCTCTAGTAAAAGCTTGTGCTCTCGCCAGTCACCTTGAAGGGCTAGGACGCCAACTAGCAACTACCAACCACGCTCACTCAGGCGGTGAGGTGCTGGAAGGTCGTTTACGTTGATACCGACCATTGCTTCACCTAGACCACGGCTAACCTCTGCGATCACCTTAGGGTCATCGTAGAAAGTGGTTGCTTTGACAATCGCCGCTGCGCGGGCTGCTGGGTTGCCGCTCTTGAAGATTCCAGAACCAACAAATACGCCGTCTGCACCAAGCTGCATCATCATTGCGGCATCGGCTGGGGTTGCCACACCACCGGCAACGAATAGCACCACTGGAAGCTTGCCAGTGTGTGCAACCTGCTTGACCAGCTGGTATGGAGCCTGTAGCTCTTTGGCTGCAACGTAAAGCTCGTCGTCAGTCTTGGCTGAAAGCGCACGGACCTCAGACAAGATGGTGCGGATGTGCTTGGTTGCCTCAGAAACGTCGCCGGTTCCAGCTTCGCCCTT
>JBEGUQ010000058.1:0-4924 GCA_041178805.1 Actinomycetota bacterium
CGCACCAAATCAACAATCACGACGGTGACGTTGTCTGGAGCGCCAAACTCCAAGGCCTCTCCAACCAAAAGCTCCGCAACTTCTTCGGTTGGGATTCTTGAGGTGAGGATGCGATCCATGACGCTGTCTGGAACCACACCACTTAGACCATCACTGCAGAGCAGCCAGCGATCCCCAGGCAGCGCATCGTGCAGAGCAATATCAATTTCCGGTTCACCGGAGACATCTCCCAAAACGCGCATCAAGACGCTGCGTCTTGGGTGAACCAGAGCCTCCTCAGGTGTGATTCGCCCTAGGTCAACCAGCTTTTGCACGAAGGTGTGATCCGCGGTGATCTGCGTAACTTCGCCATCTCTAGCGCGGTAAATCCTGGAGTCACCAATGTGTGCGGTGATGATTTGGGATCCGTGCAGCAGCATTCCAGAGAAGGTGGTTCCCATTCCCTCAAGCTCTGGGTGGTCTGCCACAGTCGCCGACAGCATGCCGTTGGCTTCTAAGATTCCGGTGCGAATCGACTCGATGGCTTCCTCGGTGCTCTCGTAGCGAGCATCGGTGAGAGCTACGCGCTGCGAGGAAATGGCGGAAGCAATGTCACCACCGGCATGGCCACCCATGCCGTCGGCGACGAAAAACAGTTGGTAACCGGCATAGCCAGAGTCCTGATTCGAACTGCGGTGCTTGCCAATGTCGCTAGCCGCATAGGAGATGGATTTAACCGACAAGGCTAATTACCTCAACTCGAAGGTAGTCGTGCCGATTCGAATGGTTGCACCCTGACGAATGGTTGCCGGGGTGGTTACTTTTCTGCCATCTAGGTAAGTGCCGTTGGTTGAGTTGAGATCCTGCAGCACCCAGTCTTCGCCAACCAAAACCAGCTTGGAGTGCATATTCGATGCGAACTCATCCGAGATCA
This sequence comes from Actinomycetota bacterium, assembly GCA_041178805.1. Taxonomy (GTDB): domain Bacteria; phylum Actinomycetota; class Actinomycetes; order Actinomycetales; family Microbacteriaceae; genus Aquiluna. Next base: position 914 of record JBEGUQ010000058.1, read on the forward strand.
CAACGTCACAGCTTGCACCTCTACCTATTAGTAGCTCTCGCTTACCCGCGATGTCGATAGAAGTTCCAGCGGTTCTTCCGGTGAGCATTGCAATCTGGGTTGGGTCAAAGACCTCACCATCTTCAATACCGAGGCTGGCTACTGATCCGGCAACCGATCCACCGCCAGCAAGAGCCGGGGCATTCTGCTTAGCAATCTTGCTGATTACTCGGCGACCGTAGAGGTCGGCACGGATAACCGAAAGCAGGCTGAGGATAAAGATCCAAAGCACCGCAACAAAACCAATTCGGACCAAAAAGAGCGCTAGTTCACTCATGCATCCACCTGCGCATTCGCACTTAGTTCGAATTCAAATTCGCTACGACCGGCCTTGATGACATTGCCCGAACGAAGCACGACCTCCGAAATTCGGTTGTCATCAACAAAGGTTCCGTTGGTGGACTGGCGGTCTCTAATTGCAGCGACCTCACCGTTCCAAGCAATTTCAAAGTGGATACGGCTTAGCCCACGATCGTCAATTGCAATATCTGCCACTTCTTCACGACCAACGGTTGTCACACCGGTCTTCAGTGAGATTCGCTTGCCATCAACAATTAGCGCAGGCGTCCAGCTGACTGACTGGTTCAGCACCGCATAGCCAACCTTTACCTGGCCACGCGGAACGTGGTGGTCTGGAGCTAGCTGCAGTTCTAGATTGCTGGCTAGTCGGTAACCCTGCTTGGCGGCGTATTTGGAAACCTCAAGCTGAACAGCGCTGAGAATCCCAGGGGTAATTCTTGGCAGGTCGATTGGTGAAATCAGAATCTTGTAAATGTGTGGCACCAGCACTCGGTCTTTATCGACCGCAGCGGCAGCCTGATCCATGGTTGATCGGATCGCCTGGGTGAGTTCGACAGGCTGTAATTCGGCTTTGCTCAAACGCGCAAAGACAGAGCCAATGCTCGTCTCAATGCGCTTTTCAACCTTGTCCAGAAAGCTCAATTAGTCCGCTCTCGCCATCTTTAGCAGTGGGGGTAAGTCTACCCACCCACCCCTTACCGCGGGCTTATTTCTCTGCTAATCTCACAACTCGTTACAAGCCCCAAGGCTTTTAGAATCTCCAGCCTTCGGCAGCTATAGGAGATACGTTGACACTCAACACATTCGTGATTGCCCTAGAGGTGCTCGGCGTTATCGCATTTGCGCTATCGGGTGTGATTGAAGCGGCCAGAAAGCACTTTGATCTGGTTGGCGTTGTAATGGTGTCTTTCGTAACCGCTTTCGGTGGCGGAACTCTTAGAGACGTGCTTTTAGAGCGCAAGCCATTCTTCTGGGTCGAGCAAGAATTTTGGGTTTGGGCACTAATCGGCCTGGCAGCTGCATTGCCATTCTTCTTCCGCTCCCGGCACATGGAGCTAACTGAGCGCGCAATCTTGGTTCCAGATGCCATTGGTCTTGGAATCTTTACCGCAGGTGGAACTCACATTGCTCTTGAACTAGGTAGCAGCCCTTTGGTTTCTGTCCTGATGGGAGTGATTACCGCAGTGGTTGGCGGTGTCTTTAGAGATGTATTGGTAAATGAAGTACCAAGAGCCTTCCACGATCACCAGCCATACGCAGTTATTGCTTTTGCCGGTGGCTGGGTTGTTGTGTTGCTCGATGCGCTGTCGGTTCCAACCACCATCACGCTTTTGGCCGGTAGCGGCCTGATTATTTTGGTTCGCTTGCTCTCAATCAAATTTGGTTGGGAACTAAAGCGCTGGCGCTTTCTCTAACAGACAACTCCCAGACAACTCTCATAACTGAGAGTGAGCTGGCAGGTTGGTGCGCAGATACTGGCTTTTCCAACTTCGTTTTCAAATACTGAATACCTTCGGAAATGTCCCCAACAGACAGGATCGAAATGAAGACAAAATCAAAAATCGCAATAGCGGCCGCCGCAACCCTGCTTACAGGTGTAGCAGTTGCATCTCTCCCAGCAGCGGCTCATGACAGAGCCGGTTCATCTGGCTCTGAATCGACTAGCCACTCCCAACGTGACCGAGCGCATGCAACGGCAAGTGCAACTATCACCGGAATCCCAACTTCGGTTACGTCATCGCACCAGGCCAGCCACGGCGCTTACTTCACCGTTTACCAGCTCTCGGATAGCGCAACCGCAGTGCCGGCTTCCGAGCCAACAACCGGCGGCAAGCGCATTGGCGTAAGGCCTGACCGCAGCGCAGCGGAGCCAGTAATTTCCGGCACCAGCTTGACCGCGACTCTAGGATTCCCGGCCGATGTTGCCGGCACCTCCAAATACGCGCTGTATCCATCTGATGGAACTGCAGCAATTTTGGTGACCGTGAATGTGTCTGACGCTGGCGTTGCAACCGTCACAACTTCAAAGGCACTAACTGTTGCATACAGCGCAACCGTTGCTGCTGAGCACCCGGTAGGGCCTCGCGATGAAGCCGGTCACGGCAAGCGTGATGGTCACAAGGGCAAAGGAAAAGGCGGAAAGCCTGAAGGCGGCAAGGGCCACGGTCCTCGTCACTAAGAACTTCTAGTTCGAATCTCTCCTAAAGAAAAACCCCGCAGCTGCCAATGCAGCTGCGGGGTTTCTTTTTGGCTGTTAGCCAACTTCTTGAAGTTTTTTACCTCTGGTGTGGGTTGGCTTGCAAACTAGATTCGCTGGATCTTCGTTGCAGCTATCGCACAAAAGAACCAAATCCTTGCAGCCGAGGTTCTGGCAGTTTCTAAATTCCTTGGTCCCACCGCCGCAGCACTCGCAAACACCGATGGTCTTTGCCTCGTCGGAGAAGTCGATGTTCATTCGACCATCAAAGACGTAAAGCGAACCTTCCCAAAGACCCTTGTCGCGGAACTTCTCGCCGTAGCGAACGATGCCACCCTCGATTTGGTAGACCTCTTGGAAACCGCGGTTGATCATTACCGCAGAGAGAATCTCGCAGCGAATACCACCGGTGCAGTAGGTGACGATTGGCTTGTCCTTTAGGTGGTCATACTTTCCACTCTCAAGTTCTGAGATGAAGTCGTGGGTGGTCTGAACATCTGGAACTACAGCGTTTTTGAACTTACCGATCTTGGCTTCGAATGCATTGCGACCGTCAAAGAACACAACCTCATCGCCACGCTCTTCAACCAGCTGGTTTACCTGGTGTGGCTTTAGGTGCTTGCCGCCATTTACAACGCCGGACTTGGCAACCTCAATCTCGTTTGGAGTAGTGAAGGCAACAAGCTCTTTTCTTGCCTTGACGCTAAGTCTTGGGAAATCGTTTCCGGTGCCGTCTGACCACTTGAAGTCGATCTTGCCAAAGCCTGGATATTCCTTGGTGGCGCGGGAGTACTTCTTTAGGTCCTCCATGTCGCCACCTAAGGTGCCGTTGATGCCGTGCTCAGAGATCAGGATGCGGCCCTTGAGGTTTAGCGAATCGCAAAGAGTCTTCTGCCAAAGCATGACCGCCTTGGGGTCTGCAACCGGTGCAAAGCCGTAGTAAAGAATGATTTTGTTCAGAGCCATAATCAAAGTTTAGCCCCGCACAACCGCCATAGACTAGGGGCATGTCAATGAAGCCTGGGCTTGATAAAGCCGAACTAAATCACAGCATCCGCCCGCAGGACGACCTATTTAGGCACGTCAATGGTCGATGGCTGGAAAGCACTCCTATCCCAGAAGATCAGGCTGTCTACGGCAGCTTCATGATCCTGCGCGATGACTCCGAGCTCGCCGTCAAGAAGGTTCTTGAAGAGGCCGCTGCCAACCCAAAGCCTGGCGTCGCCCAGCAGATTGGTGACCTCTATGCATCTTTCTTGGACGAGGATCGAATCGAGAAGCTTGGTGCTGAGCCAGTTCAGGAAGGTCTTGGTCGCATCGCAGATGTGTCTGACCGCAAAGACCTGTTCAAACTTCTAGGTGCTTTTGAGCGTGAAGGACTTCCTGGTATTTGGGGTAGCTACGTTGACAACGATGCGGGTAACCCAGAGCGCTACCTAGTGCACATGTATCAGGGCGGTATCGGCCTTCCTGAC
>JBEGUQ010000059.1:0-4900 GCA_041178805.1 Actinomycetota bacterium
TGATGAGAGCGTGATTTCTTCCAGCGACATTCTGGACATCTTCTTCACCCTGCACGACCCAACCCAGCTAAACCGCCAGGGCAATGACATTGGTACTCAATACCGCTCGGCGATGTATTACGCAGACGACGCCCAGAAGGAACTCTTCACCCAGGCGATTGAGCGCGCAAAGGAAATTTGGGGAGACGCGATCGTGACGGAAGTTACAAAACTCCCTGAGTTTTATGATGCAGAGACTTACCACCAGGACTTTTTCGCAAAGAATCCAAACCAGGGTTACTGCGTTGCAGTTGTTGCACCAAAGGTGAACAAGGTGCGCTCGAAGTTCACCCACCTACTCAAGTAATCCCAAGTTATCCACAGATATTGATTGCCCACTTACGACCTAGGTCGTAGGTCCGCAGACTTTCCTTACAACTCAAGGAAAGGAATTCAATGTCAGACACAATTACGCTTCGCGGCCTTGTCGCAACCACACCTCGTCACATCACAACCGACAGCGGGCTCGAGGTAACTTCGTTTCGCTTGGCCTCAACAACCCGCAAGCTCGACACCGAAACCGGTGTTTGGGTCGACTCCGACGTCAACTGGTTCACGGTTAGTTCTTTTCGCCAACTTGCCGGCAATGTCGCGCAATCAATTTCCAAAGGCGAGCGCATCGTGGTCTCGGGTCGTCTGAAGATTCGCGACTGGGACAACGGTGAGAGATCCGGAACCAGCGTTGAGATTGAGGCTTCGGCTATCGGGCACGACCTCACTTTTGGAACTTCATCCTTTGAAAGACGATCGCTGGTGGTCGCAGATCCTGAAGACGAAGAGGAATCTGAGCTCGAGTCTGATCTTCAACCGGCATAAAGCTTGACCCGGGACCCAACCCCCCATTTGCTCGCTCGGGTCAGCAAAACCCTCTTTCCCAAAGCTCTCGGATAAACTATCCAAAGCATGCGGCAAAGAGGGTTTTTGCCGTCTATCCCAAGGACTTCTAATGGCTGAATTTATTTATCAGATGATCAAAGCGCGCAAGGCGCATGGCGACAAGGTCATCCTTGACGATGTGACCTTGGCTTTCTACCCAGGTGCGAAGATCGGTGTTGTCGGACCTAACGGTTCGGGTAAGTCCTCAGTTCTAAAGATTATGGCTGGCATGGATACGCCATCCAATGGTGAGGCTCGCCTGAGCCAGGGTTTCACCGTCGGCATCTTGATGCAGGAACCTCCTCTGAACGAGGAGAAGACGGTATTGGGCAACGTTGAAGAAGCTGTTGCCGAGCTCAAGGGCAAGATTGACCGCTTCAATGAGATTTCGGCAGAGCTGGCAAATCCAGACGCCGACTACGACACTTTGCTGACCGAGATGGGAACCCTGCAGGAGCAAATTGATGCTGCTGACGGCTGGGACCTAGATAACCAGCTAGAGCAGGCAATGGATGCACTGCGCTGCCCTCCGGGGGATGAGCCAGTAACTCACCTCTCCGGTGGTGAGCGTCGCCGTGTTGCACTTTGCAAGCTATTGCTGCAGAAGCCAGACCTTTTGCTTTTGGATGAGCCAACTAACCACCTTGACGCCGAGAGCGTGCTTTGGTTGGAGCAGCACCTAGCAAAGTACCCGGGTGCGGTATTGGCAGTTACCCACGATAGGTACTTCTTGGACAACGTTGCCGAGTGGATCTTGGAGCTGGACCGCGGTCGCGCCTACCCATATGAAGGTAACTACTCGACTTACCTCGAGAAGAAGGCCGAGCGATTGGAAGTTGCCGGCAAGAAAGACGCCAAGCTAGCAAAGCGTTTGCAGGATGAACTTGAGTGGGTTCGCTCTACTCCAAAGGCAAAGCAGACCAAGTCCAAGGCACGTCTTGCTCGTTACGAGGAGATGGCGGCTGAGGCGGACAAGACTCGTAAGTTGGACTTCGAGGAGATCCAGATTCCACCAGGACCTCGTCTTGGAAACATCGTTATCGAAGCCGAAAAGATTGCCAAGGGTTTTGACGGCAGACCGCTGTTCTCAGACCTTAGCTTCTCGCTGCCTCGCAACGGCATCGTCGGAATCATCGGACCAAACGGTGTCGGAAAGTCGACGCTGTTCAAGTGCATCACCGGTCTGCACGAACTGGATTCCGGAAAGCTCAAGATCGGTGAGACCGTTGCAATCAGCTACGTTGACCAGTCCCGTGAGGGTATCGATCCAAACAAATCGCTTTGGGAAGTGGTTTCCGGAGGATTGGATTACATCCAGGTTGGACAGGTTGAGATGCCTTCCCGCGCCTATGTTGCGGCATTCGGTTTCAAGGGTGCTGACCAGCAAAAGAAGGCCGGAGTTCTATCCGGTGGTGAGCGCAATCGCTTGAACCTGGCATTGACTTTGAAGCAGGGTGGAAACCTATTGCTTTTGGATGAGCCAACAAACGACCTCGACGTTGAGACGCTGTCTTCTTTGGAAAATGCTTTGCTTGAGTTCCCTGGTTGTGCCGTAGTGATTACCCACGATCGTTGGTTCCTGGACAGAGTCGCGACCCACATCTTGGCTTACGAAGGCACTGAAGAAAAGCCTGACCAGTGGTACTGGTTCGAAGGAAACTTCGAGGCCTACGAAGAGAACAAGATTTCAAGACTTGGAGCGGATGCGGCTAAGCCTCACCGCTCCACCTACCGTCGTCTAACTCGCGACTAGGAAACCTCTGGAATCCTGATCATTCCCTCTTGAGCAACCGAAGCGATTAGTCGACCCTCGCGGTCAAAGATCTTTCCCAGCGATAAACCACGTCCGTTTTGGGCGCTTGGTGAGTCCTGAACATAGAGCAGCCAGTCGTCAACTCGAGCAGGTCTGTGAAACCACATGGCGTGATCAAGACTTGCTGAGGCAAGCCCAGGGTGTGCCCAGCTGATGCCGTGCCGGCGAAGGATAGATTCCAAGATGCTGTAATCGCTCGCATAGGCAAGCGCCGCCGCTTGCAATTGAGGGTCGTCTGGAAGCTTGGACAGGGCCTTGAACCAGATCAGTTGCTCGGCTAGATGCTCCTTGGCAGGCTGAAGGTAAACCGGCTCGCTCGCGTGACGCAAGTCAAAGGGCCTGGCCTTAGACCAGTAGTTGGTTGCCGAGTGGTCAAATGCTCCCAATAGCTCAGCCGCGGAAGGTAGTTGCTCCGGGGGAGTAACGCCTGTGGGCATGGTGCTTTGGTGTTCAACTCCAGGGCCTTCGTCTTGGAATGAAGCAATCATGGAAAAGATCGGCTGTCCATCCTGGAGGGCATGGACTCTTCGAGCACTGAAACTTCTGCCATCTCTTAGCACTTCGACCGAAAATGCAATTTCCTTTTGAATGTCTCCGGGTCTTAGAAAGTAAGAATGCAGGCTGTGAGGGGCCCTGCCATCGACCATGGTTCGCATTGCTGCAACCAAAGCTTGAGCTAGTACCTGACCGCCGAATACTCGGCCGTGTGGCATCCACTGTGTGCGTCCAACAAAATCGGTCGGGCTTTTTCGTTGGATGTCCAGAACGTCAATCAGATCGGCTACTGGATCGGACGGGATTTGGGGTTCTTGCATTTTGGCCTCAATTCGTTAGCTAGTTTAGAGAGCGTCATGACAGCCAAAATTGCATTCTCCGAGCCTGCCGATCTATCGGACCTCAAATCTTTCTTAGAGCGAGCAAAACGCCTTGATGACTCTGGAATTGTTAAATTCAAAGCGAATGGCGATGTTTTGGCAGTTTATGTCTCGCCAATTTTCTCCGGATCGCTTCTGGGTGGCGGAACAACCGTGCTTGGTCTTCGAACCCTGCGACTTCGCGGTGAGTATCAAGTTGATGCCAATTTTGAAATAGCTTCCATTCTCGATCGCTTGGCAAAGCCGACTGTCTTTCTAACTTCTGCTTTGGAGCTTCCTGCTGCGACTGTGAAGGTGGCTTGGGCGGGCATCACACCGCCCCGTGATGGCTGGGTCAAGGTTGCAAGCATCTCGCAGCCTGAACTTTCCGAGGTGGCAAAACTAGGCATCGCTGAAGTGGCAAGTTTGCTTCCGGAGAGTATTGGCAGCTCAATTGCGTCCAAGGTTCGCCAGGAGGTTTGGGGGAGGCTCATCGCAGGAGAGACTCCATATCCTGCGGGAGCGGCTTTTGCGATGTCAGGCTTGGGGTTTTTGACGCCGGATGAAGAAATTGCTGTGTTTCAGGCACCGGGCTGGTTGCGATTGAGCAGTGAAAACGGACACGTATTGTGTCGATTTGGGTCTAATTAGTTTCGCTTTTGCGCTTCGAACTCTGATTTCAAGATGGCGTAAAGCCACATGTCGCACCATTCGTCTTTGAAGAATTCAACCTCGCGGAATTCAGCTTCCTTGCGCATGCCTAGTTTCTTTGCGACCTCGGCAGAACCAGCAACCCTGGTGTCCATCTCGGCGACAATTCGATGCAAGCCCATCTTTTCAAATCCAAATTCCAGCATCGCGACCGAGGCCTCAAAGGCGAATCCCTGGCGCTGGAAGTCTTGGTGGGTTACCCAGCCGACTTCACCGCGGAGGTTCTCTTTAGATTGCATGGAGATGTTGGATTGGCCGATCACTTTGCCAGATTCTTTGAGCTCCCAAACCAAAACCAAATATTCACCCTCTTCCATTGGAAGAGGCTTACTGTTCGCGAGCATTTTGTCGATGTGGCGCTGAACGGTCTCTTCATTGCCCACAGGCCATGGGATGTATCGCACGATATCTGGGTTTGATTGGTATTCCAAAAGGTCCGCTGCGTCGCTTTGGCGCATTTCGCGGAGGAAAAGTCTTGCTGTTTCAATCACAGTCTTACTCCTCGAAAGTATTCAACATGGCATGGGCTGCGCGCTCTAGATAATCCCAAAGCTCTGCGCCATCTAGAGGTGAAAGCTCCAACTGATCAACGGCTGCTCTCATGTGT
>JBEGUQ010000060.1:0-5661 GCA_041178805.1 Actinomycetota bacterium
GCCAGCAGCTTCTTCAAGACGATAAGAGAGAGAACCAGGGGTTCCTGCCACCGGCATGCCGTCCTTGATCACTTCGAAATCTCCATAGCCAGACTGAATTAGCCCCAACAGTGAGTTGATCAGCGCAGGTGATGCAGCGTTGTAATCGGAAAGTCCAGAACCATCTTCGATTCTCAGTGAGCTCAGATCCAAGCCGGTGTTCTTCAAAGCAAGTTTGTAAGCGCCATCAAGCGATGCAAAGCTCGAACCAAGCCCGGTGTCGATTGCAACCAAGCGGGCCAGGGCTTCGGCCAAGGTGTTGTCGGAGACCACAAGCATGTAGTCAATCCACTCCTTGATCGGCCTAGAGGTGACTTTCGCAACTTCCTTAGCGCCGGTAGGTGCAATTCCGTTGGTCACAACTGCTTTCGAGCCTGCAGTTCCAAGTGCTTCCTTAAACCATTTACCCGCTCGTGCAACTGGGTCTGACCCGCGGGCAGAATCCTTGCCGGCTGGGTTGTTGCGGTCGCCATCAATCTGCAGAGCAGAGACGCGAGACATGTAACCCTCTGAGAGGCCCTTCTTGTCCCAGTCGGTCTTCCAATCACCATTCTTGGCCCCGTATAGCGAGCTGTCGACGACAATTTGGCTAAAGGTTTGACCAGGCAGTGCCTTGGTGATTTGACGAATCAAAGTGGCAAGCTTTGGTGCGTTTTTATAAACGCTCTGGCTTGTGACATCGGTTCTCGAAAGCGTGACGTCACCTGCTCCAACCACATACAAAATGCTTGGGTCCAGCGAGTCAACATAGACCCTGGTGGTGACCACATAGTTTGGTCCAAGGGTTTCAAGTGCAGCGGCAGCAGTAACCAACTTCAACACCGAAGCTGTTCGAGCACCGACCTTGGAATTGACATCCAACAGCACAGCGGAAGTCGAAACATCAACCACCTGCGCTGCAGGACTGTGACATCACAGCGCTGACACTCGCGCTGTCTGTCGCGACAGCAGAGCTCGTTGCAACCGCAGAGACAGTTGCGGCTTGCGACTCAACCGGTGCCGCATCCTGACGATTGGACAGCGGCCCCAAAAACAAAATTGACAAAAAGAGTAGCCCGGCTACCAAACCACCGGAAATCCCATAAAGGGCCTGCTTCATTGAACCTGCCTTACGCTTTTACCCATGAAGCTTAACTTGATTGGCCTTGGATTGCTCGTTTCAATGCTGGTTGGCCCTGCTGCCTCAGCCCACGATGACGTTATTGACCAGGTCCCAGCGCCTGGTTCCCAAGTCGAAGCTGGCTTGGTAGAAATCAGGCTCGACTTCTCTAATGAACTCTTGGACATTGGTAGCGGCGCGGAAATCGTGGTGACCGCGCCCGATGGCAGTTTTGCTCCGGCAACCTGTGCGGCGCTCAACGGAACCCTAGCCTCAGCACAAACTGACCTAGATCAGGCTGGCACCTACACCGTTGCGTGGAGAGTCGTTTCGTCAGATGGGCACCCAATCGAGGGCAGCTACAGCTTTGAGCTTCTCAACTCTTCAGGCTATGTCGCGAGCGCAAGTATCGAACCTTGCCTAATTGCAACCTCTGAAGTGGTCGAAGAAGAGCCGGCGAACTACTGGCTGTTGTTTGGATCGTTGGGGCTGGTTGCCGCCGGACTATTTTTGTACCTGAGGCCTCGGAAGCCACGCTCTAGCAACTAGGGAAGAGACTCCGATCCAAAGCGCTGCAAATAGCGTTTCGAAAATCACTGTGAATCTCAACCCCTCTGGGGCTGAGAGCAGCGCGTAAGCCACATCCATTGCTTGCGAGAACATGAACCCGGAAACGCCGGCGACAATCAAACCAATCACAATGCCACGAGCACCTATAGCACTGCGTCTGGCACTCCAGGTTGATAGCAACACCAGTCCAAGGGTGAGTACTAGGCCAATAGCTGCAAGAGTCACACTTGGGTGATACAGGTATTGCAAAACCGCGAGCAAGATTGCCTGAGCAATCCAAAAAATGGCAGTTCTCAATTTGCGACTAGTCCAGCTGGCAGAACTGGTCGAGCGGACCCTTTGGTCCTGCAATAACGATGGTGTCGCCCTTTTTCAAAACGCTCTCAGGGAAAGCTGGCTTGTAACCATTGCCATCGTTGATGGCTACAACCGTCACACCAAAGGAAGCGCGAATCTTCGCCTCGGAGAGCAACATGCCTTCAAAGACCTGGGGGACGTAGGTCTTCACCATCACAAAGTCTTCGTCGATGTGAACGTAGTCAAGCGATTCACCAGAAACCTGGTGGGCAACTCTTCGACCCATTTCGTACTCAGGGAAGATCACCTGGTGCACACCGATTTGCTTCAAGATGCGACCGTGGGAGGTCGAGTTAGCCTTTGCCCAAACCTGCTTGACGCCCAGCTGCAAGAGCAGTGACGCGGTAAGAATGGATGCCTCGAGGTCAGCGCCGATTGCTACCACCGCGCTGTCCATGTCGGCAATGCCGAGCTCACGAAGATTGTCCTCATCAGTGGTGTCAGCAGACACCACGTGAGTTAGAACCGTGGACAAACTCTGCACAATGCGGTCATCACTATCGATACCTAGAACCTGGTGGCCAGAGTTCATAAGCTCAGTTGCGAGCGCGGACCCGAATCTGCCCAGTCCAATAACTGCAACATTCGCAGAGTGGAAACTGCGCTTTTTCTTTACCTCTTTAGCCATCACATTACCTATCTTGCCACTAGCCGATTAGCGGGCGTTCTCTTGGGTATTCAAAGTGTCGTTTCGATTTACGAAGCGCCAACGCGGTGGCAATCGAAACCGTGCCAACGCGGCCAATAAACATCAATGCAGCAAGGACTAACTTGCCGGTGTCATCGCTGGCGGCTGTCAAGCCAGCCGAAAGCCCAACTGTTGAAATTGCTGATAGCACCTCAAACAAGATTCGATCCAGCGGGAAGTCGGTGGTGAGTCTAAAGAACATCGTTGAAGACAGGACGAACAACGAGGTCAGCGTGATGATTGTCAGTGCTTGACGCTGAATGGATCTTGGCAATCTGCGGTTACCGATATTTACGGCAGTCTCGCCACGGATCTCGGTGTAGACGATGTAAAGCAGCACAACCGCAGTACCAATCTTGATACCACCGGCTGTCGATGCACTTCCACCACCGATGAACATCAGAATGTCGGTTCCCAACAGGCTTGCATCCGTCATCGCTACCACGTCCACGGCATTGAAGCCCGCAGTTCTTGGCATAACGGCTGCAAAGAAACTGTTTATGACTTTGGATGCCGGATCCAAAGCTCCAAAGGTGGCTGGGTTATTCCATTCCGCAAATCCCAAAAACAGCGATCCGCCAACCACTAGGACCAGGGTTGCCCAGAGCACAATGCGGGTGTTTAGGGACCACTGCGGCGCAAGCTTCGGAACCTTCTTGGACCCGAGCTTTACTTTGAAGCGATCCCAAACTTCAGACATCACCGGGAAACCAAGAGCACCAAACAGCACACTGAACGCAATCGGAAGCAAAATCCAGCCATCGGTTGCAAACTGCATCAAGTTATCGCTGTAGAGACCAAAGCCGGCGTTATTGAAAGACGAGATTGCGTGGAATGCGCCATGCCCCAGTGCGTCGAGCAGCGAGTAGTCGTAGGCACTTAGGAACCTGAAGAATAAGAAGGCAAAAACGATGAACTCGAAAAGCGCCATCATCTTTAGAATTCCAAAAATCACCTTGCGGATTTCCGGGCTGTTTGCGGCCCCGGTCTCGGCACTGGCAGACAGCCTTGCGGCAAGTGAAACTCGGCCTTCAACCAGGTAACCGAGCAAGGTTGCAAAACCCACGATTCCAAAGCCACCGATTTGGATCAGGATTGCAATGACCCAGTGCCCGTAAATATTCCAGTGAAATTCGGTGTCCACCGAAGAAAGTCCGGTTACGGTTACCGCGCTGGTTGCAGTGAAGAGCGCGTTCACAAAGCTAGTCCCCTTGCCGTCAGCAGTTACCGCAGGGAGAGTTAAAGCCAATGTTCCGAGCAGAATCAAGCCAGTAAACGCCACGGCAATCAGCCGTGACGGGTGGATTCTTCGCTTCAAAGTGTTAGACCGCAATCTCTTTTGGGTTCTTACTAATCCGTGAGCTTGACTTGCGGGTTAGTTCGTTAGACACCCTGTAACTTTACGCCTGTGATGCCTTGGCATCCCAGGTCTATTTTGAATTCCTTGAAATACCTAAACCCTGCAGTGGTTGAATTTACTGTGGTTTTAATCTTTGACGGCGATTGCAAGTTCTGCTCTTCGAGCGCTCGTGCCTTTGCACGCATGACCAAGAATCGCATTCCCACCGCCCCATACCAGCGAACAGACCTCAGTGCTTTGGGACTTACCCTGCAGGAGTGCGAGCAAGCGGTGCAGTACGTCAGCGCAAGCGGCAAAGAATCCGGTCACCTCGCTATCGCGCAGGGGCTGATCAACTCCAAGACCATCTGGTCTTTAGCCGGTTACATTCTTAAATGGCCGGTAATCACCAGCATTGCTTTTGTGGTTTACCACTGGGTGGCAAAAAACCGACACCGCCTGCCCGGTGGCACACCTGCATGCTCGATAGATGGCAGATAAAACGGTTTTGTAAACGCTTGCTTTTGCCCCCTTTTGGCTCACTACTATTGGTGTAAATAAGTACCGCAATCGCTTACAGGAGGAACCCATGTCGGGCGCCAGCATTCTCGTTTACGCCGAGCGCGTGGGAGGAAATCTCTCCGAGATTGAGAAGCTACTCAAAGGTCCACTAAAAGACTTCAGCGGCATTCACGTGCTTCCGTTCTTTCACCCTTACGACGGCGATGATGCCGGCTTTGATCCAATCGACCACAGCATCGTGGATCCTCGTCTAGGCAACTGGACTGACTTCAAGCGCATCTCTGAAACCCACGAGCTAACTGCCGACTTGATTGTGAACCACGCGTCATACCTCTCCCCTGAGTTTTTGGACTGGCAGGAGAAGGGTGATGCCTCAGAGTTTGCAGGCATGTTCCTCACCTACGACGTGGTGTTCCCAAATGGCGGCACTGAAGAGGGCATTACCTCTTTCTACCGCCCAAGACCAGGTTTCCCATTCACCGCATACAACGTTGCCGGTGAGCGCCGATTGGTATGGACGACCTTCATGCCATCGCAGGTAGATATCGACATCAACCACCCAGCAGGCCAGGACTACCTGGATCGAGTGCTGCGCGCCCTAAAGTCCGGTGGCGTCAAGGTGGTTCGCCTAGATGCAATTGGGTATGCCGTAAAGACCCCTGGCACCGACTCGTTTATGACTCCAGAGACCTTGGAGTTCGTCAAAGAACTAACCGAGAAAATTCACGGTTACGGAATGCGCGTTCTAGTTGAGGTTCACGCTCACTACACCCAGCAGCTGGACATCGCACCGCTGGTTGATCTGATTTACGACTTCCAAACTGCGCCACTACTGTTGCACTCCTTCTTCAACGGCACAGTTGATCGCTTGGACAACTGGTTCAAGATGCGTCCGGATAACTGCCTAAACGTGCTTGATACCCACGATGGTTATGGAGTGATTGACGGCGGTCCAATTGGCGGCCGCCCGGGTCTTATCACCCAGGACGAGATGGCGTTTATATTCAAAAAGGCCGAGGAGAACACCGGTGGCCACTCTGCTATCGC
>JBEGUQ010000061.1:0-4790 GCA_041178805.1 Actinomycetota bacterium
TCGTAGACATCGCCCAATCGACCGGAGTTGCTTTTTACCTCGGCACCATCAATCCAGTGTCCAATAAGGCTCATCTTTGAAACCCACTAACTGCCCACCAAGGGCTTTGTAACCATGCTAGCCAATCATGAGATTAAGAATTCTTGGTTTCGATTGCTGTTTTCGGGCTAAACTCTCCCTCGGAGAATTCGCCTAGTGGCCTATGGCGCCAGCTTGGAAAGTTGGTTGGGTGAAAGCCCTCGGGGGTTCGAATCCCCCATTCTCCGCCCAGTGTGAAAACGCTTGTTCACTAATGAGACAGTGAAAAACCCTCTGAGAAATCAGAGGGTTTTGTCGTTTTTGAATCATGAGTTGCTTAGAAAACAGAAACAGCGCCACATCGAAAGCTGTGGCGCTGTTTTTGTTGCAGCTGACTAGTGAGACATTGGTGGCTGTATTCCTAGGCGCTTGTCTAGCCACTTAGGTAGCCACCAGGCACGCTCACCCAACAGGGTGATTAGTGCTGGGGCCAGGATGAGTCGGACGATAGTGACGTCCACAATCACTGCTACCGCTAGACCCAGACCAATCATCTTGACCTCGGTTTCGGTGGTAATCATGAAGCCCAAGAACACCAGGGCCATGATTGCTCCGGCCACGGAGATCAGGCTCGCGGTCTTACCAACGCCTCGAATCAGTGCAGCTCTCGCGCTGTCTCCAGCATCCTTGGCTTCCCTAACCGCAGAGATCAGGAAGACGTTGTAGTCCATGCTCAAACCGAACAGGATGGCAAACATCAGCATCGGGACGAAGGACACCACCGGCTGTTGGTCAACGCCAAGTAGCGCTGCTCCCCATTCGGTTTGGAAGGCCAAAGTGACAACACCGTAGGCAGCACCAATTGAAAGCAGGTTCATAAATGCGCTGGCAATCGGAAGCAAGATTGACCTGAAGAAGTAGGTCAAAAGCAACAGCGACAGCCCAACCACAACGAGAACCAGCAGCACCAGGCTGTCACTCACCTTGGTGGCAAGGTCATCAAAGGTTGCCGTCTGGCCACCAACGTAGGCGTTGGCGTCAGTACCCTCGACGGTCTGTGGAATCACATTGCTGCGAATTTCAGCAACCAGTTCACTGGTCTCCTTGTCCTGCGGAGCGCTCTCTGGGATCACGGTTAGGACCGCAACGTCCCCATCATCACTGAGCTGAGCTTGGCCAACTGCTGCAACACCGTCTAGAGCATTTAGCTCCTCGGTTAGCTGAGGGATTAGATCATCTGCGTTGGTGGTGTTGAGGTCGATAGCAACCAGAAGTGGTCCATTGAAACCAACGCCGAAACCCTCATCCAGACGGTCGTAGGCGACTCGCATGGTGTCACCAACTGGTCGGTTGCCATCATCTGGCTGACCGAGCTGAAGGTTCAGAGCTGGAGATGCCGCAAACAACAAAAGCAAGGTTGAGGCTGTAGTCCAAATCCAAGGACGCTTGGCAACCGAACTAGCAATCTTGCGCGAACGCTCGCCCTCGGCTGCTTCGCTTACTTCGACAGCTTGCTCCTGCTTGCGCTCCTTGCGAGGAAGGACGCGTCGACCTGCCATCTTTAGGAATGCTGGCACCAAGGTAACTGCAGTGATAGCAGTGACGGCAACGACAATTGCGCCGGCAGTGATGATCGACTTACCGGTTGAGCCGTTGGCATTTGCCGCAGCTGTTACGCGGTCATCTCCAGCGCGCAGTCTTGCGCGGTATCTAGCGACCATAAACAATGCGTAGTCAATACCTGCACCAAGACCCAACATGATCGCGATGGTTGGAGCAACGCTTGGGATGTCTGTGAATCCAGACACCACGGCTAGCACCGAGTTACCCAAAATCAAACCAATAAGCGCAGCGCCAATGGTGACCATGGTTGCTGTGAAGGAGCGGAACAAAAGGGTAATCAAAACGAATGCCGCCAAGATGCCTAGGAACTCTCCAATCGGAGGCTCGCGGTCGCGCCAGCGGTCAACTACTGGACCGCGCATGCTGGTCTCAACGTCAAGCTCGTGCACCTGCTCGACAGACAACTCGAGTCTCTCGAGGTGACTTGCGGACAAATCTGCAGCTGGCTTGTCGAAGACGACGTTCACAAAACCAGTGGTCTTGTCTCCAGAAACCTGCAGCGGAGTGACGCTGTCTACGTCTTCCTGTTCTGCAATTTCTTCGAAGGTCTCGATCAGTCGAGCCTGAACATCAAGGTCGGTGACTCCCGCTTCAGTATCGGCATAGAAAACCAAGGTCGCGGTGTCACCTGCCGCCTGCGGGAACTCGCTGACGAGCAGGTCGGTGGCTTGCTGGGAATCGGTATTACCAATTCGCACCTCGGTAGTGAATCCTGCTCCGACCGCACCGGCAACGCCGCCAAGTAGAACTATCGAGAGGATGAAAGTAATGAGTACCCGCCAAGGTCTTTTGGCAGATCGCTCGCCCAGGCGAGCAAGTAGCTGGAACATGAAACTCCTTCTTGATTAAAAATTCAAACACTTGATTGAAACAGATGTTTGATTTTTTGTCAAATGTGACACAATAGAGCCATGGCAATCAACACAGCTGCGGAAATCCTGGAGGCAACCCAGGAACTTTTGCTTGCTAAGGGCGAGGCAAAGACCACCCTTAGGGCAATAACCGAGCGCGCCCGCGCGAATGTTGCTGCCGTCAACTATCACTTCGGTTCAAGAGACCAGTTGATTCGACAGGCCTACCTCTCAGCCCTCACCGAAGTGACAATTAGCCAAGGCGGCAGACTTCAGGCTCTGAATGCCGATGCTGATCTCGAGGCATTCGTGAACGTCTGGCTTGGCCCACTACTCCACCCAGATGATGTGAGTAAAAGAGAACGAGACCTTTGGACTTTGCTTCAAAAAGGTTCGGTGGAGAACGCCCCGCAATTGCAAGAGCTGATGCCGTCCATGCAAGAGATGGAGGTTAGTCCGCTGATTGCAATGCTGGCCAAAAAGCTTCCCCATCTAGATCAGGCCGAAATCGTTTTTCGACACAACGCCGTATTGCTAGGTCTTGGTGGCCTGCTTCGAGGATCCACTGAGTCCCCGTCAAACTCGACGGCATCAAGAAGTTTTGTTCTCCGATGGGTCTTGGCTAGCTTCCAAGGCTAAGAGACGAGGACTGCTATGAAACTGCCTGAAATTCCAACTCTTGAGGGCACCTTCGTGCGCCTTGAACCACTTAGCCAAACGCGAGCAAATGAACTGTCCGAAGCCTGTGAGGATGGCAAGCTTTACGACCTTTGGTACACCTGGGTGCCTAGCCCTGATCGCATGAGTGTTGAGATTGATCGCCGTTTAGGGCTCAATGGCGCAGGATCAATGATGCCCTTTGCCACAGTGGACAAAGCATGCGGCAAGGCAATTGGCATGACCACGTTCATGAACATCAAACTTGAGAACCGAAAGGTTGAAATCGGCTCGACCTGGCTTGCGCAGAGCTTTCAGGGCACAGCCATAAACCCAGAGGCAAAACTTCTAATGCTTGGCTACGCCTTTGAGACTCTTGAGTGCAATGCAGTTGAACTTAGAACCCACGAAAGAAACCTGCAGTCCCGTGCAGCTATCGAAAAGCTTGGTGCCAAATTAGACGGTATCTTGCGCAACGATATGGTGATGGCGAATGGCACCATTCGCAACACGGCGGTTTACTCAATTACTAAAGAAGAGTGGCCAGCCGTTCAAAGTGCGTTGACCTCTCGAATTTCTAAACAAGCCAAGTAATAAGCGCTCTAGCCAACCCCTTGGACGACTAATCAGTCTTCGTGCTTGCGCAGCGAGTAACGAACAATGGCGAAGGCAATTGCCCATGGAATACCAATAGTTGCCAAGTAGATGACCCAGCCCATAATCGGCTGTGAGCCTTGGTTCGGAAGCCAAGGTCCGTAAGGTAACCAGATAGCACCCAGCCCGAAAAAGACAGCTGCGGTTAGCCACATCAAAACCTTGATCCACTTGTCCACAATTTCTCCCTTTTCAAAAGGCAAGGTTCTATGCCTTGCCTAGTTCAGAGGCTAGGACCCAAGTTAGGGCCGAACTGCTAACAACTCTCTCAACTTTGAAAGTAGTCCTTCGACATCTGATTCAGTGGTGTCAAAAGCACACATCAGTCTGACCTGACCGGTCGCCTGGTTCCAAACATAAAAGCGATAGGACTCTTGCAATTTCGCCGTCACATCTGCCGGCAGGATCGGGAACACTGCGTTCGCTTCGGCTCGGTTTGGCATCGAGACCACCGGGTGAGATTTTGAGATCTCGGTGATGCCATCAAAGAGCTTGGCTGCCATCGCATTTGCGTGTTTCGCATTTCCTAATGCCACCTTGGCGCCATCTTCAAACAAAGCGTTTAGCTGGCAAGAAATGAAGCGCATCTTTGATGCCAGTTGCATTGAGGTTTTCCTCAAAAACGGCATGGCTGCCGCAAGCTCTTTACCTCTTGGAGATGAAGTGTCAGTAACGATGACCGCTTCTGCTGCCAGGGCACCAATCTTGGTGCCGCCCATAGAAACTAGGTCGACACCAACCAGGGTTGTGAAGGCAGCGAAGCTCAAACCAAGAGCAGCAGCAGCGTTTGAAAGCCTTGCGCCATCTAGGTGAAGTAGCAGGCCATGCTCGTGAGCTAGGTCTGCCAACGCTTTGATTTCCTTTGGCTGGTAGAGCGTTCCCATCTCGGTGGTTTGGGTAATGCTAATAACTCCTGGCTGAGCGCGGTGCACAAACCCCATGTCAAAGAGCTGGCTCTTAGCCAGTTCAACAGTGAGCTTTCCAGTT
>JBEGUQ010000062.1:0-4973 GCA_041178805.1 Actinomycetota bacterium
CTGGCAATCCCCAGCTACGTCTTGGCATTGGCATACACATCTGTGTTCCCAGGTTTCAATGGCTTTTTCGCCTCATGGATCACACTGTCGCTGGCTAGCGCACCATATGTCTTTCTCGCAGTTTCAGCATCTTTGATTCGCTCAAATGTGAACCAAGAAGAGGTAGCTCGCTCGCTTGGGCTCACTAGCTTTCAAGTCTTGCTCAGAGTGACTTGGCCTCAAGTTCGGTCTGCTGCGATGGCTTCGGGATTGCTGGTTGCGCTTTACACCCTGAGCGAATTTGGAGCGGTATCAATCCTTCGCTTTGATACTTTCACCAGAGCCATCTATAACGCGTATCGCGGATCCTTTGACCGAACCGCAGCCGCAGCATTGGCTGTGGTTTTGGTGCTGCTAACTCTTATCGTGCTGTATTTCGAGAAGCGATATCGCACCGGCTACACACAAGTGGAGAAGCAGTCCAGGCAACTAAAGATCC
This sequence comes from Actinomycetota bacterium, assembly GCA_041178805.1. Lineage (GTDB taxonomy): Bacteria > Actinomycetota > Actinomycetes > Actinomycetales > Microbacteriaceae > Aquiluna. The sequence continues at coordinate 479 of JBEGUQ010000062.1, forward strand.
AACTTGGCCGTTGGAAGTTCTTGGCTGGGGCAATCCTTTTGACTGTTGCAATTGGGTCTAGCTTGGTGCCAATTGCGGCATTGATCTCGTGGACTTTCTCCGGCGAGGCATGGGACGTGTCAGAGATTCTTGGCGCGCTTGGGGCGTCACTGGGCATGGCTGTCAGCGCGGGTCTGGTGATTGGAATCTTTGCCACCGCGATAGCGATTTGGAACGTGAGATTCCCTAGCCGTTTTGCATCAGGTGTCGAGCTCACGGTGTGGTCTTCCCACGCACTACCTGCCTTGGTAATCGCACTATCGCTGGTCTTTTTTGGGGCGAACCTAACGCCGGCTTTCTATCAAACAGTTTGGCTATTGATCTTCGCCTACCTGATTTTGTTTTTGCCAAATGCGCTCTCGGTCATCACCACTCCGATTGCTCAGGTTTCAAAGGCCCAGGAGCAGGTTGCCAGATCCCTTGGTCTCGGAAAGCTCGGAGCAATCTTCAAGCTGGTGTTACCGATGTCTCGAGCTGGAATCTGGGCTGGCATCGCATTGGCTTCGCTTGCGGTTTTGAAAGAACTGCCGGCAACCCTGCTGCTTAGACCAAACGAGGTCGACACTCTGGCAACCGAGCTTTGGGCTGCCACCGAGACCCTGTCCTACTCTCAGGCAGCGCCCTATGCGCTGCTGTTGATTATCATTGCGGGTGTGCCAGCTCTGGTGCTAAATGCCCAGGCCCGCAAGTTGATCTCGGAGGTGAATGTCAAATGACGCAGCTTGAGATCAAGAACCTCACTTTAAGCTTCGGCGGGCAACAGATCCTCCACGACGTGAATCTTTCGGTTGAGCAAAAAGAGTTGATTGCGGTCTTAGGTTCCAGCGGTGCTGGAAAATCCACCTTGCTTCGCTTGATTGCAGGCTTTGAAGCTCCAAGCGCAGGCGAGATTTGGCTCAGCGATAAGAAGGTCTCAAGCGCTGATATTTTGACCGCGCCCGAACGTCGCGGCATCGGCATAGTGCCTCAGGATGCAGCACTTTTTCCTCACCTAACGGTTTCAGGCAACATCGAGTTTGGACTTAGGGGCTTGGACAAGACCAAGAAGCACGCCAGGGTCTTGGAGCTACTGAAACTTGTTCGAATGGAAGAGTTTGCAGATCGCACACCGGATCAACTCTCTGGCGGTCAGGCTCAGCGCGTTGCCCTAGCCAGGGCACTTGCAAATAAGCCGGCACTTGTTTTGCTTGATGAGCCATTCAGCGCACTTGACGCCGAATTGCGCGAGGTGTTGCGCCTCGAGGTGAAAGCAGCGCTGAAGGCTGAGGGAGCAACGGCAATCCTGGTGACCCACGATCAGGAGGAAGCACTTTCTTTGGCTGATCGGGTGGCGATTATGAGGTCTGGAACGATCATTCAGGTTGGAACTCCAACCGAGATTTACAACGCACCAGCCGACCTCGGGATCGCAACCTTCTTGGGAGACTCAGTCTTGATTGATGGTGAGGTGGTGGATGGCAAAGTCCACACCTCCTTGGGCAAGCTCACCGCGTTGAACCATGTTGAAAACGGTCAAAAAGGTGTGGTTGCGGTTCGCAGCGAGAACTTCTACCTCCAGCCAAATCCAAATGGTGACTCGGAGGTCATTGGTCGAGTCTTCTTTGGTCACGATGCGGTTGTTGAGGTGCAGACTCCCAGCCAAAAGATTCGCGCCAGATCAAACGGGCCATTCGCTCCAGAGGTTGGCATGCGTGTAACGGTTTGGGTCCGCGGAGCTGTGAACTTCTATCCAAATACCGCGAGGAAGCATTTACCTCTTTGACGCACTTTTGCCCCGAGGGCTAGTTTCTTAGGAGACCTTGCTCTGGCGCACGGTCAGGTTCGCACCCGATGTCTTGATGACCTGGGAGTAGAACTTGGCTGATTCCTTCGGGATTCGCTCTTGGGTATCAAAGTCGACATAGACGATTCCGAAGCGCTTGTCGTAGCCCTCTGCCCACTCGAAGTTGTCCATTAGCGACCACTGGAAATAGCCACCAACATCAGCCCCGCGACTGATCGCATCTCCAACGCTGTAAAGGTGATCGTTTAGGTATGCAATGCGCTGTTGGTCATCAACCACTCCAATGGCATCCGGTCCAGTTTGATACGCACAGCCGTTCTCAGTGATGAACATCTGCGGCACCAGAGAGCCATACTCACGCGTCCAGCGCACCAGTAGGTCGCCAATTCCGTAAGGAGTTACCGGCCAACCCATGTCGGTTAGCGGCCCCTGCGACTGAGCCTCAACAGCGTAATCCATTAGCTGGTCGATGACTCTTGCGCGAGAGAAGTGGTCTTTAGAAACTCGGTGTCCGATGCGGGCGTTGAAGTAATAGTTGATGCCGAGCCAGTCGTTTTCAACAACCTCAAGGTCTCCTGGCTGAACCACTTTCTTTAGGTGATCCCCGTAAATCTCCCAGGCAAGCGCTGGGTACTCGCCACGGAAGATTCCATCCATCCAGAACAAGTTCTGCTGGGTATCCATGACCTTGGCGGCGTGAATCTGCTCCGGGTCAAAAATGTCATCAACATCAGGCATAGCCTGGTTTAGAACTGGTCCAACCAATGCGGTTGGAACAACACGCTTGATTGCCTTGAGCGCTGCGTTGTGAGCCATAACGGTGTGGTGAGATGCTGCAACTGCCTGACCAACATCCTGAATTCCAGGAGCGTGCACGCCCATGCCGTAGCCGAGCCAGGAAACTACCCAGGGCTCGTTGATGGGGGAGAAGCGCTTTACGCGGTGGCCAAATTCCTTGGCTACTTCTTGGGCAAAGTATTCAAAGGCTTTCACGATATCTCGGTTTGCCCAGCCACCTTTGTCCTGCAGCGCCTGTGGCAAATCCCAGTGGTAAAGCGTGAGCACTGGCTCAATGCCGGCCTGCTCTAACTCGTCGATTAGCTTGTGGTAGAAAGCAAAGCCACGGTCCTCGCGAACCTCATCACCGTTTGGGAAAAGTCTTGGCCACGAGATTGAGAAACGGTAAGCCTGAGCCCCTAGCGACCTCATAAGAGCAACATCATCCGCATAGCGGTGGTAGTGATCGTTGGCGATGAGTCCGTGGTCGCCGTTGTTTACTCGACCTGGCTCTTCGCAGAACGTGTCCCAAATTGACTTGCCTTTTCCATCTTCATAGGCAGCGCCTTCGATCTGATAGCTAGAGGTTGCAACACCCCAGAGGAAGTCTTTTGGAAACATGTTTCACCTATCTTTTTTGCCTTCAAGTCTAGGGTTCGGTGAAATCAAAATCGCACCTGCACTGCTTCAGCTCGAATTCAGACAACTCCCAGCTACAGAGCAAGCGACTGCCAGAATTAGGCAATAGGTTGTGATTATGGCTCAATCAATGAACACCTCATCACTACTCGACACCTTTGGTGGACTGCCGGTTCACCCACTCGCTGTTCACGGCGCAGTTGTTTTACTGCCACTTTCCGCTCTGGCATTAGCCCTTTTGATTTTTGTGCCTAAGTGGCGCAAAAGCTTCTTCCCACTCACCTTGATTGGGCTTGGTCTTTCGACCGTCTTTACCTACATCGCTAAAGAATCTGGCGAAGCCTTGGGCGAGCGGATTGGAGAACCACAGACTCACGAAGCACTCGGAACAATTCTTTTCCCAGCATCGATCGGACTTTTGGCGCTTGGTGTCACCTTCTACCTCTTGCAGCGCAAAGAGACACCTAAGTGGCAACTGCAGGTTGCAGCAGGCTTGGCTCTTGCCGGCATTATCTCGGTCTCGACTCTGACCTACTTCGTTGGTCACTCGGGTGCTGAGGCAACCTGGGCTAGCCGCATTGCTCCCTACGAAGCAGGTCCAATTGAGACCGATCCAAACACAACTTCCGGTGCGCTTGCCGAGGGTATTGCTTTAGCTGAAATCGCAAAGCATGCAACTAGAGAAGATTGCTGGACTGCAATTGACACCACTGTCTACGACCTGACTCCTTATATGCAGCAACACCCGGGTGGCGCTGGATCACTGGCCTGGTTGTGCGGGATTGATGGTACGACCGCCTTCAAGTCTCAGCACGGGTCAGAGCAGCGACCGGCAAGTGACCTAGCAAGTCTTGCTATCGGCGTCTATGCGGGAAGTGTCGCACCAACTGACCCAACTGCGGCACCAACAACCGAACCAAGCGCAACCCCTACTAGCCCAAGCGCTCAACCTGGTACTTACACCGCGACCGAAGTCGCGAAGCACAACACAGGAACGGACTGCTGGTCGGTAGTAAACAAAAACGTTTATGACCTAACCCCTTATGTCTCTTCCCACCCGGTGCCCTGGCAACCACTGCCGCCGGCGCTACCGGATCGCTCCCTCAGGCATCAGTGCCTGCAGGAGAGGGTGACGAAGGCGAAGAGAGTGAAGAGGGTGAAGAGGGCGACGACGACTAAACGTCCCGTGGCTTAGGCTTTTCCTATGAGTGATCTAAATGCCGTTGGCGACCAGGACAACTGGATTTGCTGGCTTTG
>JBEGUQ010000063.1:0-4752 GCA_041178805.1 Actinomycetota bacterium
AAAACCAATCACTCCAGCATCGGTAGCGGAAGAAATCTCGTAGGCACGGATTTCAACCTGCAACTCCTTGGTTGCCTCTCGAAGTGCTCGCTCCGGGTCTAAGCCAGCTGCCCTCGCGCTTGCAACAACAGCTAGCAAAAGCTTTCCTAGATCATCTTCGGAATCCATTGGGATTGCTGGAGAGTCCGCGGTTTCTAACAGTCCGATCTTTTCGGCCTTGCCCATCACTTTGGAGGCAAGAGCCAGTGCTGGCATTGCCTGAGGAATTCCATCGAGTACCGAGGTGCGGTTTGGCTTTTCCTTTTTCTTGTGACCATCCCACACCTGAACCACGTCATCGCCGGTGGTTGCGCGGTAGGTCTCTTTTTCTTCTTCGGTGCCAAAGACGTGTGGGTGTCTGGAGATCATCTTCTGCTCCATAAAACTTGCTACATCTTCAAGGTCAAATGGTTCACCCAAGGTTCCGGTAGATGCCAAGTCTGAGTGAAAAATCACCTGGTAGAGCACATCTCCGAGCTCTTCCAATATCTCATCGCGATTGCCCGATTCGATGGCATCAATGAGCTCGTAGGTTTCCTCTAGCAGGTACTGCACAAGAGAGCGGTGAGTTTGCTCGGCATCCCAAGGGCACCCGCCTGGAATACGCAGCTGGTGCATGGTCTGAATCAAGCTTTCAAGCTTTTGCAAAATTACCCCTTCGCAAAAATGATTTGGAATATCTTCCAGAGCCAGTCAACCATCTCTTGGTCTCGAAGCGGTTCGCCATCACCCGATGTCGGCGATGGCATAGTTAGAAGCTTTGAGGTTTGGAGATAACGAAGTCCCGGTATTTGGTGACTTAGTGCCACCAGGCGTGCATCGTCGATATCGACCGGTGCGAACTTTGCCTGCAGTCCCAAAAGGTTTACATCTTTGAGCCCCAGACGATTGGCCTGTTGACGAAGGTGAGTGACTTCAATAAGAGTCCTGACCGGCTGAGGCGCTTTGCCGTAGCGGTCTTCAAGCTCCTGGAAGATTGCATCGAGCTTTGCTCGATCACTCTTTGCACCACTCTCGGCAGAAAGCTTGTGATATGCCTCTAGGCGCAGGCGTTCGGAGTCGACATACTCTTGCGGGATTCGAGCATCCACCGGCAACTCAAGTTTTAGCTCTGCAGGACTGGATATGTCTTCGCCCTTGAATTCGGCAACCGCCTCGCCAATCATTCGAAGGTAGAGATCAAAGCCAACGCCAGCAATGTGTCCGGACTGCTCGCCACCGAGTAGGTTTCCAGCACCTCTAATTTCAAGATCCTTCATTGCCACCTGCATACCGCTACCAAGTTCATTATTTGAAGCAATTGTTGCGAGGCGGTCGTGTGCGGTCTCGGTCAACGTCTTAGTTGGGTCGTAGAAGAAATAGGCGTAGCCGCGCTCTCTTGAGCGTCCGACTCGTCCGCGAATCTGGTGCAACTGGCTCAGACCAAAGTTTTCGGCACGGTCAACAATCAAAGTGTTGGCATTTGGAATATCGATTCCGGTTTCGATGATTGTGGTTGAAACCAACACATCAAACTTTCGCTCCCAGAAATCCACCACCACTTGCTCTAGCTGGTGCTCCGGCATCTGGCCATGGGCAATCGCGATTCTCGCCTCGGGGACCAACTTGGCAAGATCTGCGGCAACTTTGTCGATAGTTGAGACGCGGTTATGGACGAAGAAGACCTGGCCCTCCCTAATCAGCTCTCTTCTAATCGCTGCCGCTACCTGCTGCTCGCTGTAACCGCCGATGTAGGTGAGGATCGGGTGACGCTCTTCCGGCGGAGTGGCAAGTGTAGACATCTCGCGGATACCGGTAACTGCCATCTCCAAGGTTCTTGGGATCGGGGTTGCGCTCATGGCCAAGACATCGACATTGTGCTTAAGATCTTTGAGCTTCTCTTTGTGCTCAACACCAAAGCGTTGCTCTTCGTCGATGATCACCAAACCTAAATCTTTGAACTTGACCCCTTGGCCCAGCAGTCGGTGCGTTCCGATAATCATGTCCACTGCACCGTTTTCCAAACCGCGAAGTGTCTCTTTGATTTCTTTGTCGGTTTGGAAGCGTGAAATTGGCTTGATGGTGATTGGGAAGCCGCCGTAACGCTCAACAAAAGTATCTAGGTGCTGGCGCACCAACAAAGTTGTCGGAACCAGCATCGCAACTTGCTTGCCATCTTGAATGGCCTTGAATGCCGCCCTGACAGCTACCTCAGTCTTGCCATAGCCAACGTCGCCTGCCAATAGGCGATCCATCGGGATTGGTTTTTCCATATCCCGCTTGATCTCTTCGATGGTGGTCAGCTGATCAGGAGTCTCCTGGAAAGTGAAGGCGTCTTCGAGTTCTTGCTGCCAGAGCGTGTCTGGGCCGAATGCGTGACCCTTGCTCTTCATTCGCGCTGAGTAGAGCTTTACCAGGTCAATAGCAATCTTGCGAACGGCTTTTCTAGCGTTGCCCTTGACCCTCGCCCAGTCAGTACCGCCCATCTTCGAGAGAACTGGAGCCTCACCGCCAACATATTTGGTGAGCATGTCCAGCTGATCCGTTGGGACGAACAAAGTATCTGCTGGGTAGTTGCGCTTGGGTGGTGCGTATTCGATTAGCAGATACTCGCGGAAGTGTTGCCTGGCACCGATGCCGCTTTGTCGCTGCACCAATTCCTTAAATCTTCCGATGCCATGGATCTCATGAACCACGCAGTCGCCTTGCTTGAGGCTCAGCGGGTCAACCTGCTGACCGCGGCGGCGAGCAAGCTTTCGCTCGCTGGGAGCGAGGTAAGACGATGCGACACCAAAGAACTCGGCCTCGGTCAAAAGCACGAGCTTGCTGCCCATAAAAGCAAAGCCATGCGCGAACTGCCCAACGGAGACTGTGATGTGTTCGGTTGCCAATTGCCCGATGCTTGTGGTCAAGATTGCCGGCAGTTCTGACTTGGTTAGGACCTCAAGCACTCGTTCAGCACTTCCATGGCCGTGGGCCATGACGACGATCTTGTTTTTCTGAGCCATCAGATCCGCGATCCACTCGGTCGCTGGCTGCTCCGGGGTGAACTTAGGGATCTCGCGGTAACCGAGGTCCTTGGCTGACTCCCCCACTAGTGCGCTTAGAGACACCAAGATGTTGGACTTTTTGACCTTCGCAACAAACTCTTCGACGGTGAAGAAGTTGCCACCGCTGAGATCAATTGGCGCTTGCGAACCAGAAATGGCAGCATCCCAGGCAGCATGAAGAAACTCTTCGTTGGTTTGAATCAAACTCTCGGCACGCTGCTCGATCTTTTGCGGGTCCTGCAAAATCACGATCGCATCTTTACCCAGGTAATCGGTGATCGGTCCAAGCTTTACGCCTAGCGCCGGGGCTAGTGACTCCATGCCCTCAACCGGCATACCGTTAGAAATCTTTTCCAGCATCTGTGTGAGATTTGGAAACTCGTGAGCCATTTCTCTTGCTCGAAGTGCAACCTGCGGGGTAATCAACAGTTCTCGTGCGGGGTAGATCTCTAGGTGATCGATTTGGCTTGCGATCGATCGCTGATCCGCGACTGAGAACTCGCGAACATCCTCTAGTTCATCGCCAAAGAACTCCAAACGCAGGGCGTGTTCGCTGGTGGTTGGAAACACATCCAGGATGCCGCCGCGAATCGCAAACTCCCCGCGCTTGACGACCATGTCGACTCGCTGGTAACCAATCTCGATTAGCTTCAGCGCTAATTCGGGAAGCAGATACTCCTTGCCCCGAGAAATCAAGATAGGCGGGTGGGCCTCCATGCCGCCAACCACCGGCTGCAGCGCAGCTCTAACCGACATTAAAACCAGATAGGGCTTGCTTTGCGCTTTCAGTTCAAGCATCCGGTGTAGCGCTTTTAGTCTTCTGCCCACCGTCTCGGCGGCCGGGCTAAGTCGCTCATGCGGCAGAGTTTCCCAAGAAGGAAACTCGATGATTTCGATATTCGGCGAAAGCTCTTTGGTTGCAGCCGCAATCTCCTCAGCCTGTCTTGATGAGGGAGTTACCACAATCAACGGTGCTTTTGATGTCGCAAGCCACTGGTTTATCGCAAAGGGGTGAGAGGTCACAGGGGCGAAGAATTCGCCGCTGGCGATCTGATTTGGGTGCGACTGACCCACCTCTTGAATCAGCGGGTGGAGGGTCACGGAGCTAGTCTAGGCGACCTTTTCCTCAACTTGATCGGCTGCAAGTTCCAGTAGCACCGGTAGCTCCTTGCGCTCGATAGTTGAGAAGTCTTGCAGCACAAAGTCGGCTACTTCCATTTGCCCGGGTGGGCGACCGATGCCAAAGCGAATTCTGTGAAATTCCGCGCCGCAGCGCGCGATGATGTCTCGAAGACCATTGTGACCAGCATGTCCGCCAGCAAGCTTCGATCGAAGCTCACCAAAAGGAATATCTAGTTCGTCATGCACGACCAAGACCTGCTCAATCGGAATCGAGTAGAACTTCATTAGGGCTTGAACTGGTGCACCGGACAGGTTCATGAAGCCTGTGCTCTTGGCCAGGATTACCTTTTTACCACCGGCAACAAAACGGCATTCAGCGGTAAGGGCCACAGACTTGTGGACCCTGAAATTAGCGTTGTGGCGCTTAGCCAAAACGTCGAGCACCATGTGCCCGACGTTGTGTCGATTTGATTGATAGCTGGGCCCAGGATTCCCGAGCCCAACTACCAGCCAGACATCGTTACTCAGCTGCCGAACCAGCCTCTGGAGTATCTTCACCTGC
>JBEGUQ010000064.1:0-4539 GCA_041178805.1 Actinomycetota bacterium
CGTGATCTTCGTGGCCGACGAGACCATTACCGGCTTTGGCCGTTCCGGTGAGATGTTTGCATCTCAGCGCTACGGCATTGAGCCAGACATGATGATCACCGCGAAGGCAATCACTTCAGGTACTCAGCCGCTAGGTGCACTATTCCTCAAGGAAAAGTACTTTGAGCCATTCACCGAGGGAACCACTATCTTCCCGCACGGTTACACCTTCGCGGCTCACCCGGTTGCTTGTGCAGTGGCACTTGCAAACTTGGACATCTATGACCGCGAGAAGCTGGTGGACAATGTCCGCACCAACTCACCTATCTTCCGCAAGACCTTGGAAAAGCTTTACGACCTTCCAATCGTGGGTGATGTTCGCGGCGATGGCTACTTCTTCGCTATTGAGCTTGTGAAGAACCAGGACACTCGCGAGACCTTCACCAAAGAAGAATCCGAGAAGCTTCTTAGAGGGTTCTTGAATAGCGCGTTCTATGAGGCAGGCCTGTACTGCCGTGCTGACGATCGTGGAGACCCTGTGGTTCAGCTAGCTCCTCCATTGACCATTGGTCCAAAGGAGTTTGACGAGTTGGAGCAGATTCTTCGTAAGGTGCTGACTGAGGCGTGGAAGCGCGTCTAAGCAAGGGATTTCCCTGCTGTATTGCTGTTACCTCTTGAAGGGCACTTGGTGGTGTGAGCTGAAATAGTCCTCGCCTTCCAGGCCAGCAGAACGCTATTACGCGCTCGACTGCTTGCTCGTGCGTCGTCACCTTCAGCTGCTCGTTGGCATCCGCATCGAGCGCAAACCTTACTTGGCAATTTCGCCAAACGGGCTGTGGCAAATCTGTGAGCAGTTGGGCTGTGATCAGAAGGAAAACATTTGATTTTCTGCCATCGCGAGCCACCCGTTCGATTAGGTCAATCTGCTCGGCGAACAGATGCGCATCGTCGACCACCAAAAGCACGGGCATTTCGAAGCGCTCCCTGAGATTAATCGCACCTAGTAGAGCCTCCACTTCTGGATTTTGTGTTTCAAGCCAAATAACCCGGCAGTTTAGATTCGCTATCAACCTCTTGGTTAGAGACGTCTTACCGGTTCCAGTTGCACCCAAGATCAGGCAATTCCACCTGAGTGTTCGCAGTGGATTCTCAACCGGTGTGCCGATCTGATCTAAACCCAGAGCGAACTCGGGAACGGTAATTATCGGCACCTCGGCATTAGTTGCTTCGCGATTCGCGTGGCCTGACCTAAATAGTTGATTCAGCTTTGATGTGAGATTTCTTTGCATGCTTCAAATCTGCACGTTGTTCGAATTGCCCAGAAGTGAAAGTCGAAGTCTGTGGATAACTCGTTTCCACAGTTGTGCGGAAGATTGCAAAAATCTCGATTTGAGTTCGAGATACTTGAGGCATGGAAATCGAAATTGGTTGCACGAAGGTCGTTGACACCCCCATTGGCCGTCTGGCCATTTCCGCTAGCGAAGACGCTTTGGTAGAACTTGCTTTTCTACTCGGAAATACCAAGCGTATGGATTTTGTAACTAGCGCTAAGGCCGAGAAGAAAGTCGATAGTGCAATCCAGTGGATCACAGACTACTTTGCAGGCAGCGAGACTGACTTCAGCGGAAAACTAGACCTTTCTGGCACAGAGTTTCAGCGCGCGGTTTGGAGTGAAATTTCAAAGATTAAGCACGGCCGGACCCTCACATACGGCGAGATCGCTCAAAAAATTGGAAGGCCGAAGGCATCCCGTGCGGTTGGGGCAGCTGTTGGGGCAAACCCAATCCCATTGATTGTGCCGTGTCATCGAGTGATGGGCACTGGCGGCAAGATAACCGGTTACTCCGGTGGCGATGGCATACCGACCAAGCGCAAGCTTCTAAAGCTTGAAAAAATTGAGTTTGCAGAGTGACGCATACCCGCATCCACGCTGATGGGGTAACCCGTTGCTCTTGGGTGACTGATGATGAGATTTACATCCGCTACCACGACAACGAGTGGGGGCAAGAGGGTCGTGGTCAGAGAGAGCTGTTTGAAGCGATTTGCCTAGAGGGTTTCCAGGCTGGGCTTAGCTGGATAACTATCCTGAAACGTCGTGAGGGTTTCAGGCGAGCATTTGAAAACTTTGACATTGAAAAAGTTGCAAAGTTTGACGCCAACAAAATCGAAGAACTGATGCTGAATCCAGAGATTATTAGGAATCGGGCCAAAATCATCTCGGCAATTAACAACGCCAATCTCGTGCTGGAGCAGGATATTGACCTAACCAGCCTGATCTGGTCGTTCGCTCCGCAAACTCGGCAGACACCAGAATCTAACTTCACCTGGGTTGCCACCAGCGAAGACTCCATCGCGCTAAGTAAGGCGCTGCGTAAATTGGGATTTAGCTTTGTGGGTCCAACCACCATGTATGCCCTGATGCAATCTTCCGGTTTGGTAAAAGACCACGCTCCTGGATGTTTTAGAAGAGACTGAAAAGATTCGCATCGCCATTACATTGGCTAGATGGGAGAGAAATGACTGAGCAAGAATTCAATGACATCTTCAGGGCCTACCTGCCTGAAGCATCTAGGTTTATCGCAAGACGAACCAACTCTGAGGACGTCGAGGATATCGCTGCAGATCTATTCGCGCTGGCCTGGCAGAAAAAGGAAAGCATTCCCCAGGGCCTCGAACTACCTTGGCTATACAAATCCGCTCGTTACCTAATCTCGAATCACAATCGCAAGCAGCAGGGCAGACAGGCTATTTTTGCAACCCTGCAGGAGCCTCAAGCTGCTCCGAGTGCAGAGTCGATAGCCCTAGCTGATATGGAGCTAGCAGAGGCATGGAAGGCTCTGAATGCCAAGGAGCAGGAAATCCTCGCACTGTGGGCATTCGAAGGACTGGAGCCAAAGCAGCTGGCCGTAGCGCTAGAGAAAAGCGAGAATGCCTGCGCAATTGCGCTGTCTCGCGCCAAAGCAAAACTTACCCAGCTATTGAATTCTGAAAATAAATAGAGGCTGACTACACATCATGAATATGAACGAAAACGAAGAACTTAGAAACCGCATCGCAAACTCGATCTCGACCGAAGGTGCAGAACTTCCGGAATACGTGGTTGCCCAGGCCGCCAAAGCCAAGCCAAAGCGTGTATTTGGCTTCAACAGCGTTCGCCTAGGCCTTGGGTCCATGGCTGCTGCCTCATTGGCTCTGGTGGGGGCTTTTGTCCTCCCAAGCGCTTTCGCACCACAGCCGCTATTCACAATGGGTATTGGTGCTCAAGGTGGCCAAACTCTTGCTAGCGCAGAGTCCGCTCCGGCAGCAGATGCCAAAGTTGGCATGATTTGGCCTGGCTATGTGCAGTACAACTACATCGCGGATGGGTTGAGTGATTCAACCGGTAAGGGTCACGTTTACCAGGCGGAGCTGGTTGGAACCGCAGAGAGCCTTATCGCTTCACTCATGAAGGAATTCAAGGTCCAGGGTGAGATCAAGAAAGACGAGTGGTCTACCGATCTAGCCCCAAGTTTCACGGTTCAGAGCAAGTCTGACTCTGGAGTCGAGTCTTACCTAAATGTCTACTGGGCCGGCACCGGCGCTTGGTATTACTCAAGCTGGGACTCGTCTCTCTGGGCTTGCAGTGCAACGCCTAGCGAAACCAAAGATGACGGAACATCTTCAGAAACTTGTGAGCAGCCAAAACCTCAGCCGGAGCTAGTTCCTTCAAAAGAAGAGATGGCGAAATACGCCGCCAAGTTGTTCTCTTCCCTGGGAACTGACATCAACGCGAGCGACTTTAACGTCTACCGCGACGAATGGGGTGGCTCTGCTTACGCTGACCTGACCTTGGCGGGCCAAGCGCTTCCAGTGAGTGTCTCCGTTGGCTGGGATGCCTGGGGAAACCTAGCTAATGCCTCCGGTCACAGCTTCAAGCTTGTGGATCGCGGCGAGTTCAAAACCATCTCTGCCAATGATGCGGTTTCCCGCATCAAGGAGGGTCGTTGGTACGGTTCTGCCCCGTCAAGTTTCTACAACAAAACAGCCGTCACCTCAAGGATGAGCGTGGACCAAGTTGTTGGGACTGATGTTGGCGTTGAGGCTCTGCCGGGTGATGGCACAGCTCCAGAAGAGAACCCAGAACCTAAGGTTGTGGATCTCAAGATCAACAAGTCAGAGACAGCAATGCTTGGTGTTTGGGATGCAGCCGGCGGATTCTGGTTAGTTCCGGGCCACCTGCTCTACAACGACCAAGGTTGGTTCGACTCGATCATCAGCCTGGAGGACGGCGTAATTGAACTTCCGAGGTATGAGGAAGTTGCTCCAGCGATTGAGCCGGCGGAAGGCACCAAAGATAACTAGAAGTTGGTAGGAACGATCAGTTCTATTACCGAACCAGACTGGCGGGCCGAAAGGCCTGCCAGTTTTGCTATCTGCGGGATCTGGTCAACGCTTTCAAGCCCATGCTCAAGAGCAGCTCTCACAAACGCTCCCTTGGCCTTCTTGTTGAAGTGGTTCAAGGCCTTGCCAGATTGCGCGTCCAGAACCTCAACTGTGTAGTGCTCACGCTCAGGAATTGGG
>JBEGUQ010000065.1:0-5280 GCA_041178805.1 Actinomycetota bacterium
ACTTGCAGATGCGGCAGCGCTCAAGCGCAGCTAACCTTTACCTTGTGAATTCTGTTGCTATCTACCCTGGGTCCTTTGACCCGGTAACTCTTGGCCACCAATCGGTGATTGAAAGAGGCGCGGACGTATTCTCAAAACTTCACGTTGTGATTGTTCATAACCCAAACAAGACACCGCTTTTCTCAATTGCCGAGCGCCTAGAAATGGTGAGACTCAGCACCCAGCACCTTGGAAACGTTGAGGTTTCGGCTTTGGAGTCAGGGCTATTGGTCGAGCACGCAAAGTCACTAGGAGCCAAGGTGATTCTCAAGGGATTTAGAACTGCGGGAGATATCGAGTACGAACTACCAATGGCGCAGGTGAACAGAGATTTGTCGAACCTGGAGACCGTCTTCATGGCTGCAGAGCCTAGTCACGGGTACGTATCCTCTTCGCTGGTAAAAGAGGTTGCAAAGCTCGGGGGAGATATCTCCGGTTACCTAAATGCAGATGTTGCCAAAAGGCTTATTGAAAGGTTGAGCAAGTGAGTTTTCTAGTTCCAGTTCACGATCTCATGAAGCGCCCTGGTTTGATGCGCGAGTTAGAGCTTGATATCCCATTGGTTGAGCCAATCGGAACCGAGGTCGTGGCAATACCGGCAGGTGCAGAGGTGGAGCTTGATTTGCGCCTTGAGTCGGTTCACGAGGGTATTTTGGCAACCGGCGAGATCTTCGCCGAGGCAAAAACCATGTGTTCAAGGTGTCTAGAAGACATGAATCTGAAGATTGAGGTGGATTTTCAGGAGCTTTTCGCCTATTCTTACTCCTCGGATGACGAGCTGCTTGTTACCAATGAACACATTGATTTAGAGCAGGTAGTCATAGATTCAGTAGTTTTGAGTCTTCCTTTCCAACCCGTATGCAACAAGGATTGCCTTGGCTTGTGTGTGGAATGTGGATTTAGGTTGAGCGAAGAGCCTGAACACAAGCATGAGAATGTGGTTGATCCCAGATTCGAAGCCCTAAAAGACTTACTTAGCAAGGAAGAGTAATGTGGAAGGCTGCGCCAGTAACTCTGGTCAAGACCATCGAGAACGGCAAGACCGTTTACAGCCTGCCTCACCGCGCCAAGGTTGTAACCGACTCCGTCGGCACTGAGCTCTACATGGAGTACAAGGGCCGCAAGGTAGCAGACGCCTAATAATGGCGTTGAGCGAGCTGCAGTCGCGGCTCGGGGGTAACATCTCACCCGAGCTTCTGCAACTAGCCCTGACCCATTCTTCTTATGCCTACGAAAAAGGCGGAGAAAACAACGAACGGCTCGAGTTTCTCGGGGATTCAATCCTCGGATACTTGGTAGCCGTTCAAGTTTTTAAGGACCATGCCCCACTGAACGAGGGCGAACTCACCAAACTAAAAAACGGTGTTGTTTCAGCGCAAGCGCTGGCAACCGCAGCTAACCGCATTGGACTTGGTGAATTCTTGCTGCTTGGCAAAGGTGAAGAGCAAACCGGCGGCCGCAGCAAGGTAAACGTGCTCGCCGATGCCTTTGAGGCAATCCTTGGCGCTGCCTACCTGTCCTTTGGTATCGAATCAGCTACGGCAATCGTTGAGAGGCACATCGTCCCGCTGCTCGACGACCCAGACGCTATCCGCGAAGCATCAGACCCAAAAACATCTCTGCTCGAAAAGCTCCAGAAGCTAAAGCGCGAACCTTCTCGCTATGAGATCACAGGAACGGGTCCTGAGCACGAGATGATCTACACCGCGACCTGCTTCTCGGGAGATAAAGAACTAGCCCAGGGGACTGGCACCACCAAGCGCGGTGCTGAGACTCAGGCGGCCATCGCAGCGCTGAGATTGTTGGCGGGGAAGTAGTGCCAGAACTTCCAGAAGTTGAGACCGTTCGCGCAGGTCTTGCTGAGCACTTGGTGCGTGCCAAGGTGTTAGGCATCGAGATTTCTGATGTGCGATCGCTCAAGCGGAATGTTTCGGGCGTGCAGGGATTTGTTGACGAGCTAACTGGCTCCACGCTCGAGTCTGTTGTGCGCCGCGGCAAGTTCCTATGGCTTCCGATTTCAAGTTCTCGCGCACTCGTTGGGCACCTTGGAATGAGTGGGCAGATTCTGGTTAGAACCCCTGATTTCGACCCAGATCCACAGACCAGGGTCGTTATTCACGTCCAGACCGAGGCCGGCGAACCGCTTGAGATTAGATTCGTTGATCAGCGCCTCTTTGGCGGCTTGATGATCGATGATCTTGTGCCAACCTCGGATGGACTTGCTGCTGGCTTCTCGCCCGAGGCAGAGGCTAGTGCTGTCATCCCTTCAACCGTTGCTCACATATCAAGAGACCTACTAGATCCCAACTTCAATGCACTTGCGGTCGCCGAGAAAATGGCCAAAAAGAACTCTGGAATTAAGAGAGTTCTTTTGGATCAAAATCTGTTGAGCGGCATTGGAAACATCTATGCCGATGAGAGTCTTTGGCTAGCAAAGCTGCACTATGACAAGCAGGCTTCCAGCATCCCAAAGAAGAAGCACCTGGAGCTCATTGAGATTGCGGCAGGGGTGCTTCGTAAGGCGGTTACCCAGGGTGGTACTTCATTTGATGAGCAATACAAGAACGTAAACGGCGAGAGCGGCTACTTCTCACAATCACTTAACGCCTACGGTATGACTGGTTTGCCATGTAAGCGCTGCGGGACTGCGATCAAGCGTGAGGCTTGGGCTAACCGCGGTTCACACTTCTGCCCTAAATGCCAAAAGCGTTAGGCTGAGTGAATTCTTTGACCGGGGAGAAAATGCGCAAGAGAATCCTTGTCATCTGCATGTATGACAGTATTCACTCCGCTAGGTGGCTATCTCAGTTTCAAGACCAAGGCATTGAGTTTTTGCTGTTCCCCTCTTCGCCGCATCGCAAAGTGCACAGAAACTTAGATGCCTTGATTGCAGGTAAAAGCAAATCAAGTTACACACTATTTCCTCTAAGTAAGTTTTTAGGGCTTCCACTTTTTATGGCAGACAAATTTGCGGGCAACTGGTTTAGATCGACTCTCGTGAAGTTGGCCATCAAGCACTTTGAGCCTCAATTTGTCCATGCGATGGAATTGCAAAATGCTGGCTACATCGCCGCGAAGGCAATGGCATCAAAATCAGTTTCAAAGTTAATCGCCACCAACTGGGGGAGCGATATCTTTTGGTTCCAACAGTTCCCCAAGCACCGCGAAAAACTTCAGCAACTCCTTTCGGTTGCTGACTACTATTCCTGCGAATGCAATAGGGATGTCGCTCTGGCCAAGCGTCTCGGTTTCCAGGGTCATGTAATGCCGGTCATCCCTAACGCTGGGGGTTTCTCAAAGGAGCTTCTCAGCAAACACGTTCCGCTGCTTTCCGAACGCAAGGTAATCGCGATAAAGGGTTATCACGGCTGGGTAGGAAGAGCCCTAACGGCCCTTGACGCTGTGCAACGTTTAGCACCAGAGCTAGGCGAGTACAGAATTGTGTTTTACTCGTGCAACAAAATAACTGCCAAGAAAATCGAGAGACTTTCGAAAAATTCATCTCTTAAAGTCACTGCTCACCGAATTGGAGCTTTGTCGCACGAGAACATGATGGAACTTTTCTCGGAGTCAAAACTTTATGTAGGTATTTCGCTTTCAGACGGAATCAGCACATCTCTTCTGGAGTCAATGGCCATGGGTGCGATTCCGGTTCAGACCGCCACCGCATGCTGTGATGAATGGTTTACCGACTCAGGTGTGAAGGTGACAGAAATAACAACAGAAGGCGTTCAGAAGGCAATTCTTGCGGGACTAAAGCTTGCCGAAAACCAAGCTCACTCGGATCGCAATCGCGAGATTATTCGCGCCAAGGCCGATGCCGATGATGTGGGAAAGATCGCTCAAGGTTTTTACAACCTTTAAATCTTTTTGCTCCAAAGTGATTTAGAAAGCTTTGGCCAAATTACGACAACTGCCGCAAGTCCGATTGATCCGTAAGACCAAAAAAGACCCAACTGATTCGCCGGGATCATCTTGTCGTCATGGAATTCAAGCCCAGTCCAGAAGATGGTCGCGGCTAGTGCAGCTGCAAAGAAGATGGCTCCGAGTTTGCCGGTTTTGACTCTCGCCTGCATCGCAAATGTCAGCACCACAATGCTTGCTAGAACTAACCCAACTGGAGCACCGCTCACCTGAGTTTGGTGAGCGACCGTCCCAGCCATCGCAACAAAACCTCCGGCTAGCGCCGACCCAAATAGCCCGAGGGCTTTTTTAGGACTGGCTGGCACGCTTGCGCGCCGATGCCTGACGAGCTCTGACGTTTGGATCAAGCTCAACCTTGCGGATGCGGGTAGCCTCAGGGGTTACCTCAACACACTCGTCCTCGCGGGCAAACTCCAAGCACTCCTCAAGGGAGAGCTTCTTTGGAGGAGTAAGGCCAACAAAGTTGTCTGCAGATGCAGCACGCATGTTGGTGAGCTGCTTCTCCTTGGTGATGTTGACTTCCATGTCGTCGGCGCGAGAATTCTCGCCAACGACCATGCCGCAGTAAACCTCGCTGGTTGGCTCAACAAAGAACGCACCGCGCTCCTGTAGGGCAATCATCGCGAATGGAGTTGCAACACCGGCACGGTCAGCAACCATCGAACCGTTCTGACGGGTTGAGATATCTCCAGCCCAAGCCTCGTAACCAGCAGAAAGAGCGTTAGCAATACCTGCACCCTTGGTGGTGGTTAGGAATTCGGTTCTAAAACCAATTAGGCCTCTGGAAGGAACGCGGAATTCGATGCGAACCCAACCGGTGCCATTGTTGATCATGTTGGTCATGCGGCCCTTACGAGCAGCTAGCAACTGAGTAACAGGACCAAGGAACTCCTCTGGAGTGTCAATGGTTAGGTCTTCAACAGGCTCGTGAACCTTGCCGTCAACCTTCTTGGTAACTACCTGAGGCTTACCAACGGTTAGCTCGTAACCTTCGCGACGCATCTGCTCGACCAAGATGGCAAGCGCTAGCTCACCACGACCCTGAACTTCCCAGGCGTCTGGACGCTCGGTAGGTAGTACCTTGATCGACACGTTACCGATTAGCTCGCGGTCAAGGCGGTCCTTCACCAGGCGTGCGGTCACCTTTGCACCCTTGACGCGACCTGCCATTGGCGAGGTGTTGATACCGATGGTCATCGAGATTGCAGGGTCATCAACGGTGATTAGCGGAAGTGGGCGAATGTCGTTTGGGTCACAGAGTGACTCACCAATGGTGATCTCCTCGATACCGGCAACCGCAACGATGTCTCCAGGGCC
>JBEGUQ010000066.1:0-5196 GCA_041178805.1 Actinomycetota bacterium
GCAGATCTCGAAGAGGCAATTGCGCTGCGCGCGGCAGGCATCAAGTCTCGCCTGATGTGCTGGATTCTCAGCGCCGAAGATGACTTTGAAATGGCTGCCGAGCAGGAGATTGAACTTGGCGTTTCAAACTTCGCGGTTTTGGAAGCGGCTCTTTCAGCCAATGTCAAAACCATCCACATCAAGGTCGACACAGGTCTTGGACGTGCAGGCTTTGCCAAGTCCCAGTGGTCAGAAGTATTTGAAAAACTAGCCGGCAAGACAATTGGCCTGTTCTCTCACCTTGCCAACACTTCGGAGGAAGAGGACCGCAAGCAGGAGCAGTTGTTTTTAGAAGCCGAAGCTACCGCAGTTGCTTCCGGTGTCACGATCTCTCAGCGTCATTTGGCCGCAACGGCTGGAGCGCTTAGCTACCCGAGCATGCGATACGAAATGGTTCGCTGCGGCATTGGCATTTACGGCCTCAACCCATGGGATGACCAAGAGTATTCGCAGTATCAATTGCAGCCCGCAATGCGAGCTGTCTCCGAGGTTGTAAATCTCAAGCGAGTACCGGCTGGCCAGGGCGTTTCTTACGGATACCGCTATCGCACGGATCGCGAGACCACTTTGGCGCTTGTGCCATTTGGCTACTCAGAGGGAATGCCAAGAATTGCAGTGGGGGCCAAAGTACTGATCGCCGGAAAGCAATTTGAGATTTCGGGCAGGGTGGCTATGGATCAGTTTGTGGTCGATGTTGGCGACCACGATGTTTACCTGGGCAGCGAGGTTGTCATTTTTGGAGACCCTGCAAAGGGTGAGCCATCGGCCGACGAACTTGGCGCATCCGCCGGCACAATCAACTATGAGATTGTGACGAGGATTGGCGGAAGAGCAAAAAGGGTTTACCTCTAGGTATGGAATTTAGAATTCAAGACCCAGATCAAATGCACCTGCTCGGTTTGGCGATAGCCAAAGCCCTTCGTGCGTGAGGGCCTTGGCGCTCAGGGAACCGTGCAATCCCCAACCTTTGTCTTAGCGAGAACCCATAGAACTGCGGTTGGCCCAAAGTTGGTTCACGTTGATGCCTACCGCCTGAATTCCGCGGTCGAGTTGGATGACCTAGACATCGACTTTGCTAACTCGATTGTTGTTGTTGAGTGGGCAAGGGACTACATCGATGGGATCGCTGACAACTGGTTGCAGGTCGATATCAATCGTGAATCTGAGGATGAATCTCGCTTGGTGAGAATTTCAGGTGTAGGCAATCGTTGGGAAGGGGTGGAAATTGCTCTTAGCAATTGATACCTCGGCCGGCACCTCGACTGCTGTTTTCTCGGGTGCGAATCTTTTGGGTTTTGTTGAATACGACGATCCGTTCGGCCATGCCGAGAACATCGGCAACGCAATGGCAGAGGTCATGGCGAAAGCTGGAATTTCTGCGGGCGAGGTCACTGCGGTAGCAATTGGTCGCGGACCTGCTCCGTACACCGGGCTTCGAGTGGGTATGGCTGCGGGCACCTCGTTTGCTTCCGCACTTGGAATTCCGATGTATTCGGTTATGAACCTTGACGCAGTTGCACTCTCCCACGGCCAGGCCAAGATCCTGGTGTCCTCCGACGCCAAACGTAAAGAACTCTTTGTCGCGACCTACGAGCTGGGCGAGCGAGTCTTTGGGCCGGCGGTACTTAAGCCAGATGAACTTGAGCAGTTTGAAGGTTTTACTCAGGTCGATGGAAAGTGCAATGCCGAGTTGGTTGGAAGGTATGCACTTTGGGCACAGTCTTCCGGTGTCGATCTCAGTGACTCCTCAGCGCTTTACTTGCGGTCGCCAGATGTTGCCCCATCGGCTGGAAAGCGGGTGACTGGCTAATGGAGTTTTTACAACTGGGCAAAGAGCACCTCACCACCGTGATGGATTTAGAGCAAAAACTCTTTCCGGATGACGCTTGGTCTGCAGTCAGCATGGCTGCAGAATTAGAGGCAAACCACACCTATTACCTGGGTCTTTTTGATCCCGAACTCATTGGTTACGCCGGACTCTCGACTTCGGTCGGTTCCTTTAGCTCGGACATCCAAACCATTGGTATCGCAATCGAAAATCGTGGCCAAGGCCTTGGTCGAAAGCTTATGCAGCTTCTGATATCAAAGGCAAAAGAGTTTGGTTCCGAGCAGCTAATGCTTGAGGTCAGGGCGGATAATCTAGCGGCAATTTCGCTTTATCAAGATCTTGGTTTTGTGCAGATCGACGTTCGAAAGCGTTACTACCAACCAGCTGGTGTTGATGCTCTGATCATGCGACTAGCGATCAGACAACCAATCGTGCTCGGCATTGAATCCACCTGCGATGAAACCGGTGTTGGCATCGTGCAGGGCAATCGACTGCTAGCTAATGCACTTCACAGCTCAATGGATGAGCACTCAAGATATGGCGGTGTGGTTCCAGAGGTAGCGGCCAGAGCTCACCTTGAAGCCATAAGGCCGACTCTTGAAAAAGCACTCGCTGAGGCCAACCTTTCAATGAGTGATATCGATGCCATTGCGGTTGCTAACGGTCCAGGACTAGCCGGTGCGCTGATGGTTGGTATCGGCGCAGCGAAGGGTCTTGCCCTCGCTCACAACAAACCGCTTTATGCCGTAAACCACTTGGTTGGCCACGTTGGTGCCGATGTTCTAGAGCGCGGGGCCGTGGAGTTGCCAACGATTGCCCTGTTGGTTTCCGGTGGACACACCTCGCTACTTTTGGTCAGACACCTACTCAACGACGTTGAACTTTTGGGGGAGACCATCGACGACGCCGCTGGAGAAGCCTTCGACAAGGTGGCGAGGGTGTTGGGTTTGCCATATCCAGGTGGTCCGCAGATCGACAAGTTGGCTGCCGATGGAACGGCAAATATACGTTTCCCCAGGGGGCTCTCGCTGCCAAAGGACATGGAGAAGCACCGCTATGACTTCTCCTTCTCCGGCCTCAAAACTGCAGTCGCAAGACATGTTGAAAAAGCTCAGGATGCCGGTGAAGATTTCTCAAAGGCAGATGTAGCAGCAAGTTTCCGCGAAGCTGTGGTCGATGTGCTTTTGACCAAAGCCATCAACGCCTGCAAGGACCACGGGGTGAATCGCTTGCTGCTGGGTGGCGGCGTTGTCGCAAATGCCAGACTGCGCGAAGAGGCTCAAAAGCGTTGCGATGCCAACGGTATTGAACTGCGAATTCCAAGATTCCAGCTCTGCACCGATAACGGCGCGATGATCGCAGCTCTGGGATCACAACTTGTAATGGCTGGCCGTGAGCCATCTGGGCTGGGCTTTGGTTCTGAGTCAACCCTCGAAGTCACCCAGGTTCAGACTCTCTAGAACCTCCCAGCTTTCCCCCAGCGTTCTATCACCCCGACCTGTCAATCTTTGGCTGTACCCAACCAAAGGAATCAAATGGCAGAAAAGAAATCAGAACCACAGGCAGTTGCCGAGACCGCTGCGCCAGCGCAGCCAACGGTCGAGAAGAAAAAGTTTGACTGGGCATCGCTCAACACTCTTTCAGTAGTTTCACTGGCAAGCGCAATCAGCATTGTTGGTGCACTAGTCGCGGTGATCACCGGTCACATTGCACTCAAGCAAATCAAGCAAACCTCCGAAGCCGGCCGCACCTTGGCCCTCACCGGTGTTGTGCTCGGATATTTGCACCTAGCTGGATGGATTATTTTCGGCATTCTCGGTGTTATTGCAAAGGTTCTTATCATTTCGGGGGCATTCGGACTCCAGCCAATGGGCCCGGAATATTTTGAATTCGAACGCGGATTCGGCGGTATGCACTTCGGTGACCGCTAGCCAATTCGCTAGAGGAGCCATCTAGCGAATCGGTTGAACGATAAGAGCACGTCGGGCGTCGCCTACCTTGGTGAGAATCAGGGAGGCGGCGCCCTCTCCTTTTAACTTGAGCTTTGGACGCAGTTGTTCGGGCGTGATATCCACACCGCGTTTTTTGATTTCAAGTTTTCCAATACCCCTGGCGGCAAGAGCCTTTCGAATGGCCCCCTCGTCAAGTGGCAGGTTCTCAACAAGTTCGTATGCCTTGAGCCATGGTGATTGCAGCAATTCACTACTGCTCAGATATGCAATGCCTTCTGAAACTGTGGTCAGATTTTGCTGGTTGGCAAACTCTCCCAGTAATTGAGATCGAATTAGTGAGTTATCCGGCTCGTATAGATACTGACCCAATTCGGCGGTGCTAGCCCGCTCATCGCCAGTTCCTTCAAATAGGTAGCGCTTACCATCTCGCATCATTAGCGCCGAGCGCCCAAGTTTTGCCGTTAGTCCTTCGAACCAAAGTGTGAGTTCTACTAGGTCACCCTGGTGCGAGACCCATTGAGCTTCAACACCATCCGGGATCAGATCCAGTGGAAAAGCTGGACCCAGCTTTATGCCCTTGGGCTTTGCTTGCGAGTAGCACCAATCTAGATTTGGGCTGAAGTCCGAAGGGGAGAGCGTGATGTGCTTGGAGGCTTTTCGCTCCAGGTCACGTCTTGCAGGATCAAGCCAGAGTCCATCGAAACCTGAAGTGTCGAAAGTTGTTGCATCGGCAACAACCACTTTGGCATTCGGTAAAGCTGCCAAGTTGTAGGCAGCCAATGCTGCGGTTTCTGAATCTTGCTCCACGGCAGTGGAGTTCAGCCCCAGAGCTGCAAAGGCTAGGGAGTCAGCACCGATCCCGGAACCCAAGTCCGCGATGTTAGTGAAACCGTTTTCTTTGAATCTTTCGGCGTGCATGGCTGCAACCTGCAGCCTGGTGGCCTGTTCTAAGCCGGATTCAGTGAACAGCATGTTCTTGGCAAAGTCTCCGAATTTGGCTTTCGCCCGAGTTCTGAGCCTTGCCTGTGTGATCACCTCGGTGACCAAGAGCGCTGGATGTCCGGCTTTTCGCAACTTGGTGATTATTGAGAGCACATCGGCTTTGGAATCTATTTCGCCAACCTCGTCCAAAAGGCGCAATGCCTCGGCGGTCAACAGATGATTCATGAATCTAGGCTATCGGTCTTGCTACTAGCACTCACCTTGACTGAGTGCTAATTTCGCCGTAAAGTTTTATTAGCACTCAAACATCGAGTCTGCTAAATCACAAATCTTAAGAAAAGAAGAGGTCAAAGTGTCGGTTTCTATCAAGCCACTCGAAGATCGCATTGTTGTTCGCCCAGTTGAGGCAGAGCAGGTAACCGCATCCGGTCTGGT
>JBEGUQ010000067.1:0-4320 GCA_041178805.1 Actinomycetota bacterium
CGGCCGGTTCGGAGCCTATCGAGATCATTGCCACCAGTGGTGAGCGCAAGTATCTATTTGATAACTCGCAAACGACTCGCAGCAAATTTAGACCGAGTCCGGCTGGCGCAAGAATTGCGACTTTGGACACAACCTCCGAATTTAATCGAGTTCAGACTTATTCGGTGCTTCGCGATCTCGCAGGTTGGCCAATCAGGTTGACCCCAGGAGGGGTTGTGAACCCATCTATTGGAATCGTGCGATCCTTCACCTGGCAAAGCGCAGACACACTTCGAGTGCTGGAGGAGACAAACTCTGGTCTGACCTCGATTAGTGACTACCCAATCACCGGACCTCGCTCCCAGTTGAGTATTCCGCCTGTTACCGGGGTGGAAATATTCACCGGGACTGCCGGATTGTCGACCTATTTGCTCGCTGAAAACGGTGAAGTCTGGGTGCTAACCGGAAGTGCATGGCGCCGTGTGTCGAGCGATGCTCTTCTGGTTGCCACCAACGACTAACAGTCGCCAAAGTTACTTCTTTACCCACAGATTTTTGATTCAGCACGCAAAAGCAAAGGTCGAAGAGAGACTCTAGAGTGTGTCCCTTTCGCTGCTAGATATTGTGTTCCCGGCCGCTTGTATTGTCTGCGGCATCAAACCAAAGCCGCTTTGTCCAACCTGCTTGCCAAGTGAATCGATTGGGATGCTGCAGGGTTTTGATTTTCCAGTCCTAGCCGGCTTGAGGCACGAAGGTGCGATTGAGAAAATCATCACCGGCTATAAAGATCAACAACTGGTTTCGCTAGAGCGGCCGTTAGCGCAGTTATTGGCCCAGGTTTTCCAAGAAGTCGAACTCTCGCAGTTCTCAGCAATCATTACGCCAGCTCGGAACCTCAAGAATTATCGAAAACGAGGATTTGATCCGGCGAATCGACTTGCCAAACAAGCCATCCGGCTAATGGCCCAAGCCCCCAAAGTTCTGTCTCTAAGTCCAACACGAAAACTGGAGGATCAGCGCCGATTGGGCAAGACGGAGCGCGTAAGAAACGTTGCCGAGAGCATGAGATTGGATAAAAAGCTCACGGGGAAGGTGCTGCTTTTTGATGATGTGCTCACTACCGGGTCGACAATTCGGGAAATGGCAAGGGCCTGTCTTGCGGCGGGCGTGGAGGTAGGTGCTAGCTGTGTATTAGCTCAAAGAATTTCCACTTTTTGACACCTGGACATTTTTTTAGGCGTATGTTGTTTTTAGAGCAATGGTGCTCTACGACGGAGGTAAAAATGGAACTCAAAATATCTGCCAAGAACCTCACTGTCTCGGATCGATTCCGAGATTACGTCGAAGATAAAGCGGGAAAAATCGACCGCTATGCGCACAAGCCTGAAGAACTACATATCAAAATCACTCGTCACGAGCACAGCAAAACCGCAGGTGCTGAAGATCAGGTTGAACTCACTGTCTATGAGCCTGGTCACATCGTTCGAGCCGAGGCGCGTGCAAGCGACAAATTCGCTGCTTTTGACATTGCGTTTGGCAAACTTACTGAGCGCTTGAGAAGGTACTCAGACAAGCACAAAGTTCACCGCGGTGGCGGACACAAAAACACCTCGGCAAGCGAGCTTGCGGCATCGGATTTCGCAAGTTTGGACATAACTCCCGCAGACCACGATGTTTTGCTTGGAAAAGTGATGGCCGTTGTTGAGGACGATGAGGCGCCCTATAGCCCGGTGGTAATCAAGTCAAAGGAATTCCAGAGTCAGTCAATGACGAAGGAAGAGGCAGTCAGCCACATGGAATTGGTTGGGCATGACTTTTATCTTTTCCTCGACTCTGAAACGTCCCGCCCAGCAGTGGTTTACCGCCGCAAGGGCTGGAACTACGGAGTCATATCCCTTATCTAGTCACCCGGGCTACAAGGTAGAATTACAGCCGTAAACCAAGGAGTATCTATTGGCGTCGTTTATTGACAAATTGCTTCGCGCGGGCGAGGGCAGACTGCTTAGAAAGCTGCAGTCAACTGCCGCTGAAGTTAATGCATTGGAAGCGAACTTCCAGGCGCTAACTGACGAAGAATTGCACAACGAGACCGCCTCCTTGAGGCAACGCTTTGCCGAGGGCGAAACCCTTGACGATCTCCTCCCTGAAGCTTTTGCGGCAGTTCGCGAAGCATCTGTTAGAACCCTTGGAATGCGTCACTTTGATGTCCAGCTAATGGGTGGTGCTGCACTGCACCTTGGAAACATCTCCGAGATGAAGACCGGTGAAGGTAAGACTTTGGTTGCCACCTTGGCTGCCTACCTAAACGCGATCCCTGGTCGCGGTGTCCACGTGGTTACCGTGAATGACTTCTTGGCTGGTTACCAGTCTGAGCTAATGGGACGTATCTTCCGCGCCCTAGGAATGACCACCGGTTGCATTCTTGGTGGCCAGGACCCAGCGCAGCGTCGCGAGATGTATGCCTGCGATATCACCTATGGAACCAACAACGAATTTGGCTTTGACTACCTGCGCGACAACATGGCCTTGAACAAACAAGATTTGGTTCAGCGCGGACACTTCTTTGCAATCGTTGACGAGGTTGACTCGATTTTGATTGATGAGGCTAGAACTCCTCTGATTATTTCTGGTCCAGCAGCAGCCGATGTTAACCGCTGGTTCGGCGTCTTTGCGAAGCTCGCTCAGACCTTGCAGGCTGATATCGACTACGAAGTGGACGAGAAAAAGCGCACCGTTGGTGTTCTTGAGGCTGGTATCGACAAAGTCGAGGATTACCTAGGCATCACCAACCTCTATGAGACTGCAAACACCCCGCTGATTTCCTTCCTGAACAACTCGATTCGCGCGAAGGAGCTGTTCCGCAAGGATCGCGACTACGTAATCGTGAACGGTGAAGTTCAGATTGTTGATGAGCACACTGGACGCTTGCTTCAAGGCCGTCGTTACAACGAGGGTATGCACCAAGCAATTGAGGCCAAAGAAGGCGTTGCCATCAAGGCTGAAAACCAAACTCTGGCAACTGTTACCTTGCAGAACTACTTCAGGCTCTACGAGAAGCTCTCCGGTATGACCGGTACCGCTGAAACTGAAGCGGCCGAGTTTATGTCCACTTACAAGTTGGGCGTAGTTCCAATCCCAACCAATAGGCCAATGGTTCGCCTAGACCAGTCCGACCTAATCTTCAAAAATGAAGAGGTCAAGTTCCACATGGTGGTTCAGGACATCGCTGAGCGTCACGCCAAAGGTCAGCCGATTTTGGTTGGTACCACAAGCGTTGAGAAGAGCGAATACCTTTCGAAGCTGTTGGCCAAGGCGGGTATCAAGCACGAGGTTTTGAACGCCAAGAACAACGCGCGAGAAGCAGTGATCGTTGCTCAGGCAGGTCGCTTCAATGCGGTTACCGTGGCAACCAACATGGCCGGCCGTGGTACCGACATCATGCTCGGTGGTAACGCAGAATTCCTAGCTGTGCAGGAAATGCACAAACTAGGCCTAAGTCCAGAAGAGCAGCCTGAGCAGTATGAAGAAGCTTGGGATGAAATCTTCAACAAGGTGAAGCAAGAAGTTGCCAAAGAAGCCGAACGCGTGCTTGCCGTTGGTGGTTTGTATGTGCTTGGAACCGAGCGCCACGAGTCCCGCCGCATTGACAACCAGCTTCGTGGTCGATCGGGTCGCCAGGGTGACCCGGGTGAATCTAGGTTCTACCTATCGCTGACCGACGACCTAATGAGATTGTTCAACTCAGGCGCAGCAGCTGCCCTGATGAACCGTTCATCCGTGCCAGATGACTCGGCTATCGAGTCGAAGATGGTCTCACGTGCAATCGCATCAGCCCAGGGCCAGGTCGAGGGACGTAACGCGGAGATTCGTAAGAACATCCTGAAGTATGACGATGTCATGAACCGCCAGCGTGAGGCTATCTACGCGGACCGCCGACAGATCCTTAAGGGCGAAGACATCTCCAACACCTTCCACTCGTTCTTGGAAGAGACCGTAAAGGACGTCGTCGCGGTCAACCTTCCAGAAGGTGGCAGCCAGGATTGGGACCTAGAGCAGCTGTGGGTTCAGCTAAAGCAGATCTACCCAATCAACATTGAGATTTCTGAGGTTCTAGAGGCTGCCGGGTCTCGCGCAAAGCTAACTCGCGCATGGCTGATCGAAGAGATTCTTTCTGACGCTCGCCTGGCATACGCCAAGCGAACTGAAGAGGTTGGTGAAGAGGTAATGCGCGAACTAGAGCGACGCGTAATGCTTTCGGTAATTGACCGTAAGTGGCGAGACCACCTATACGAGATGGATTACCTCAAGGAAGGCATCGGCCTGCGTGCAATGGCACAGCGC
>JBEGUQ010000068.1:0-4256 GCA_041178805.1 Actinomycetota bacterium
GATGCCGACGAGATTTAGACATCCAGTCGATTCTCAGGAATCTTCCAGCTAACTAGTTCATGCTTGGGCCATGGAGAGCCTAAAAGTACTTGTAGTTGACGATGAACCAAACATTCGCGACTTGCTTTCAGCAAGCCTTCGATTCGCTGGGCACCAGGTGCTCACATCCCCCAATGGCGCAGATGCAATCGCCAAAATCATTGACACTCAGCCGGACATTGTCCTGCTTGATGTGATGCTTCCAGACATTTCTGGATTTGGTGTCACCAAGAAGATTCGCTCGATGGGTATCGAGACCCCAATTCTTTTCTTAACTGCTCGCGACGAAACCGAAGACAAGGTCACCGGCCTAACTGTTGGTGGCGATGACTATGTCACCAAGCCTTTTAGCCTCGACGAGATCGTGGCCCGCATCAGCGCAATTATGCGCAGAACCGGCAAGGACTCCGATGGTCACTCAGTGATCCGAGTTGGCGAGCTAGAAATGAATGAGGACGCCCACGAGGTCACCGTAAAGGGAGAGGCCGTAGAGCTATCCCCCACCGAATACCAGCTCCTTCGCTACCTAGCCAGTAACCCAAACCGCGTGCTTACCAAGGCGCAAATCTTGGACCACGTTTGGGAGTATGACTTCAATGGCGAAATGGGCATTGTTGAGTCTTACGTCTCATACCTTCGTAAGAAGCTTGACCCGTTGAGCACAGAACCGCTTATTGTTACCAAACGTGGTGTTGGTTACATGCTGAAGGGTCCAAAGGGTTAGTTAGTTGAAGAACAAGTTTCAGTGGGCATGGGAGCGTATCTCCCTAAGGTCAAAACTGACCACCTTGTCGGTTGGCTTGATTGGGCTCCTGCTCGCTGTCTCAAGCGCTGGAACTGTTGCACTTCTGAGTACTTATTTGCAGCGAAACACTGACACTCTGCTTATTGCCACTGCCTCGACATTGGCTTCTGAGAATCCACTAATGCTTGATCGCCGAGTCGATAATGGCGATCTCACTCTGCCATCGCTTCCCAGCGATTACTACATCGCGATTCTCAATGCGCAAGGCCAGCAGTTTTTGGGTTTGGTATCTTCGGCCGGCAATAAACGTGTAACCCCTAATTTTTCTAATTTCACCCTTGAGGTTGTCCAAGAAACCGAAGGCATTCCTTTTGAGGTTGAGGTGGAAAACGAAAGAGGCCCGAACACCACCTGGCGAATTGTTGCTCTGCCATTGAACCGTGCCGAGGGTTCAGTTGTTGTAGCACTTCCAACCAACACCAACCGTCAAATCATTAGCGAGTACGGCAACATTGGCGGCCGTTTTGGAATCTTCCTCATTGTGCTTTCCGGGCTGAGTATTTGGTTGACCATCACCTCTGCCCTTAAGCCGCTTCGTGAGGTTGAGAGAACCGCTCAATCGGTAAAGGCTGGTCAATTCTCTTCGCGTCTAGTTGACCGCCATGACAAGACTGAAATTGGAAGACTGAATAACGCCCTAAACAGCATGTTGGATTCGATTGAGTCTGCGGTTCGAGGCAAAGACAAGACCCTCGAGCAAATGCGTCGCTTTGTATCAGACGCCAGCCACGAGCTCAGAACTCCACTTGTTACCGTCCGAGGTTATGCCGAGCTCTACCGCATGGGAGCCATCAAGAAGCCAAAGGATGTTGCCGAGGCAATGGAGCGAATTGAGTCCGAAGCAATCAGAATGTCGGGCTTGGTGGAGTCGCTGCTAACTCTGACCCGCATGGACGAACTAGGGCAGCTCACCACTCAAAAGGTCACTCTGGAGTCGATTGCAACTCCGGTAATCAAAGACGCATCAGTTGCTAATCCAGATGTGAAGTTCGAACTCGAAGATGAATCCAAGGGTCTTGAAGTTGAGCTGGATGCCGACCGCATTAAGCAGGTGTTGACCAACCTGGTGGCAAATGCATCACGCTTTGCCCCACAGGGATCCGTTGTGACCGTATTGGTCGCAAAGGTTGATAAGAACATCAGAGTTTCGGTTATCGACCGCGGCGAGGGCATCCCTGAACCGCTTCAGGAAAAGGTATTTGACCGCTTCTACCGAGCTGACAACTCACGAAACAGGCAGACCGGCGGTTCAGGTCTAGGCCTTGCGATCGCTCGCTCAATTGTGAATGCTCACGGTGGCAAGATTTGGTCTGAGTCCACACCTGGTGGTGGAGCAACTTTCTGCTTCGAGATTCCAATTTCCAAAAGCAAATAACTTAAAGAAAAAAGCCGGGGTGATTACCACCCCGGCTTTTTTGATACTTCTTTAGAAGTCCATTCCTGCACCAGCATCGCCAGCAGGAGCAGCAGCTGGCTCTGGGCGCTCGGCCACAACGGCCTCGGTGGTTAGGAATAGACCTGCGATGGAAGCTGCGTTCTGCAGTGCAGAGCGAGTTACCTTCACTGGGTCATTGATGCCTGCCTTGAGCATGTCTACATACTCACCGGTAGCGGCGTTTAGACCGTGTCCGTCTGGCAGGTTCGAAACCTTCTCAGCAACTACACCAGGCTCAAGACCTGCGTTTAGTGCAATCTGCTTTAGTGGAGCTGAGATTGCAACAGCCACGATGCGAGCACCGGTAGCCTCATCGCCAGTTAGGTTCAGACCATCGAAGGCAACCTTGCCAGCCTGTAGCAGAGCAACTCCACCACCGGCGACTATACCTTCTTCAACAGCTGCCTTTGCGTTGCGAACTGCGTCCTCAATGCGGTGCTTGCGCTCCTTGAGTTCAACCTCAGTAGCAGCACCTGCCTTGATGACAGCCACACCACCGGCTAGCTTGGCTAGACGCTCCTGTAGCTTCTCGCGGTCGTAGTCAGAGTCAGTGTTTGAGATCTCGCGACGAATCTGCTCAACGCGACCCTTGATCTGGTCAGAGTCACCGGCACCCTCAACGATGGTGGTCTCGTCCTTGGTGATTACCACCTTGCGAGCGCGACCCAGCATTGCTAGTTCGGTGTTCTCAAGCTTTAGGCCAACTTCTTCGGCGATAACCTGTCCACCGGTCAAGATTGCGATGTCCTGCAACATTGCCTTACGACGGTCACCAAAACCTGGAGCCTTTACAGCAACAGACTTGAAGATGCCACGGATCTTGTTTACAACCAAGGTTGCAAGGGCTTCACCCTCGATGTCCTCAGCAATGATTAGCAGTGGCTTTCCAGCCTGCATAACCTTGTCAACAATTGGAAGCAAGTCCTTCATGTTGGAGATCTTGTTGTTTGCGATCAGGATGTAAGCATCCTCCAGGATTGCCTCCTGGCGCTCTGGGTCGCTCACCATGTAGGCAGAAACGTAACCCTTGTCAAAGCGCATACCCTCGGTTAGCTCAAGCTGGATACCGAAAGTGTTTGACTCCTCAACGGTAACAACACCTTCCTTGCCAACCTTGTCGATTGCCTCAGCGATGATCTCACCGATGACCGAGTCACCAGCAGAGATCGAAGCGGTAGCAGCAATCTGCTCCTTGGTCTCAACTGGAACTGCCATCTTCAGTAGCGCCTCGGTGACTGCAGCTGAAGCCTTGTCGATACCGCGCTTTAGCGAGATTGGGTCTGCACCAGCAGCCACGTTGCGAAGGCCTTCCTTCACTAGCGCCTGAGCTAGCACGGTTGCGGTGGTGGTTCCATCACCGGCAACATCGTCAGTCTTCTTTGCAACTTCCTTGACTAGCTCCGCACCGATCTTCTCTAGTGGGTCGCTTAGCTCGATTTCCTTGGCGATCGATACACCATCGTTTGTGATGGTTGGAGCGCCCCACTTCTTCTCTAGAACGACGTTGCGTCCACGAGGTCCGAGGGTCACCTTTACGGTGTCAGCCAGAATGTTTAGTCCGCGCTCTAGTCCGCGACGAGCGTCTTCGTTGAAGTGAATGATTTTTGCCATTTGGGTTTCTCCCTATTGCAGTGAAAGTTTTGGTTTAGCACTCGGCATAGTTGAGTGCTAATACATTTTTAGCACTCTCAGGACCAGAGTGCAAGTGAAAGGCCGATGTGCTTTCGCACACCGGCCTGACTTGAGATCTTTGTTCTATTAGAGGACGTTGACGTTCTCGGCCTGAGGGCCCTTGTCACCGGTCTTTACGTCGAACTCGACTCGCTGGTTTTCCTTCAATTCGCGGTAACCATCGGTCTGGATAGCGGAGAAGTGTACGAATACGTCTGGACCGCCGTCCTGAGTGATGAAACCAAAACCCTTTTCAGAGTTGAACCACTTTACGGTTCCTTGTGCCATGTTGATGCTCCTGATGCA
>JBEGUQ010000069.1:0-4148 GCA_041178805.1 Actinomycetota bacterium
GGCATTTCCTCCATCCCAACCTTGATGATTTTCCGCGATGGAATCTTGCTTTTCAACCAAGCCGGAGCGCTTCCTGCACCTGCGCTAAACGATCTAATCGGCAAGGTCAAGGAATTGAACATGGACGAGGTTCGCGCCGAAATGTCCAAGCAAGTTCAGAGCTAACTTTTTTGCGCAATAACTCCCTAGCCATGTTGGCCACCATTACCGGGGTCGGCATTTTGGCTTGGGCCATTGGCTTTTTTGATCCAACCACCTGCACACCCACTGCACAGCAACCTGGCTGGACATCCTGCGAGGCTATCGCTCAAGAGCGGACTATTGCCCTTTGGGTATTGATCTTGGGAACCCTGGGAATTGTTCTATTCCTGTGGATCCGCGGACGCAAAAAGAACTAGGCGACTACCGACTCAACGGTTGCGGTGGCAAGGGCCGGGAAGGCCTGTGCAACACCCGCATTGGTGACTAGACCCTCGTGGGCATTTAGCCCAAGTGCCAAAGCCGCATCATCTCTAAGAGCCTTCTTCCAACCCTTGGATGCAAGCGCAATCACGTATGGCAAGGTCGCGTTGGTTAGCGCTCTGGTAGAGGTGGCAGGCACTGCACCTGGCATGTTCGCCACGCAGTAGTAGGTGGTGTTGTGAACTTGGTAGGTCGGCTCATCGTGAGTGGTTGGGCGAGAGTGCTCAAAGCAGCCACCCTGGTCAATTGCGATGTCCACCAACACAGCACCCGGCTTCATCTTCTTGACCATCTCATCGGTAACAAGCTTTGGAGCACGCTCACCTGGGATCAGCACCGAACCAATAACTAGGTCAGCATCTTTGAGCTGCTCCGCGATTTCATATGCGGTGGAAACTCGAGTCTGAACCTCGGAGTTGAATCTTGCATCTAGTTCGCGAAGGCGAGGAAGCGATAGGTCAATCACTGTGACATCAGCACCCATGCCGTTTGCAACAAGCGCAGCTTCGGTTCCGGCCACACCGCCACCGATCACAACCACCTTGGCTCGAGGGGTTCCAGGCACTCCACCCATCAAAACACCAAGACCACCATTGGTCTTCATCAATTGGTAAGCGCCGATCTGAGCCGAAAGCCTTCCAGCAACCTCGCTCATTGGCTGAAGTAGTGGCAACTGACGATTAGCAAGCTGAACGGTTTCGTAGGCAATAGCGGTGGTTCCGCTGGCAACAATGGCGTCGGTGCAGTCTTTGGAGGCAGCAAGGTGCAAGTAGGTGAACAGCACCTGTCCCTTGCGCATGTGTGGGTATTCAGCCGCGATTGGCTCCTTGACCTTTACGATCATCTCGGCTTGAGCCCAAACCTCTTTCGCGGTGTCTGCAATCTTTGCGCCAGCGCTTAGGTAATCCTGATTTGAAAAGCCAGAGCCGATACCCGCGCCGGTCTCAACCAACACCTGGTGACCACGGTTTACCAATTCAAAAACTCCAGCAGGCGTCATAGCCACGCGGTTTTCGTTGTTCTTGATTTCTTTCGGCACTCCAACTAGCACTTTGTCTCCCTGACTCAATTTCATTGATTCTTGCGAATAATTCGACATTGCAGATGTAAAATCGAAGAAGATTTACAACTACTAGCCTTTTGCGCTATTTATTCAGAAAACAGAGGAAATATCTTGTTGGATTCGAAGAAAATTCAGGACTTTCCACAGCTCGACGATCTAGACCGCTCGATTCTTGGACTGCTGGCCCAAAACGGCCGCATGTCAAACGCTGAGCTTGCTGAGCAGGTTGGTCTTGCCCAGTCCACCTGCTTGGGCCGCGTTAGAGCCCTGGTTCAGTCCGGCGTCATTCGCTCCTTCACCGCTGAGATTGCACCAGAAGCGCTTGGCCTTCAGCTGCAGGCATTGATCTCTGTGACACTCAGGGCTGGGGCTCGAGCAAACCTGAGCGAATTCATGGCACAAATGCGAAACCATCCCCAGGTCATCCAAATCTTTTTCCTTGGCGGTACCGAGGACTTTATTGTTCACGTGGCGGTTCAAAACTCTGACGAGGTTAGGGAGTTTGTGCTTGAGCAACTCTCAAATAACGCATCGGTTGCAAACACCAGAACCAACATCGTCTTCGACCACTTTCACAAGGGACCGCTTGGCTAAGTAGAGTAGGTATCCGTCGAAGGAGACCTGTGACAGACGCCATGCACCAATCTGGGCTAAGCCCAAGGGTGAGAAACGCCATATTCCACTACGCATCTGATCGAATCGATGTCGATCCACCACTGGATGGACCTAGGTCACTCGAAGAACTAAACGAACTCGCTGGGCAAACAATTACCGAGCAGGGCCTTGGCGGTGAAGCTGCGCTGAAGTTATTCGCCGACGTCTTAGCTCCGGCAACAATCTCAACAGACCACCCGAATTACCTCTCCTTTATCCCAACCGCACCAACTGAGCTTTCGACCATGTTTGATCTAGTGGTTTCTGCCAGCTCAATTTATGGAGGAAGCTGGAAAGAAGGCGCTGGCGCTGTCTTTGCCGAGAATCAGGTCCTGAGTTTCCTAGCTGCAGAATGTGGCTTCCCTGAGGGTTCCGGTGGCCTGTTTGTTCAGGGCGGAACATTGGG
Source organism: Actinomycetota bacterium (assembly GCA_041178805.1). GTDB lineage: Bacteria > Actinomycetota > Actinomycetes > Actinomycetales > Microbacteriaceae > Aquiluna. The sequence continues at coordinate 2,586 of JBEGUQ010000069.1, forward strand.
AAACCTCAGTGCATTGGTCACTGCACGTGAGAAAGCAAAAGCCAAGGTTGGCAAAAAACTTTGGGCAATTGTTTGCAGCTCTGAAGCCCACTCCTCTATCAAGGCAGTAGCTAAGGTGATGGACTGCGAAGTTGTTATCGCTAAAGCCGGCGAGAGCGGTTCACTTGGAAAGGCTGCTGCCGAGCAGGCGGTAGTCGAAGCAAAAGCTGCGGGCCTAACTCCGTTTGCAATCGTTGGCACCGCTGGAACCACAAACTTCGGAATCGTGGATGACCTTGCAGGCATTAGTGAAGTCGCAAAAGAGAACGATCTTTGGTTCCACGTCGACGGCGCTTACGGCCTAGCCGGCATTTTGGCTCCGGAACTCAAGCACCTTTATAAAGGCGTAGAGAACGCGGACTCGTTCATCGTCGACCCACACAAGTGGCTATTTGCACCATTTGATGCGTGTGCCCTGGTTTACCGCGAACCTGAGTATGCGCGCCTTGCCCACACTCAACACGGTGAGTACCTAGAGGTGCTAAACCACTCCGGTGAATTCAATCCGAGCGACTATGGCTTCAACCTCACCCGCAGAGTTAGAGGCTTACCACTTTGGTTCTCCATGGCCAGCCACGGAGTTGAGCTTTATCGCCAGGCTATTTCCGCAAACGTGAATCTTGCTCACCAAATAGCCAAGGAAATTAGCTCTCGCGGCTACCTGACGCTTGTGCGGGATCCGCAACTCTCGGTTGTGGTTTTTGAACGCAATGGTTGGGATTTGGCCCAGTACGAAGCCTGGTCCGAGAAGCTGCTTACCGACCAATTTGCCTTTGTGGTTCCATCCAGTCACCTTGGAAAACCAAACACTCGCTTTGCAATCGTGAACCCGCTAACCAAGTATGAGGATCTGGTAAAGATTCTCGATTCCATGGAGTAATCATGAAGCTAACCATTGCCGAAAACCTCCCATCCCCAGCCCGCAAGTCAGCACCGGAACGCGCCGTTGTGCGCGTTGCCGCTGTGCAGGTGAGCTGGCGTAGCGATGAAAACGAACACCGCGCGAACCTAGAACTTGGAATCCGTAAAGCATTCGAGGCAGGTGCAAAGGTTGTTTTCCTGCCAGAGCTAACGCTTTCGAGATACCCGGCAGATGTTTGCCCTACCGGCATTCCAAGCGATACCGCAGAGCCACTGGTCGGCGGCGAGACTTTCAGGTTTGTGGCATCGCTGGCAAAAGAGTTGGGCATTTTCATTCACGCCTCGCTCTATGAAGCCACCGGCTTTGCAGATGGCCGAGGCCTGAACACCGCAATCGTGATAGATGACCAAGGTCAGCTTGTGGGCAAGACACCAAAGCTTCACATTCCGGTGACCGAAGGCTACTTCGAGGACAAGTACTTCCAAGAGGGTCCAAACAAAGACCCATATCCAACCTACGAACTAGAACTCCCTGGCTCCCCCGCACTTGGCCTTCCCACCTGTTGGGATGAGTGGTTTCCAGAGGTCGCTCGTGCGTATGGACTTGCTGGGGCAGACATCCTTTGCTATCCGACCGCGATTGGTTCAGAGCCAGACCACCCG
>JBEGUQ010000070.1:0-4140 GCA_041178805.1 Actinomycetota bacterium
ATGGAAGCCATGATCGTGGCGTTGCGGGGTCTTAGTTCCCCGGAATCCTGCATAGGAGAAAGTTTACTTAAACGTTCTCGCGCTTTTCGCGAATCTTTGCAGCCTTACCGCGAAGGTCGCGGAGGTAGTAAAGCTTCGCACGGCGAACAGCACCGCGGGAGACCAGCTCGATCTTCTCGATAACTGGGCTGTGTACTGGGAAGGTACGCTCTACGCCTACCTGGAAGGAAACCTTACGAACGGTGAAGGTCTCGCGAATTCCGTGGCCGGAAATACGAATCACAACGCCCTGGAAAACCTGGACACGGCTGCGGTTACCTTCAACGATGTTTACGTGAACCTTTACGTTGTCACCAGCGCGGAAGTCTGGGATGTCGCTCTTTAGGTTAGGTGCGTCTACGACGTCAAGAATGTGCATTTTTTATCTTTCCTTTTGCGCGCAGGTCAAAACGGCTAGTAGTTACTTTGGTTTGAGTCCTATGCTCCCCTGCGGCAGAGACGGCCGGACACGAGCTCAAGTCTGCCACATCAATGCGGCAAAGGCAACTATTCGGCCAGCAGATCAGGTCTAACGGCTTTAGTGCGCTCAACCGACTGAGCCTTTCGCCACTTAGCAATTTCGGCGTGGTGACCAGATAGCAAGACATCTGGAACCTCTAGTCCACGCCAGTTCTGAGGCTTGGTGTAGCTCGGGTATTCCAAAAGCCCGTCGGAGTGGGATTCTTCAACAATCGACTCCGCATTGCCCATAAAGCCCGGAATCAAGCGGGTAATCGCCTCAATCATGGCTAAAGCTGCAACCTCACCACCGTTGAGAACGTAGTCTCCGAGGGAAACTTCCATAACCTCGGCGCGAGTTTTGGCATGCTCAACAACGCGCTGGTCAATGCCCTCATAGCGACCACAGGCAAAAACAATGTGCTCTTTACCTGAGAGCTCGTTGGCAAGCGCCTGATTGAAAGGCAGGCCGGCTGGGGTGGTGAAAATCACGGTTGGTCGAGTATCGGTAATTAGATCATCGAAGGCTTCACCCCAAGGCTCTGGCTTCATAACCATGCCAGCGCCACCACCGTAAGGAGAGTCGTCTACGGTCTTGTGGACATCGTGGGTCCAGGAACGCAAATCATGAGCTTGGAAGCTGATTAACCCCTGTTTTTGAGCTTTACCTAAAAGGGATAGCTCTAGAACGTTGAAATAGTCAGGGAAGATTGAAACTGCATCAATTCGCATCAGCTTCCTCGATCTGTTCAAAAAGGCCACCCGGTGGGGTTATCTCAATTACACCAGCCTGAATGTCAACCTTTGGCACAAACGCCTTCACAAACGGAAGCAATACTTCGGCATCTTCGGTCTTGATGACCAGTAGATCCTGAGCTGGCATGTGTTCAACACGCAACAGGGTGCCGATTTCAGCGCCGTCTCGCACAACCTTGAGGCCAGCAAGCTGGTGGTCATACCAAGCATCTGGCTCTTGAGGGGAAACATCGAGTGGCTGCTCAACCAGCAAAATCGCCTTGATAAGGCTCTCTGCCTGGGTGCGGTCTGAGACGTCTTTTAGAAATAGCACTGGAGAACTGTTGAACCACTTGAGTTCAGAGACGGTTACGGTCTTGCCGAACCAAGGGGATTCTTCGGGAACTTGAAGTTCTAATACCGCGCCAGGAACGAAACGCTCATTTGGGCTATCGGTGTAAAGCTCTAACTTGATTGCTCCCTTGAGACCGTGGGCTTTTAGAAACCTGCCGACTCGGAGCTTGGTGCTACTAGAAATCTGTATCCACCACGTCAACTCGGACGCGCTTGCCATCCGCAAGGGCGTTGACGACGGTTCTTAGAGCTGTTGCGGTGCGGCCGCTCTTGCCGATCACACGACCTAGGTCGTCTGGGTGCACGCGCACCTCCAGCAAATCGCCCTTGCCGCCGTTGCGGGCGGCTACGGTTGCGTCATCTGGGTTATCCACGATGGCGCGAACGATGTGCTGGAGGCTTGCTTGCAACATTTGAACTACTCTGCCTTTGGCTCTTCTGCTTCAGCTGCAGGTGCCTCTTCGGCAACTACCTCTTCTGCTGGTGCCTCGGCAACAACTTCTTCAGCCACAGCCTCAGCTGGGGCCTCTGCGGCCTCAACCTCTGCTACTGCCTCAGCTGGAGCCTCTACGGTCTCAACTGCTACTTCTTCAGAAGCAGGTGCCTCTACGGCTGCCTCTGCTGCAGGAGCTTCCTCAACTACTGGAGCCTTCTTCTCAACCTTTGGAAGAACAACAGACTTCTTCGCAGTGTCAACCGCGAATGCTTCCTTGGTCTTCTGAGGCTTCACGGTGTTCTTCTTCTCGCCCTTAGCGTTAGCTAGGTCACCGGTTAGCTTGAGTAGCACAGCTGCCTGCTCGGTTGGCTGAGCGCCAACTGAAAGCCAATACTGAGCACGCTCTGAGTTGACCTCGATGATCGATGGGTCATTGGTCGGAACGTAACGACCGATTTCTTCAATTACACGACCGTCGCGGTGTGTGCGAGAGTCGGCTACCACGATGCGGTAGTGCGGGGTGCGCGTCTTGCCAATGCGCTTTAGGCGGATCTTTACAGCCACAATGCTCCTGTTATAGGTGTCTTTGGCGAGATTCTGCCGTGAGCGTGGGGGCACACTCGTCAGGTCTCAAATGGTTTCGAATAAGTCTGGATAGAGGGTCGAGACTTTTCGAACTCGGTTAGTCTGCCAGAAAATCTGGCGATTAGCTAGTTCTAAAGCCCAAATGCACTGCCCGAGCCGGAAGATTTCTCAGATCCGAAGTCCAAACCAGCGTTTTCAGCTGCTCGCTTGGCAGGGTTTCCGCTCTTGGATCCCTTTTTCTTCTGGTCATTTTTCTTTTTACCGGCCGAGAATCCCCCGCCGCCCATGAGGGCAGGGTTGGTTCCAGGAATATTTGGCATGCCGCCCTTGGCAACAGTCTTCATCATCTTGGCAGCCTGCTCAAAACGAGCAATTAGCTGATTCACCTCGGTCACCGAGGTGCCAGAACCCTTCGCGATGCGCATTCTGCGAGCGCCGTTTAGCACCTTAGGCTGAGTGCGCTCAAGTGGGGTCATGGAGTAGATGATCGCCTCGGTGCGAGTGATCTCCTTCTCGTCAAACTCCTCAAGCTGCTTCTTCATTTGACCAACACCAGGAAGCATGCCCAAAAGGCTCTTCATGTTGCCCATCTTCTTGATCTGCTGCATCTGCTCTAAAAAGTCCTGCAGAGTGAACTGATCCTTGGCCATCTTCTCGGCCAAACGCTTTGACTCTTCTTCATCGAAGGTCTTCTGCGCTTGCTCGATAAGGCTGACGATGTCACCCATGTCCAGAATGCGGCTAGCCATGCGGTCCGGATAGAACGGCTCAAACGCATCTAGGCCTTCACCGGTGGAGCTAAACAGAATCGGAGCACCGGTAATGGTCGCAACCGACAAGGCTGCACCACCGCGGGAGTCACCATCCAACTTGGTAAGCACGACACCGGAAACCCCAACGCCCTCGTGGAAGGCCTTGGCAACGTTCACGGCATCTTGACCGAGCATCGAGTCAACAACAAACAAGATCTCATCAGGCTCAACCGCATTGCGGATGTCTCTCGCCTGCTGCATCATCTCTTCGTCAACACCTAAGCGACCAGCGGTGTCGACAATCACAACCGAGTACTGCGACTTCTTGGCAAACGCAATTGCGTCTTTAGAGACCTTTACCGGGTTACCAACACCATTTCCGGTCTCTGGAGCAAAGACTGGAACTCCAACCTTCTCCCCCAAGACCTGAAGCTGGGTTACTGCGTTTGGACGCTGCAAGTCAGCTGCAACCAACAAAGGTGTGTGGTTTTGCTCCTTGAGCCACTTAGCCAACTTTCCAGCCAGAGTGGTCTTACCCGAACCCTGCAGACCTGCCAGCATGATCACGGTAGGTGGGTTTTTCGAGAAAGATAGCTTTCGAGCTTCGCCACCCAAAATTGCCTTTAGCTCGTCATTGACGATCTGGACAACCTGCTGAGCTGGGTTTAGAGCCTTAGAAACCTCATCGCCTAACGCACGCTCGCGAATCTTGCCGGTGAAGTCCTTGACCACCTCAAGAGATACGTCTGCCTCAAGCAGCGCTCTGCGGATATCTCTTAG
>JBEGUQ010000071.1:0-4106 GCA_041178805.1 Actinomycetota bacterium
CAAAGATTCGCGAAAAGCGCGAGAACGTTTAAGTAAACTTTCTCCTATGCAGGATTCCGGGGAACTAAGACCCCGCAACGCCACGATCATGGCTTCCATCCGCCGCTTCACCAAGCGGTCGAGGAAGAACTGGTTCGTGGCGTTGCTATTTGATTTTGTAGTTATCGTCGGCACGGCACTTGTCTTGTCCGTTGCAATCAAGGCCTTCTTGATTCGCTCGTTCTACATTCCTTCCGGCTCCATGCTCGAGACTCTGCAAATCAACGACCGAATCATTGTGAATGTCATGGCTCCTGAGGTCATGCCACTTGAGCACGGTGACGTGGTGGTATTCCGCGATCCAGGCGGTTGGTTGGGGGCAATCCCAACCGAGGAGAAGCCATACCTTCAAGAGGTATCGGACTTTGTGCTTGGAACCTTTGGAATCACAGCACCAGATTCCGATGAACACCTTGTGAAGCGCGTTATTGGATTGCCTGGAGATGTGGTCGAGAGCCGCGAGGGCGATGGCAGGATTTGGATCAATGGCGTTTTTATTGATGAGCCCTATCTTGCTCCTGGGTCAGTTCCATCCGAAATGACTTTCAAGGTGACAGTTCCAGCTGATTCCTACTGGGTAATGGGCGATAACCGCCAGAACTCGACTGACTCTAGATACCACCAAGATCTTCCATCGGGTGGTTTTGTGAACAAGGACTACGTGGTCGGCAGAGCGATTTTGGTGTCTTGGCCGGTATCAAACTGGATCTTCCTAGAGAACTTCTCAGAGACCTTCAAAGATGTCCCCAAGCCTTGACGTTGAAAAACTTCTCCTAGAGCGCTACGACACCGTAATTGGTGTTGATGAGGTTGGTCGCGGGGCGCTAGCTGGCCCTGTCGCAGTTGGAGCCGCTGCATTTTCTAAAGCCACCTCATTGGAGATCCCCGCAAAACTTAGAGACAGCAAGGCGATCACCGAATCTAAACGCGATGGCATTGCTGAGCTTTCCCGAGCCTGGGTTCAGCACGCAGTTGGCTACAGTGCAGTATTTGAGATTGAGCAAAATGGCATCACCAGGTCGCTTGCCGATGCAGCAACCGGAGCCATCGCGCAGCTGATCTCCGGGAAGACAATTGTTTTGCTGGATGGCAGTCACAACTGGCTTCAGGACTCCGGTCTCGATGTCGATTATCACGTGCAGGTCAAAGCCGACCGAGACTGCGCCATCGTCTCGGCAGCAGCGCTTATTGCAAAGGTCGATAGGGATCAGCACATGCGCGAATTGCACGTTGAGTTTCCCGATTACGGCTGGGATGGCAATAAGGGTTACGCATCCGAGTCACACATCAAAGCAATTCAAAATCTCGGACCGACCAGACACCACAGACTTAGCTGGCTCAGCAAAATACTGGCCGATGCAAATTCACTTTTTTGAGGCATAGACTTACAGCACCATGGATGAGAACGAATTCGAAGACTACGACAGAGACGCTGAACTAGCGCTCTATCGCGAGTATCGCGACGTCGTGAAGATGTTCCGCTTCGTGGTTGAAACCGAACGCCGTTTTTACCTTGCCAATGACGTAGAACTCAAGCGAGTAGACACCGCAACAGATTTCTATTTTGAGCTGAACATGCAGGATGTCTGGGTTTGGGATATATACCGAACCGATCGCTTCGTAAAGCAGGTTAAAGTCATGACCTTCAAGGACGTAAACGTTGAGGAAATCGGCAACCGCGAGCTTGAGATTCCAAAGGAATTCGCAGTAGGCGAATAGCCTTTAGTTTTCAACAGATTCACCAGCTATAAATCCCAATTGCCCTGGCTTTGAAAGCCTTTTGGCATGCAATTAACCCTCGATCAAGAGCGCACAATCACATATTCAGCACTCTCCGAGCCTGGAGATGCGCTGGCTTTTCTAATCTTTAGGTTCAACGGGCCAGAGGCGATAGGCCAATTCCGCTCCGGCAAGGCAAAAAAGATTTGGCCGGAGCAAATTCATCAGCATGCTCCCGAGTATGCGCAGAATCTGCCACTGCTCTTTGAGCGTTTTGCCCTGCGGTTGCCTAAAGTCCATGCCCCAACGCTTATCGAGCGGGCCATCCGCTGGAATGCCCGTCCAGTGTTTCCCGAACAATACCCAAAGCTCTGGAATCAATTCTCAGACTTAGAGCTTCATCAGCCATATCTTTTGTGGGTGGCCGGTTCAATGGAAGTTTTTGAGCAGGACGCCAATTCGATTGTCGGAACTCGGAACCCAACCCAGAGGGGAGTTGCAAGAACTAGGGCCCTAGTCAAACAGCTTGGGGTTGGGGTTATCTCCGGAGGCGCAACCGGCATCGACTTTGCAGCCCATCGAGCAGCCTTGGACTACAAATTACCGACCGCAGCGTTTATGGCCGGCGGTATTGATCGTGCATATCCGACCCAGAATTGGCCGCTGTTTCATGACATGGTTCGAGGCGGGGGAGCTTTGGTCAGTGAAACCGTTCCATTTACGGCCCCTAGCCGGTTCCGATTCCTAAATAGAAATCGATTAATTGCAGCAGCATCGCAAGCGACTTTTGTGGTGGAGGCCGGATATCGTTCTGGCTCGAGAAACACTGCGAACCACGCCAGGGCGTGTGGCCGAGAAGTCTTTGCGATACCCGGAGGGTGGTCTGACAAGGCATCCCAGGGTTGCAACACCATGATCAAAGAAGGATTAGCTAAACCCTGGTATCTCGATAAACACCGAAATGTCGAAGCAAGTTCCAATCAGAAGCGCATCGAGGATGCGCTTCGAGAAGTGGCAACGGATCAAGCATCCATTGCGACCGAATCCGGCTTGAGCATCGAAGAGGTTAGGCGAGAGCTATTTCGTTTGCAGCTCGACGGCTTAGACCTGCAGCAAATTGACCGGGTTACCACCTAATCTGGCTAGGTGCAGCGGTTTGAATTGGAGCGAGAAGCCTTTTTGAAGGCTCTAGTTGCGCGCGGAAACTCTCCCCACACTCAAAAGGCTTATGGAAACGACATCGCAGAGTTTCTAACGTTTTTGGAAGATAGCAAATCAAGTCTCGACCTCAACGCTCTTCGACAGTGGCTCTGGGTTCTAACTGACGCTGGTGCATCCAAGTCCACAATCGCAAGAAAGTCATCTTCGGTTAGGGCCTTTACTGCCTGGCTTTTGGAGCGTGAAGTCATTGATGTTGATCCGGGACTCAGGCTGAGGTCACCAAAGCTGGAGCGCAGCTTGCCTAAGGTTGCCACTGAGGATTCGGTCTCCAAAGTTTTAGAGCGACTTCGAAACATGGCTACCACCGATAAACCCTCGGCACTGAGCGATTGGTGTGCTTTTGAGTTGCTTTACGCCACCGGTATGCGTGTGAGTGAGCTGGCAGGTCTCGATGTAGACGACTTTGATTTTTCAAGACAGCTAGTTCGGGTAACCGGTAAGGGCAACAAGCAGCGCATGTTGCCCTATGGAGACTTGGCCGCCGAATCCGTCGCTCGTTGGATGCGTTCCGGCCGAAACGTGCATGCCCTACCTGAGTCGCCAAATGCGCTACTGCTCACATCGCGAGGTAAGCGAATTGGAGTCAGGCAGATTTACGCTCTGGTTGCTAAACAGCTTGAAGACACCCCGACAGGAGCGGCCGGGCCGCACACCCTTAGGCATTCCGCGGCAACGCACCTGCTGGACCATGGAGCTGACCTTAGGGCGGTGCAAGAAATCCTTGGCCACGCGTCTTTGGGAACCACTCAGATCTACACGCACGTATCGGTAGAACGCCTCAAGAAGTCATTTGAGCAGTCTCACCCAAGGGCTTAGCCCGAAAGAACGCTCGGTTTGAGACTGCCTAACAGGTAATCCGGCGAGATGTAGCCAAAAGAGCTTCTGGCAGAAAAATGCACGCAACTTTTGCAGTGATATTCGTAATTCGGACTCGGTGGGCAATGCCATGCGAAATCCTGCCCAGGCTCTACATGATCCCCAACCTCTAGGTCGGTGCATGCGGGTTCAAAACTTGCCAGATAGCCATCGGCTGTGCGGATGGTCACGACCTCTCGATCTACCACCAAGCACTTGAAATAAAGCACTCCGGCCGCGGGGGCATGGATTTGCGAGCCAGCTTCTAGGGC
>JBEGUQ010000072.1:0-4078 GCA_041178805.1 Actinomycetota bacterium
ACTGGAACCGTTGTGGTTGCATTCCACGGTCAGTACTCACGCTTTGTGAATATGCCAAGCTAGGCCTGTGCGAATCCAACCGACCATCAAGGCAGCCGTCAGTTTCGGCGCCGGAATCTTCATCACCTTCAGTCAGTCACACTCTCCTGAGGTGGGTCTTTACACCCTTGCCGCGTATGGCTTGATTGTTGGACTTAGCTCTGTGGCATTGGCTTTTGGCCGCAAGACTGAAGGTGCGCTTCAGGAATTGCCAATGGCAACCCTTGCCACCCTGGTCGGAATCTTTGCACTTCTGGCTGCCCAGTCCGGGCAAGGTCTTTTGGAAGCATTCCTCGCTCTGACCGCTACCTGGGGATTGATCTCCGGTGCCTTTGGTCTTTACCAGGCTCGGAGATTTGGTTTCAAAGCGCAAGCAGGCAGGGATCACCTGTTGAGCTCAATCTTTGCCCTACTGCTGGGAGCACTTTTCCTTGGCGTTCCGCTTGATGCCGTGAGTGCGGTTGGGTTCTTTGGCGCATACCTTGCGCTGGATGGTGTGCACTGGGGAATTGCTGCTGCCTCTCCAAAGGGCAAGTAGGCTTTACACGTGAAGCGCTTTGCAAACCTAAAAACCTATATGGCTCTGTCTATCGTGGCCGGACTGTTTACCGGAGTTCTGGTCTACTTCGGCACCAGGTTCGTTGAGACCGCAATAATTTCGGGTCTAGTGACCTTCATCGTGGTAATCGTTATCGTTGCCACCCTGGATCTGAGCTTTAAGCCAGATGACCAGGACCCAAATCGCCCAAAACTGCGCTAATTACTTCAGGTATTCGGTTAGTTCGCTAGCCAAACCCACGTAGGTATTTGGCTTAAGGGCCTTTAGACGATCCTTGGTTTCTGACGGAATGTCCAAACCGTCGATAAAGGTCAACAAATCCGCCTCAGAAATGCGCTTGCCACGGGTCAGCTCTTTGAGCAGAGCATATGGGTCGGAAATCTTTGACAGACCTCTGGCAACATCAGCTCGAATAGCGGTCTGAATCGCCTCGCCCAAAACTTCCCAGTTGTCCAAAAGATCCGCCAGTAGAACCGGCTCATTGATGGCTAGCTCGTCCAGACCCTTGGTTAGGTTGTCAATTGCCAACAGCGAGTGACCGAAACCAACACCAATGTTGCGCTGGGCACTTGAGTCGGTTAGATCACGCTGCAGACGTGAAGTTACGAGGGTTTGAGCGAGCGACTCCAGGATCGCGTTAGCAAGCTCCAAGTTGGCCTCGGCGTTCTCAAAGCGAATCGGGTTCACCTTGTGAGGCATGGTCGAAGAGCCTGTAGCGCCTGCAACTGGGATCTGCTTGAAGTAGTTCAGCGAGATATAGGTCCACATGTCGGTTGCCAGGTTGTGCAAAATGCGGTTGAAGTGGCTCACTGCTGAGTAGAGCTCTGCCTGCCAGTCGTGTGATTCGATCTGGGTGGTGAGTGGGTTCCAGGTAACACCCAGGTGCTCAACGAAAGCCTTTGACTCGGCTGGCCAATTCACGCTTGGCGCTGCGGCCACGTGGGCGGCGAAGGTTCCGGTTGCTCCAGAGAACTTACCCAGGTACTGCTGGTCAGAGATGCGATTGAGCTGTCGAGCGGCACGGTAAACAAAAACTGCGATCTCTTTGCCCATGGTGGTTGGGGTAGCTGGTTGACCGTGGGTTCTGGAAAGCATTGGGACGGTGTTGAGGTCCTGGGCGATGCCCTCTAGCTTGCTCACTAGCTTCATTGCTCTTGGAAGCCAAACGTTGCTCAGCGCTTCTTTGACGGTAATTGCATAGGAGAGGTTGTTGATGTCCTCTGAGGTGCAGGCGAAGTGGACAAGTTCTGCAAGGTCTAGACGGCCCATGCGCTCAAGTGCATCGCGGATGAAGTATTCGATTGCCTTGACATCGTGCCTGGTAGTGGCTTCGATCTTGGCAATTGCCTCAACATCGGCGTCACTAAAGTCTTCGGCGAGTGCCCTCAGTGCAGTCTTTTCGCTGGCGCTCAGGGAAGTGTTGGTGCCCAGCAAATCCTTTTCGGCAAGCCAGATAAGCCATTCAATCTCGACATGGACTCTGGCTTTGTTGAGCCCGGCCTCGCTGAGGTAATTGCCGAGGTCTCCGACCTGGCTGCTGTAGCGGCCATCAAGCGGAGAAAGTGGTTGAACCGAAAGTTTGCTCACCAGCCCATTTTGCCCTACTTACAGGGCAAAGGGGGTATTCAAATCACTTGATCTTTAGAACCCTCAGCACTGTGCGAGTCAAGAAGCTGGCAATCGACATCACAATGGCAGCGAGTATCGCCCAACCAAGAGATGCAATGGACAGTCCTTCTGCGGTGAAGCCTTCAATTGAGAAGACGTTTGCACCTAGCAGGGTTGAGAACCAAGCCACCATCAAAAGCAGAGCTCCGTTGATCACAAATGCAATCAGCCCAAAGGTCAGGATGTAGAGCGGGAAGGCCAGCACCTTGATAACCGGGGCGATGATGGCATTGACCAATCCGAAGATTGCTCCGATGACCACAAATGAGCCGATTGTCTCCCAAAGCCCATCCCCGCCATAAGGGGTGAGTTTCACTTGTGGGACCACCAGGGTGGCTGCCCAGAGACCAACGGCATTGACAATGGTGCTAATTAGAAAGCGCAACATTATTCAATTCTCGCAGTATCGGGCTAAATTAGGTTCTGTGACCCCAGACAATTCCACTCCGATGATGCAATTGCTTGCACCGGACGGCACCTACGGCGTGCCAGCGCAGTACGCCAGGTATGGGGAAATCATTGATTCGCTGGGCGAAGACCAGCTAAAGACTTTCTATCGCGACATGGCTCGCATCCGCCGTTTTGACATTGAAGCAATCGCACTGCAGCGTCAGGGCCAGCTCGGCCTTTGGGTTCCGGCAATTGGCCAGGAGGGTGCTCAGATTGGTTCTGGCTACGCGGTTGGGCCAAACGACCACATTTTTCCTTCCTACCGCGAACACGGTGTAGCAATCACTCACGGTGTTGAGCTGATGTCGATCCTCAAGATGATGCGCGGTGTGAACCACGGTGGCTGGAACCCTGAGGAAACCAGGTATCACCTGTATTCCATCGTGTTGGGCGCTCAGGTACTGCACGCGGTTGGCTATGCCATGGGTGTCAAATTTGATGGCCGCGTTGGCACCGGTGACAAGGATTCCGACCTAGCGGTTATTTCCTACTTCGGAGATGGGGCAACCGCCGAGGGTGATGTTTCAGAGTCGCTACTGTTTGCAGCGGTAAATGAGGCACCGATTGTTTTCTTTGTCCAGAACAACCAGTGGGCAATCTCCTCTCCGGTTGAAAAGCTGACCAAGGTCCCGCTCTACATGCGTGGTTCCGGATTTGGCGTCCCAGGCATGCGAGTTGACGGCAACGATGTTTTGGCTTGCTACGCAGCCACCAAGGTTCACATGGACGAGGCTCGAGAGGGAGCAGGGCCTTACCTAATCGAGGCTTTGACTTACCGCGTCGGTGCCCACACCACCAGCGATGACCCATCCAAGTACCGCGATGAGTCTGAAGTTGAATACTGGAAAGCCCGCGATCCAATCATGCGCTTCGAGACCTTCTTGCGTCGCCAGGGCGTCGAAGACTCGTTCTTCGAAGATGTAAAGCAAGCCGGAGACGAACTAGCAGCTGATATCCGCGAGCAGACCTTTGCACTAAAGACCCCGCCACTTGAGCACATTTTTGACTTTGTTTACTCTGATCCACACCCGGACATAGCTCAGCAGCGCGCCTGGCTAAAGGCCTACGAGGAATCGATGGGTGCTCATGAGTAGCTATAAGGACATGGCAATTGCCAAGGCACTGAATGCTGGTTTGCAAAAAGCCATGCAGGAAGACCCAAAGGTCTTGGTATTTGGAGAGGACGTTGCCCAGCTTGGTGGCGTTTTCCGCGTAACCGAGGGCCTGCACAAGGAATTCGGCGACTCCAGAGTCTTCAACTCCCCAATTGCCGAGTCTGGAATCGTAGGAACCGCAATTGGTTTGGCGATGCGCGGCTACCGCCCGGTGGCTGAAATTCAGTTTGATGGCTTTGTTTTCCCA
>JBEGUQ010000073.1:0-3924 GCA_041178805.1 Actinomycetota bacterium
ATTTTGAACAAGTCTCGCGCTGTTTCGGTGGTCAACACCGGCACCGGAGTTCAGGTCACTTTGGAGGGCGGAGAAGTCATCGAGGGCAGCCACTGCCTAATGGCAGTTGGTGCAATTCCAAACACCGAAGGTCTAGGTCTTGAGGAAGCTGGAGTTCAGCTCACCCCAACCGGTCACGTTATTGCTAACAAGGTTGCAAGAACTTCGAGGGCCAATGTTTACGCGGTGGGTGACTGCTCGACTGCGATGCCACTTGCTTCGGTGAGTGCCATGCAGGGTAGAACTGCGGTCTACCACACCATGGGAGACGTAGCTGCCCCAACCAGAATGCGTAATGTCGCTTCAAACGTTTTTACCGCTCCGGAGATTGCATCGGTTGGCTGGTCCCAGGCTGAAATTGAACAGGGTCTTGTTCGCGGCGAGATTCAGAAGGTCATGCTGGAGACAAACCCGAGGGCAAAGATGCAGGGCATCAGCGAGGGTTTCATCAAGCTGTTTGCATCCATTGGCTCTGGCACCGTAATCGGTGGCGTTGTAGTAGCGCCAAGAGCATCAGACTTGATCTACCCAATTGCGGTGGCTATCGAGAACCGCCTAACAGTTGACCAGTTGGCTCGCACCTACACTGTTTACCCATCGCTGTCTGGCTCTATCGCAGAGGCTGCTTCAGCCCTGCACCAGCCAATCGACTAATCGGTTATATCGAGAATTCGAGTTCCCGCAGAGATTGTGGTTCCGACGCTAACGCCAATCGAACTAATGGTTCCCGAGCGGTGAGCGGTTAGCGGCTGTTCCATCTTCATTGCCTCAAGCACAACCACTAGGTCGCCAGCTTCAACGTGATCACCTTCGTTGACAGCGAGTTTGACTACCGTCGACTGCATCGGAGCTAGCAGGCTGTTGCCCTTGGCACCGGTGTGGCTGGATGCTCCCGAGCTCTTCACACGCTTAGGTGCGTGGCCAGCTGCCGAGCCAATTTCACCAACTAGCAAACGCTTTGGCACGCTTACTTCTAGGCGCTTGCCGGCAACCTCAACGACAACGTCGTGGCGTGGTTCTGCCTCAGGAAGATCTTCAGCCTGCCCTGACCAAGGTTCGATGGTGTTGTCCCACTCGGTCTCGATCCAGCGGGTGTAAACACCGAATTTGCCGGTCTCACCGGTGAAGGCAGGATCGTTCACGATTGCACGGTGGAAAGGCAAAACAGTCGGTAGACCGTGAACCTGCATTTCCTCCAGCGCTCTTCTAGAACGCTGCAGCGCTTCGGCGCGAGTCGAACCCGTGACAATCAGTTTTGCGATCATCGAGTCGAAGTTTCCAGAAACCACATCCCCAGATACAACACCCGAGTCCACTCGAACGCCAGGCCCACTTGGTGCTACAAACTGGTGAATAGCTCCGGGTGCTGGCAAGAATCCTCGACCAGCGTCTTCGCCGTTGATGCGGAATTCGAAGCTGTGGCCAGAAACCTTAGGGTCGCCGTAATCCAGCACTCCACCTTCGGCGATGCGGAACTGTTCGCGAACTAGGTCAAGTCCGGTAACTTCCTCAGATACTGGGTGCTCAACCTGAAGGCGAGTGTTTACCTCAAGGAAAGAGACGGTGCCGTCTTGAGCAACCAGGAATTCGCAGGTGCCGGCACCCTCGTAGCCGACTGCCTTAAGAATTGCCTTTGAGGATTCGTAGAGTCTGGCTTCCTGATCGGCAGTTAGGAATGGAGCCGGGGCTTCTTCAACCAGCTTCTGGTGGCGACGCTGCAACGAGCAGTCGCGTGTGGAAACCACAACCACATTGCCGTGCTGATCAGCAAGACACTGGGTCTCAACGTGACGAGGCTTGTCCAGGTACTTCTCCAAGAAGCACTCACCGCGACCAAAGGCAGCAATTGCCTCTCGGGTTGCAGATTCAAAAAGTTCTTTGATTTCGCTAGCCTCGCGAACAATCTTGATACCACGGCCACCGCCACCATAGGCAGCCTTGATGGCGACCGGTAGCCCGTGAACAGCCACAAAGTCTTCAACTTCCTTGACCGTTTCAACCGGGTTGATGGTTCCTGGTGCCAGCGGAGCTCCAACGGATTCTGCGACCTTACGGGCTGAAACCTTGTCACCCAGCTGCTCAATAGAGGCAGGCTTTGGGCCAATCCAGATCAGCCCAGCATCAATGACGGCCTGAGCGAACTGCGCATTTTCGGAGAGGAAGCCGTAGCCAGGGTGGACTGCATTTGCACCCGAACGCTTAGCAATCGCAATCAGCTTCTCGGAAACCAGGTAAGTTTCAGCGGCAGTCTCGCCGTTTAGGGCATAAGCCTCATCGGCAAACTTGACGTGCTGCGCGTGGCGGTCGCCATCTGCGTAAACCGCAACGGTGAGGATTCCAGCATCCTTGGCAGCGCGAATAATGCGAACTGCGATTTCGCCTCGGTTGGCGATGAGTAGCTTGGTAATTCGGCGCTGGGTCATAATCGAAAAGCTTATTGCCCTCTAAGCCTTGAAATTTATAAGTAAACGACAAAAAATCTGCTGATTCGTTGCGGTTATCTCCATAGTGACTGGTAGTCGTGTCCCAGTTCTGTGACTAGCTCGCGCAGGGCCACAAGTGAAAGTCCAACAACTGTGTGGTAGTCACCTTCGATCCGCTCCACATAGGCACCGCCAATGCCATCGATGGTGAATGCTCCTGCAACCTGAAGTGGTTCGCCCGTTGCAACGTACTTAAGAATTTGCTCGTCGGTGAGGTTTGCAAATTTCACGGTGGTCTGCGTTACCTTGCCAATGCCCTCACCAGTTTGACCGTCAATGAGCCAATGACCTGAGCACAAGATGCCGGTTTGCCCGCGCATTTTTTGCCAGCGTGCAATTGCAACTTCTGGCAGGTGAGGTTTGCCAAGCATTTCACCGTCTAGCAAAAGTGCTGAGTCGCAGCCCAAAACCAGCCCATCGAAACCCACAGCTTCGGCCTTGGCTCTGGCCAAAAGCAGAGTCATTTCCTGAATGGTTGGTGGCTTTACTGACTCAACCAATGCATCCTCATCCACCCCGGGAGAGCGGGTTTCAAAGACAATCCCGGCGTCAGTAAGCAGTCGCTTTCGAGCGGGCGATGTTGAGGCAAGCAGCAATTTGGTCACGGGAGCAAGGTTAGCTGTGGAACACTGTGGGAGTGAATCTTCGAGTAAAAATTGAAAAAGTTGCCCACGGTGGAGTTTTTGTAGCTCGCCACGAGGGCCGAGTGATCTTTGTAACCGGTGCAATCGACGGCGAAGTCGTCGATGTTGAAATCACCGAAGACGCCGGAAAGTTCCTACGCGCCACCGTCACAAACGTGGTGGAAGCCTCCGAACACCGCAAGCCACACTTTTGGAAGGCAGCCCGCGAGGGTGCGGGTGGTGCTGAGTTTGGTCACATCACCCTGGAGCACCAGCGAGAGCTAAAGGGCCAGGTCCTTGCAGAAGCTTTGCAGCGCATGGCTGGACTCGAATTTGAGACCAAAGTTGAAGCTTGCCCGGGGGAAACCGATGGCTTGCGTTACCGCACCCGAGTCCAGCTGAACGTTGATGACACGGGCACCGCGGGACCAATGCGTCCTAGATCTAACGAAGCAGTCTTTACTCCAAATCTTCCGCTTGCTGTCGCGGAGATCGAAGAGCTTGGTATTCAGTTGAAAAACTGGAATGGCGTAAAGAAGATTTCGATCGCGTCTAGCTCAACCGGAGACTTGCAGTGGATGGTTGACGGAAAACAAAATGGCTCTGAGCGTCTAATTGAGCGCGCAGCCGGCCGCACATTCCGATTGAGCTCTGGAGCTTTCTGGCAGGTTCACAAAGACGCTGCAAACGTTCTAACCAAATCAGTCTTTGAGGCAGCTGACCTTTTGGAGTTTGATCTAAGTAAGCCAGCCTTGGACCTCTACGCGGGTGCTGGTCTA
>JBEGUQ010000074.1:0-3862 GCA_041178805.1 Actinomycetota bacterium
TTTCACGGACGAATTGTGGTTGTGAAGTTTGGCGGAAACGCAATGGTCGATGAAGCGCTGCAGACCGCATTTGCGCAGGACATGGCTTACCTGAGATTTGTCGGTATCAAGCCGGTGGTAGTTCACGGTGGTGGTCCTCAGATCACTGCTCGTCTTGCCGAGCTGGGGATACAAAGTGAATTCAGACACGGTTTCAGATACACCGACGAGCAGACCATTGGTGTGGTTCGAGATGTGCTGCGCAATCAGGTGAGTAAGCAGCTTGCCGCACTTATTGAGGACTCTGGAGCTCAGACCGTTGTGCTCTCTGGTGAGGATGACAATCTGTTTAGGGCCGAGAAGGTAACTGCCTCCACCCCGGAAGGTGAAGTCGACCTAGGCCTAGTAGGCGAAGTTCGCACAGTAAACCCAAGAAGTGTGCTGCAGGCAATTGATGCCGGCAAGATTCCTGTCATCTCCACCGTCGCACCAACGGTTTTTGGAGAGCTGCTAAATGTGAATGCGGATTTGGCTGCCTCATCTTTGGCGGTAGCTCTCGGTGCTGAAAAGCTCATGGTTTTGACTGATGTCCCAGGGCTCTATGCGAACTGGCCTAACTTGGATTCACTGGTATCTGAAATCACAGTGACTGAATTGCGAGAACTTATTCCAGCCTTGGAATCTGGCATGATTCCCAAGATGCAGGCTTGCCTTGAGGCTGTTGAGGGCGGTGTGCCAAAAGCGCACATTATTGATGGACGCCAACCGCACAGCATTTTGCTGGAAATCTTCACTGAGTCCGGTGTCGGCACTCAGGTAACCAACTAAGGACCGCCGTGACTAGACACTTTCTAAAAGACGATGACCTCAGCCCAAAAGAGCAGGCTGAGATTCTTGAGTTGGCCTTGGAACTCAAGGCAAACCGTTTTGCACACAAACCATTTGCCGGCCCACAGACTGTTGCGGTGATCTTCGATAAGACCTCGACCAGAACGAGAGTTTCGTTTGCTGCTGGTATTGCAGATCTCGGGGGAGTGCCTCTGATCATCGACAGCGGCTCATCTCAGCTAGGCAAAAAGGAATCAGTTGCCGATACCGCTCGAGTCCTTGAGCGTCAGGTAGCGCAGATTGTTTGGCGCACCTACGCGCAAGCCGGACTTGAGGAGATGGCGGCAAACTCAAAGGTTCCGGTTATCAATTCACTCTCAGACGATTGGCACCCATGCCAGCTGTTGGCTGACCTACTCACAATCAGAGAAGAGTTCGGCAGGACCCAGGGTCTAAAACTTGCCTACATCGGCGATGCCGCAAACAATATGGGCAACAGCTACCTAGTCGCTTGCGCACTTGCGGGTATGAGTGTTTCGGTTGGAGCGCCAAAGGGATTCCAGCCGGCTCAAGAAGTTGTGGCAAGAGCACAGGCGATAGCCGAGCAATTCGGTCAGCACATCGAAGTTTTTGAGGATCCAAGCTTGGCCGTTGCCTCAGCAGATGTCGTTACAACTGACACCTGGGTTTCCATGGGCATGGAGGACGAGAAAGAGCAGCGAGTGAAGTTGTTTGCTGGCTACACGGTGGATGCCGCACTAATGGCCTGCGCTAACCCAAATGCAATTTTCCTGCACTGCCTACCGGCCTACCGAGGCTATGAAGTGGCGGCCGAGGTGCTAGATGGACCGCAGTCTCGAATCTGGGATGAAGCGGAGAATCGCCTGCACGCGCAGAAGGCCCTAATGCTTTGGCTCTCAAGGCAAAACTAGACTTAGCGAAGTAAAGAAGTAAGAGGACAGATGGCACAGAGCAATGACTCACTTTGGGGCGGACGGTTTGCGTCCGGTCCAAATGACGCCTTGGCTGCGCTGTCTCGCTCCACTCACTTCGACTTCCGACTAGCACCTTATGACTTGCGCGGCACCAGCGCTCACATAAAGGCTCTTCATAAAGCCGGGTATCTATCGAGCGCGGAGTTGTCAATTCTTGAGGATGCAATCAACCAGCTGCTGGAAAAAGTTTTGGCTGGAAGCTTTGGACCTTTGCCTGAAGAAGAAGACGTCCACGCAGCATTGGAACGCGGACTAATCGAAATCGCAGGAAGCGATATCGCCGGCAAGGTTCGCGCGGGTAGATCTCGCAATGATCAGATTGCTACCTTGATCCGATCCTTCTTGCTTGATGCGGCCATCGAAATTGAAAAACAACTTCACGGCTTTCTGGCAGCGCTGGTTGCGCAAGCAACTAAGCACCGCGGTGTTGTAATGCCTGGGCGCACACACTTTCAGCACGCTCAGCCGGTGCTGCTGTCACATCACCTCCTGGCACACGCCTGGCCGGTGGTTAGAAACCTTGAGCGTCTGGCCGACTGGCGTAAGCGGGCAAACCTATCGCCCTATGGCTCTGGAGCATTGGCTGGCAACACCCTCGGCCTGGACCCAAAGTTGGTTGCAAGTGAACTTGGTTTTGCAGGCGTTACCCAGAACAGCATGGACGCTACGGCTTCAAGAGACGTGGTCGCAGAATTTAGCTTTATCGCAGCCATGATCGCGGTTGATCTGTCTCGATTTGCCGAGGAGATTATTGCTTGGTCCACTTTTGAATTTGGATACGTCAAGTTGGACGATGCATTCTCAACTGGATCCTCGATCATGCCGCAGAAAAAGAACCCAGATATTGCAGAACTTGCCAGAGGTAAAGCAGGCAGGCTGATCGGGAATCACGCCGGATTGCTGGCAACCCTGAAGGGTTTGCCGCTGAGCTACAACCGCGACCTGCAAGAAGACAAAGAGCCGGTGTTTGACTCGGTAGATAACTTGCTATTGGTTTTGCCAGCTTTCTCTGGAATGGTTTCAACCCTCACCTTCAATACCGAACTCCTTGAGTCTTTAGCGCCAATGGGCTACTCGCTTGCCACCGATGTTGCGGAGTGGTTGGTCAAGCAAGGCGTGCCATTTAGGGATGCTCACGAGATCACCGGTGAGCTGGTGAAGTTCTGTGAGCAGCACGACCTGCAGCTTGAGCAGCCAACTGATGCTCAGCTGGCGGGAATCTCAAAGCACCTCACACCTGAGGTTCGCGAGGTCATTGACATCCAGCGCGCAATCTCATCGAGAAGCGGTGCCGGTGGAACCTCGTTATCTGAGGTTGATAAACAGCTTGGAACTTTGAATAAATTGCTAGCAGGGGAGAAGTAAGTGGCGACTGCAGACACTATGAGCAGACAGCAAAACGACTCATCCTTTAGCCACATTCTTGATGAGCTGAAGTGGCGCGGTTTAGTCGCACTTTCAACTGACGAGGAAGCGCTTCGTAAAGAACTATCGGATAACTCGATTACCTACTACTGCGGCTTTGACCCAACCGCACCAAGTTTGCACCTTGGAAACCTGGTTCAGCTGCTAACCATGCGCAGGCTGCAGCTGGCTGGCCATAACCCGCTGGCACTTGTCGGTGGAGCAACCGGTTTGATTGGTGACCCAAAGCCAAATGCCGAGCGCACGCTGAACGACAAGGCGACGGTTTCCGAATGGGTTAGTCGCCTGGCCGCTCAAACCGAGCGCTTTTTGGATTACCAGGGCCCAAATGCTGCGAGGTTGGTAAACAACCTGGATTGGACTCAGAACTACAGCGCACTTGATTTCCTCAGAGATGTCGGAAAGCACTACCGCGTCGGCAAGATGCTCTCAAAGGATGCTGTTTCGGCTCGTCTGAATTCCGACAGCGGAATCAGCTACACGGAGTTCAGCTACCAGATCCTGCAGGGACTGGATTTCCTAGAACTAAACCGTCGTTACAACTGTGTGCTGCAAACCGGTGGTAGCGATCAGTGGGGAAACCTAACCTCTGGAACCGATTTGATTCACAGGGTTGAAGGCAGCTCGGTTCACCT
>JBEGUQ010000075.1:0-3761 GCA_041178805.1 Actinomycetota bacterium
CTCAAGGATCTTGAGATCAAGCTTCCACCCGCACGAATTTCCTACTCGCCGCCAGCTCAACGCCTAGATGCGGCCAGCTTCAAATTGATGAGGGATGCGCTTGAGGTCGGGCCGGTATTGGTATTGATCCCTCGCAAGGGCAACTCTGCAACTGTTTATTGCGCAGG
This sequence comes from Actinomycetota bacterium, assembly GCA_041178805.1. Taxonomy (GTDB): domain Bacteria; phylum Actinomycetota; class Actinomycetes; order Actinomycetales; family Microbacteriaceae; genus Aquiluna. The sequence continues at coordinate 168 of JBEGUQ010000075.1, forward strand.
TTGCGACCAGAGATTGGTATGCAACAACTGCAAGGGTCCAATTTGGGAGAACGAGAAGGGCGAGTATCGCTGCAGGATCTGTCAGGGCATTAGCCACAGCTGCGCAGCCTGCGGTTCGAACAAGCTTCGACGAGGGCGAACTGGAAGCACAAGGACTGCTGCTGAGTTCGGCAAGGCTTTCCCTGGGATCACCATTTCGGAGTTCACCGCAGATACCCAGCCAACCGCAATCAAAAAGTCCAAGCACCTAGTGCTTGCAACACCAGGGTCTGCACCCAGAGTTTCTGAGGGTTATGCGGCGCTTCTGATCCTTGACTCCGACGTCTGGCTCGCTATGCCGCAGTTGAGGTCTGAGCAGACTGCGATTCGAGACTGGATGGAGGCTATTGAGCTTCTCTCCGACACCGGACGAGCACACATCGCAGGAGTAGACCAGGATCTGGGCCAGGCACTATCGCTTGGTCAGCACCGAGCTTTGGCTGCTAATGCCTTTAGAGAAGTGAATTCCCTATCTCTCCCGCCGGCTGCTCGAATAGCCTCGCTAGAAGGCTCGCAAGACACAATCACACAGGCCCTTGAACTTGCTGGCAAAGCCGGCGCTAGTGTGCTGCGCAGTAACCTCTCGGAGAACGCGTCTGCTCTTATTCGCTTTGGCTACAGCCAGGGTGCGGAAGTTTCGGCTAGCCTCAAAGCACTGGCACTAAAGACCAACGCAAGATTGGTTGGAACCAATAAGCGAAGAGGGCTCAAGATCGTCATGGATGACCCGAGCGCGCTGTAGGTGATGTGAAAATGAAAATAATCTTTGCTGGCACTCCAGAAAATGCAGCCTTGGCCTTGGAATTAGTCTCAAAGAACCATGAGGTTGTTTTGGTTCTCACTCGACCCGATGCCGAGATCGGTAGAAAGCGAATCCTGACGCCTTCTCCAGTTGCCACAAAGGCTCAGGCATTGGGACTGCCTGTTCTGAAGGCCAACCGAATCAAAAGCGAAGAACTCACACAAATCAAAGCTGCAGGTGCTGAGCTGGCTCTGGTTGTCGCCTTCGGAAGTTTGATTCCTCAAACAGCTCTGGATGAACTTCCATGGTGGAACATCCACTTCAGCTTGCTGCCAAAGTGGCGGGGTGCATCTCCTTTGCAGCAGTCAATTCTTTTTGGTGGTGATGGGGCCGGGGTCACTTTGTTTGAACTAGATGCGGGCATGGACACCGGGCCAGTAATCGCATCTAAGCCAATAACGCCAGGGGAGAACGAAACCACCGCAGCAGCCCTAGAGCGCTTCACAATTGCTGGCGTGAACTTGTTTGAACAGCACGCAGGCAAGCAACCTACCCTTACTCCACAAATTGGCGAAACCACCTTGGCACCAAAGCTCAATCGAGCAACTGCCCGATTGGATCTAAGTCAGAATGCCCTCGACGTTCACCGTGCGGTTATGGCTTTCAACCCAGAACCGATGGCATGGTGTGAGCTCGACGGTAACCCAATCAGAATTTTGGAGACCAGGTCCCTCGGGTCTTCTAGCTGGTCAACGGAAAACCCAAGCAGAGGAAGGGTTTCGAAATCGGCAGAGAAGATCCTTCTGGAATGCTCTGATGGCTCTCAGCTGGAGCTGGTGACGGTTCAGCCTGCTGGAAAGCAAGCAATGTCCGCTTCGGACTGGTTCCGTGGCCTAGGTAGCGAGGTGCATCTTGCCTAATCCAAGAATGGTTGCGGTAGACCTATTGGCCCGCGTAGCAGATTCCGACAGCTACATAAATTTGCTACTACCTAGTTTCCTCACTAAAGCAAACGTTGCGGATTCAGATCGAGGCCTAATCCAGGAACTGAGTTACGGAAGCCTTCGTTGGCAGCTGCAGTACGACAGCTTTATCGATCATTTCACTGCCGGGAAGGTGCTTTCCCAAAAGCTTCGGATTGTTCTCCGAGTTGGCATGCATCAGCTGTTCAGAATGCGCATTCCAGCTCACGCAGCAATTCACGAAACTGTTGAGCTTGTAAAGACTTTCGAAAAGAGCGCAGCTGGACTTGCGAATGCTGTGCTGAGAAACGCGGATCGTGCAGGATTCGAGAAGCTGGTTGAAGATTGCTGTCAGGGGAAGCGCTTAGAAGAGGCTCTTGCTATTCGTTACTCGCACCCAACCTGGGTGATTGCAGCACTAAGAAGTGCGCTCGAATTGGACGGCAAGAAAGATCAACTGGAAGCACTCCTAGAGGCCAACAACGACACCCCCACCGTCAACCTCGCAGCTCTCCCAAATACCAAGGCTGCGGATTACCTCAGGGGTGAAGGTCTGCTCCCTGGAGAAGCTTCACCATCGGCGTTCCTGGCAACTGGAAACCCAGAGCAGTACTTATCAGTTCCTGGCGTCCGGGTCCAAGACCAAGGCTCGCAACTGGTGGCACTTGCGCTCTTGGAAGTGGCTGACAGATCCGGCCGCTGGCTTGACATGTGTTCTGGACCCGGTGGAAAGGCGGCAATGTTGCAGGCTGGTATCGCTCCCGAGGGCGGCATCCTTGACTGTCTTGAGCCGATTCCTAACAGAGCAGACTTAGTGCGTTCTGCCCTCAACCCGAGCCTCCCTGGCACCGTGAAAGTCGGCTACGGTCAGGATGCCAAGAAGAGCAGCTACGACGCGGTTTTGCTAGATGCTCCCTGCTCGGGACTTGGGTCAGTGCGAAGAAAACCCGAATCCCGCTGGCGAAAGACAACCGAGCAACTCACTGGGCTAACAAAACTGCAGGGCGAGCTTCTTGACGCAGCAGCTGACGCGCTAAAACCTGGCGGTTACCTGCTCTACTCGACCTGTTCGCCACTTGTGATTGAAACCAACACTCAGATCAAGCAAGCCCTTGATAACCACCCTGAACTCGAATTGGTCAATGCGAACGAAGTTCTAAACCGGATATCACCGCAACTGCAAATGGGAACGAGTCGAAAGACGGCGCAGCTTTGGACACACCTTCATGCCACCGATGCGATGTTTATCGCAATCCTTCGAAAGAAGTAAGCTCGCGTTATGAAGATTCATCCTTCGATTCTGAGCGCAGACTTCGCAAATCTAGAGGCCGAACTCGCAACCATCTCAGGTGCAGATGCTGCACACGTAGACGTGATGGATAACCACTTCGTGCCGAACCTAACCCTTGGTTTGCCAATTGTTTCTCGGTTGTTTGAGGTGTCCCAACTGCCGCTTGACATCCACTTGATGATTGCTGACCCGGATCGCTGGGCACCAGCCTACGCTGAACTCGGTTGCGAATCCGTGACCTTCCACCTTGAAGCAGCCAATGATCCAATCGGTTTAGCGAGAAGAATTCGAGGTATCGGCTCAAAGGCAGCGATAGCTATAAAACCTGACACTCCATTTGATTCGGTTGCCGAACTTCTTGAAGAGATCGACATGTTGCTGATCATGACCGTTGAGCCGGGATTTGGCGGTCAGAAGCTTATTCCGGAGACGATATCAAAGATAACTCAGGCTAGACAAGCAATGAAGTCCAGCGGTTTATCGCTAGCGATTCAGGTCGATGGCGGCGTGACCGAGTCAAACATTTCGCAACTTGCGCAAGCTGGAGCAGACGTTTTCGT
>JBEGUQ010000076.1:0-3692 GCA_041178805.1 Actinomycetota bacterium
CCGAGGACCGAACCCCATCCGATTGCCACATCAAGCGGCAGCGAGTGAGTCAAAAGACCAATGATGGATGGGCCTGCCAATCCACCGATGTAGGTGATTCCCACAACCTTCGCCATGTTTCTACCGGAGTGTGATGCCTCACCAATTTCACCAGCCTCGGCAAACAGCTGCGGCACAACTCCTGAAATGCCTAGACCAAGTAGGAACCAAAAGAACAGGGATACTTCGAAGCTTGGAGCAATTGCCTGAAGGCCAATCGCAATCGCACTAAATAGCGATCCCCAACGAATTACAAATCCACGGCCGCGCTGCTCCACGATTCGGTCGATGAAGATTCGACCCAAGATCATTCCAATGTTGAAGGCCGCTAGCCCCCAGGCAGCCAAAGCGACCGAAACGTTTTGAATGTCTTTCAAATAAAGCGCTGACCAGTCTTGAGCGACTCCTTCGATGATTGCACCGGAGGCTGCCATAAGACCTGCAAGAACTACAAAACCTAGAACCCTGCGGTTTGATTTGCTAGCAGCCTTATTCGCCACCTTGTCGTCACGGTTAGCGACCGGTTCATTTGGAAGAAGCCAGCTGGCCATGAAAAAGCCGATGATCGATAGCAGCGCTCCATAAATTGGCAGAGTCTGGGACTGCACAAAACCAGCTGCGATTGTTGCAAAACCAATGCCTGCGCCCAATAGCCCACCGACCGACCAGAACAGGTGGAAGAAGGTAAAGATTGCTTTTTTATTGACCTTTTCAACCTGAAGCGCAGCGGCATTCATTGGCACATCAATACCTGCAAGGCCAAATCCAATACCCATGATCGAAAGACCAAGCATCCACGGGGCGGTTGAGAAAGCCGGACCAAAAAGCGATAGTCCAACTATTACTCCACCGATGCGGGTCGAGGTCTTAGCCCCAATGTGGTCGATCATCCAACCCGAGAACTGCATGGCCAGGTAGCCACCGATACCGCTGAGCATCAAAAGCAAACCGAGGGTTGAGTAATCAATGCCAACGGTTTCTTGAATAAGCGGGATGTGCACGGCCCAGATGGCAAGGGAGGAGCCGCCGGATACAAAGAAGAAGGAAACGGCAATTTTTGAGCGCAGTAGATTCACGCTCATAGCCTAGAGGGCTAGTAGACCCGCAAGCCTTTGGCCGACTTCCTCAGTTTCAATCAAGAAGCCATCGTGTCCAAATTCGCTTTGGATCACCTGCAGTTCACCACGGTAAAGCTCGCCCGAAATGTGCTTGGCGATTAGTTCTTGACCGGCGAGGGGGAACAGTCGGTCAGAGTCAATGCCCAAAACCAAGGTTGGGCAGGTGATCTTTTTTAGGGCAGCCTCAACCGATTCGCGACCGCGACCAACATCGTGTGAGTTCATGGCCGACACCAGCGTTATGTAGCTGTTGGCGTCAAAGCGGCGAACGAATTTGTTGCCGTGGAAATCAAGATAGCTCTCAACGGCGTACTTACCATTTTCGGTAAGCGGGCTCACCTTGGACTGCCAGCTACGCCCAAAGCGCTCGTTGAGTTCCTCGGGGGAGCGGTAGTTCAACAGTGCCATTCGTCTTGCAAGTGCCAGCCCCTTGTGCGGACCAAAGCCAGGCTTTGCGCCGTAGTAATCGCCATCGGCAAAGTTATGGTCTGAGCGAATCGCCTCTAGCTGAACTGTGTTTAGTGCAATCTGGTCAGCGGTCGAATAAGGCGGAGCAGCGAGGATAGCCAATCGCTCGGTTACATCAGGAGTCTCAATCACCATCTCGAGCGCATGCATGCCGGCCATCGAACCGCCAACAATTGCAAACCACTTCTCGATTTGAAGTTGGCTTCCAAGTTCAACAAAGGCCTTGGCTTGATCGCGAATTGTGAGCTGAGGGAAATGCGAGCCGTATTCATTGCCGCGGCTATTTAGGGAAGATGGCCCGGTTGAACCCTGGCAACCACCCAAGACATTCGGAGTAATTACAAAAAACTTATCGGTATCAATCGAAAGCCCGGGGCCAATAATCCCGTTCCACCAACCAGAGGTCGGGTGCTCCTTGGATGAATTTCCAACGGTGTGACTGTCGCCTGTGAGAGCGTGCAAAACCAAAATCGCGTTGGATCGGTCTTGGTTCAGTTCGCCCCAGCTCTCAAAGGCAAGGCGTGCTTTTCCAAGAGTTGTTCCAGATTCCAAGACCAGGTCGAATGGGTCCGAGAACTTTCGATCTCCAAGTGGATCGCCTGCCAACCATGCTCCAGTTGCCGGTGGACGTCCAACCAGCTGACGACGCTGCTCCTCGGAAATGAATTCCGAGGGAGCAGAGTCTTCAGATATCTGGAAGTCCATTACTTGGCCTTGGCAAAACCCTTCTGCAGGTCAGCAATTAGGTCTTCGTAGGTTTCAAGACCAATGGATAGGCGAACCAGTCCAGGAGTTACACCGGTGGTTGCAAGATCCTTCTCGCTTAGCTGAGAGTGAGTGGTAGATGCTGGGTGGATAACCAAGGAGCGAACATCACCGATGTTTGCAACGTGGCTGAAAAGCTCCAGCGCATCTACGAACTTGATACCGGCTTCAACGCCACCAACAATTTCGAAGGACACAATCGCACCGGCACCCTTAGGGGCGTAGTGCTGCTGAGCCTTGTTGTATGGCGAGGACGCTAGACCTGCGTAGTTCACGCTCTGAACCTGCGGGTGCTGCTCAAGCCACTGAGCTACCTTGCTTGCGTTTGAAACGTGACGCTCCATACGAAGGCTCAGGGTCTCGATGCCCTGAATAAGGGAGAACGCGGTGTCAGGAGATACTGCAGCACCAATGTCACGAAGTAGCTGAACGCGAGCCTTGATGATGTAGGCAATGCCATCACCTAGAGCCTGGGTGTAAACCACGCCGTGGTAGCTAGGGTCTGGCTGGGTTAGGCCTGGGAACTTGTCGGACTTTGACCACTCGAACTTGCCACCGTCAACGATCGCACCGGCAACTACCGTGCCGTGACCGCCAAGGAACTTGGTTGCGGAGTGAACCACGATGTCGGCACCGTGCTCCAAAGGCTTAATCAAGAATGGAGTTGCAACGGTGTTGTCCACGATAAGTGGAACGCCGTTTTTGTGAGCAACGTCTGCAACCTTGCGAATATCCAGAATCGAAACCTTTGGGTTTCCGATGGTCTCCGCAAAGAACAACTTGGTGTTTGGGCGAACTGCTGCCTGCCACTCGTTCTCGTCGTCCTGGTTCTCAACGAAGGTGACCTCGATACCTAGCTTTGCCAAGGTGTACTTGAACAGGTTGTAGGTACCGCCATACAAAGTCGATGAGGAGACGATGTGGTCTCCGGCCTCAGCGATGTTCAAAACCGCGATGGTCTCAGCTGCCTGACCAGAGGATAGGAGGAGCGCTGCGGTTCCGCCCTCAAGAGCCGCGATGCGCTTCTCGGCAACATCCTGGGTTGGGTTCATGATGCGGGTGTAGATGTTTCCAAACTCGGCTAGACCAAATAGCTTGCGAGCGTGCTCAGCAGAGTTAAAGGTGTAAGCGGTGGTCTTGTAGATCGGAACCGCGCGAGCGTTGGTGGCTGGGTCTGGGGTTGCACCGGCGTGAATCTGAATGGTTTCAAATCCCCATGAAGCTGCATCTGACATCGTGTAATCCTTTGGTTTTTGAGTGGGTAATCAAACTATGGATGATTGCACGACGCTGGGCAACTAA
>JBEGUQ010000077.1:0-3663 GCA_041178805.1 Actinomycetota bacterium
TTCTCGCCGCTATCTAATTATTTGGAACGAAAACTAAGCGCTCGGCCCAATCAGTAGCGAGCAGATAACCGCTCCTGCAAAAAAGTTCAGCCAGATAAACACTTTCCAGCCACGGTTTGCTCGCTCGCAATTTTGATCCGTGATGTTCATTTCCCTACCAACCACAAACAGGTAGGGGATTGCAGCCAAGGCTGCAAAGGTAAAACGATCTGGCAGGCTCAGGGCCAACGCTGCAGCAACAACATAAAAACCAAAGGCGATCCGGGTGGTCAGCCTGGCACCGAGTGCGGTGGCAATCGAGGCAATCTTTGCTTCGCGATCAGCCCGCACATCCTGCACAGCTCCAAAAGCATGAGAGGCCATGCCCCAAATCAAAAACGCTGCGATTCCAATCAGCAGCGGACCAGTGATTTTGATCTGCGCCATCGCAAGGCCAACCAGTAGGGGTCCAACAAAGTGCCAGCTGCTGGTTAGCGAATCCAAAAACGGAATCTCTTTGAACCTAAGGCCCTTGAGGCTGTATGCCACGACTGCGAACAGCGTCAGCCACAGCCAGAAAGTCGCGTTCGGGTTCACCAAGGAAAGTGCGATTGCAAATGGGGTCGCAATTCCAAATGCCAACAGGAGGGTGAGCCGGTGGTATTTGGGATCTAGCAGTGCCCCCTCGATGCCACCTTTTCTAGGATTTCGAAGATCGCTCTCGTAGTCAAAGACATCGTTTACGCCATACATCAAAAGGTTGTAGGGGATTAGAAAGAAAAAGCTCCCCAGCCAAAAGACCCAATCGAGCTCACCGGTTGAGAAAAAGTAAGCCGCACCAAATGGGAAAGCGGTATTGACCCAGGAGATTGGCCTGGACGCAACAAATAGCTTCGCTACAGCGCTCACTTCTTCCTTCCCAAAAGCTCCCATGTCAGTGGAATCAGCACCAATCCAACCAGTGTGTAGGAGAAGTCTTCAATAGGTGAAACACCAAGCTTTACACCCGAGATCAAAGCTTCGTCATAGCCAACTATGCCAAACAGAATGATCAAGTTGTCAAACACCAAAGTCATCAAGACGGTGAGTGCTGCCGCCAGCCCCAGAGCTCCTAGATTCAGACGCTTTCTGAAAAGCAGCAATAAAGCGCCGAAGAACAAAACCGGCGGCAGGGCGATGCTTAGGTAACTCAACTCTTGCGCCATTTTGCAAACCCTAGGTAGGCGATCAAAATCGTGTAGCTCAAAAGCGTTAGGAAAAACACCTCTTCAATTGGAAGTTCCGGTGCAATGGTTATGCCGGTCAGATAGGGGCCTTGGCCTCTGAAAAAGATTCCGAGAGCAATACCAACCAAGTCCCAAATCAAAAACACTGTTACAGCAACCGCAATGGTTATGGCGGTTCTTAGAGGCTGAGAGAACAATGCGAGTTTGTGCTTGAAATCAATTAGCCCCATTCCCAAAAGGGAAACGGTTAGGGCCAAGAGATACAGAATCAAGCCAAGCCTTTCCAGACCTTGACTGGCTTTAGCTCGCCATTGATCGGGCCGGCACTCTTGTCATCGGTTAGGTGCTTGTAAACCAGCTCGGCACCAATTAGACACATCGGCAAGCCGATGCCAGGGATGGTGTTGTGACCGACGTAGAACAGGTTCTTTAGTTTCTTGGAGTAATTCTTAGGTCTGAAGAAAGCGCTTTGGCGCAGGGTGTGAGCCATGCCAAGTGCGGTGCCATTCCAGGCATTTAGCTCACTCTGGAAATCACGCGGTCCCATGGTCTTTCGAACCACGATGCGCTCTTTGAGGTCAGGGATTTCGCACCAGGTCGCAATCTGGTCAATCACCTTGTCAGCCGCCTGCTCAAAGCTTTCGTCACCCGAACCGCCGATACCGACATCAGCTGCGGCTGGAACCAAAACGAAAATGTTCTCCATGCCCTCAGGAGCAACGCTCGAGTCAGTCTTGGATGGGTTACAGATGTACAAGCTGGCTGGATCTGGAACCTCTGACTTGCCATCAGCCTTGCGGAAGACCTTGGCGAAGTTCTTGCCCCAGTCCTTGGTGTAAAGCAGGGTGTGGTGATCAAGCTGGTCGATCTTGCCCTTGACGCCTAGGTACATCAATAGTGCAGAAGGTCCAGGAACGCGCTTGTCCCACCATGACTGTGGGAATGACTGGTCTTTACGCTCCAGCAACTTAGTCTCCACAAAGTGAAGGTCGGCGCTCGCTACAACTACATCAGCGTGGTACTCGGCTGCACCAACCTGAACTCCAACTGCCTTGCCGTTCTCGGTAAGAATTTTTGTAACAGGAGAAGATGTGTGAATCTCAGCGCCGTGTTCTTTCGCAAGGCCTGCTACAGATTCAATCAGGGTGTAGAAACCACCCTGCGGGTAAAAGACACCCTGATTCATATCCACGTGGGTCATCAGGTGATACATGGCTGGGGTGTTGTATGGAGATGCACCTAGGAAAACCGCTGGGAAGTTCAACATCTTCTTGAGGCGTTCATCTTTTACAAACTGGCCTGAGAAGTCATAGAGGGATGTTGTCAAAAGCTTTAGGAACTTGCCAAGCTTCGCGAGCACCTCAGGGTGAAGGAAGGACCTTAGGTCCTTGAAGTTTGTGTACAAGAAGTGCTTGATAGATAGCTCATAGGCCTCTTGAGCGCTGTCTAGGTAGCGCTGAAGCGCCTCGCCGCTTCCAGGTTCGATCGACTCGAACATCGCCTTGATTTCCGGCAGCTTCTCGCTCATCACCAGGCGGTCGCCCAAACCTTCGTTGCGAGTTTGGTAGGCAGGGGTCAGTCGAACTAGGTCTAGCTCGTTAGCCGCAGTGGTGCCCATGAGGTTGTAAAACTGCTCGAAAGCATCCGGCATTAGATACCAGCTTGGACCCATGTCGAATCTGAAGCCATCTTTTTCCCAGAGATAGGCACGACCGCCCAGGCCCTCTCTGGCCTCGAATAGCTTCACCTGCATTCCGGCCTTGGCCAAAAGTGCAGCGGTCGATAGACCTGCAATGCCACCGCCGATTACGATTGCGGTTTTTTGGCTCATGGCTTTGCTCCTAAGAATGATTTGACAACCAGCGACAACTTTTTGAAATTGCCAACGCTGATACGAGTCTCAATCAACTTGGAGGCTTCGGTATTTCCAATTTTGTGGTTTAGCTCGGTGAAAAGTAGCTGGGCAGCTGTAACGGCAGCTCTGGCGGATTTTGGAAGTAGCGGCAATGACTGCGCACTTACCTTCAGATCCTGATCGATATCTGCAACCAGGCGAGCCTTGGTCTGCTCGTCAAAGTTAGAGACGTTGACATTGGGGAAGTAGCTGCGTCCAAGGCGCTTGAAGTCGGCGCTTAAATCACGCAGGAAGTTCACCTTTTGGAATGCGGAACCTAGAGCCCTCGCTCCCTTTACCAAGGCAATCTTTTCCTCTTTGGAGTAAGAGCCACCATGCACGAATGCTGCCAAGCACATAAGTCCAACTACCTCTGCCGAACCGTAGACGTAAGTGTCAAAGGTCTCTTGGGTGTGCTCAGTCTCTGTGAGGTCCTGGCGCATGGAGTAGAAAAATGGCTCAACGATGTCTTTGCTGATGCCAACCTCGCGGGCAGATACGGCGAAGGCGTGGATGATCAGGTTGGTGCTAAATCCAAGGCGCATTGCGCGATAGGTTTCCTGC
>JBEGUQ010000078.1:0-6535 GCA_041178805.1 Actinomycetota bacterium
GAGGACAATGCCAAGAGCGCATTTATCGCCCAGCAGCTAGGCGGCGGACTGCCAATCGCACAGGCGGACGTTGACGCTTTATTCAGTCGTTACCAAAACGTTTACGGACAGTTATCAAATGAGTGAGTTTGGCTCGATGACTAGTGCGAGACTGTTCCCTGTGGCAAATGTGAGCGGTAACTTTTTGGTAACCGCCACTGCTATTGCATCAAAAGTTTCGCAGAACCGCTTCCCATTCCGGGCAGAGGCTGCGGGAAGAAATCTGAGCGAGATGGACACACTCAGATCAAAATCATTCGGAGGTCCGACCGAGAACGAAAGGAACAGAGTTGTTTAAGAAACTACTCGGATTCGCAGCTGTAGCTACTGCATCTGCAATGGTCCTAGCCGGTTGCGCAAGCACCGCGACCGAAACCACCGAAGGCGGCGAAGAGGCTGCTGCAGGTCTAATCGGTGTATCCATGCCAACCCAGTCCTCAACCCGTTGGATCTCTGACGGCGAGAGCATCAAGGCTGAAATGGAAGCTCAGGGCTTCGAAGTTGACCTTCAGTACGCTGAAGACGACATCCCAACCCAGGTTGCACAGCTTGAGGGCATGCTAACCAAGGGTGCAAAGGCACTGATCATTGCAGCTATCGACGGTACTCAGCTAACTGACGTACTACAGGCTGCAGCAGATGCTGGCGTTCCAGTTATCTCCTACGACCGTCTAATCCGTGACAGCGCGAACGTTGACTACTACGCAACCTTCGACAACTTCAAGGTTGGCGTTCAGCAGGCTACTTCGATGCTAGTTGGCATGGGCGTATACGCAACTGAGGACTCCACCTCAGCTGACGGCGCTAACGCTGCTGGTCCATGGAACGTAGAGCTATTTGCTGGTTCCCTAGACGACAACAACGCATTCTTCTTCTTCAACGGTGCGATGAGCGTTCTACAGCCACTAATCGACTCTGGCGTACTAGTCGTCAAGTCTGGTCAGACCACCATCGAGCAGGTTGCAACCCTTCGTTGGGACGGCGCTGTAGCTCAGAAGCGTATGGAAGACATCTTGGTAGGTAACTACGCTGATGGCTCCATCGTGAACGGTGTTCTATCTCCTTACGACGGTCTAAGCCGCGGTATCATCGCAGCTTTGACTGACGCTGGTTACACCGAGCTTCCTACCATCGTTGGTCAGGACGCTGAGGTTCTATCAGTCAAGGCAATGCTTGCTGGCGAGCAGTACTCAACCATCTTCAAGGACACTCGTGAACTTGCAAAGGTTGCCGCAGGCATGGCAGTCGCAATTCTCAACGGCACTGAGCCAGAGATCAACGACACCACCACTTACGACAACGGTGTAAAGGTAGTTCCTTCTTACCTACTAACCCCATACATCGTCACCGTAGACAACTACAAGGAATTGCTAATCGACTCCGGCTACATTGCCGAAGCCGACCTAGGCTAATCACCCTTGATCCGAAGATTGACCCCCGGGGCAACCCGGGGGTCAATCCTCCAAATAACCTGTTAGCTAAATAGAAACAAAGGAGCGCAAATGTCCAACTCAATTCTTGAGATGCGCAGCATCACCAAAACCTTCCCAGGTGTAGTGGCATTGGACAAGGTCACCCTGACTGTAGAGCGCGGCGAGATTCACGCCATCTGTGGCGAGAACGGTGCTGGCAAATCAACCCTGATGAAGGTTCTCTCCGGGGTTTATCCATTCGGCAGCTACTCAGGCGACATCGTTTTTGAAAACAACATCAAGAAGTTTTCCAACATTCGTGATTCCGAGGCCGAGGGAATCGTAATCATTCACCAGGAGCTAGCACTTAGCCCATACCTTTCCATTGCCGAGAACATCTTCCTTGGCAACGAGATCAAGACCTTCGGTCTGATCGACTGGAACAAGACCAACCAGGAAGCTGCAAAGCTAATGGCGCGAGTTGGCCTTGAGGAAAACCCAGTAACGGCCATCAAGGACATCGGTGTCGGTAAGCAGCAGCTTGTTGAAATTGCAAAGGCGCTTTCCAAGAAGGTAAAGCTTCTAATTTTGGACGAGCCAACCGCAGCGTTGAACGACGAGGATTCGGCTCACCTTTTGGACCTACTTCGCCACCTGAAGGGTCAGGGCATCACCTCGATCATCATTTCTCACAAGCTAAATGAGATTGAGGCGATTGCAGACACCACCACCATCATTCGCGATGGCCACGCCATCGAGTCGCTTCACATGAAGAAGGATTCGGTTAGCCAGGAGCGCATCATCAAGGGCATGGTTGGCCGCGAAATGGAAAACCGCTACCCAGCTCGTCACCCAGAAATTGGTGAGGAGATCCTGCGCGTTGAGAACTGGAACGCCTACCACCCGATCGACCGCAACCGCATCGTGGTTGATGACATCTCAATGAATGTCCGTCGCGGCGAGATTGTCGGACTTGCCGGCATCATGGGTGCCGGAAGAACTGAGTTTGCAAGAAGCCTCTTTGGCCACTCCTACGGAACCAACATCTCGGGCAAGGTTTTCAAATCCGGCAAAGAGATCAAGGTCAAGACCATCTCGGAGGCGATCGACAACGGCCTGGCTTACGCCACCGAAGACCGCAAGCGATACGGCCTGAACCTGATTGAGGACATCAAGCGAAACATCTCTTTGGCTTCGCTGAAGTCTTTTGTATCGATGGGGCTTGTGAACAACAACGAGGAGTTCAAAAAGGCCAGCGAGTACCGCGACTCTATGAACATCAAGGCACCGAGCGTGCTTTCCATCACTGGCCAGCTCTCTGGTGGAAACCAGCAGAAGGTTGTGCTTTCAAAGTGGATCAACGTAAACCCAGATGTTTTGATTCTGGACGAACCAACCCGAGGAATCGACGTTGGTGCGAAGTACGAGATCTACTTGATCATTCAAAGGCTTGCAGCAGAGGGTAAGGGAATCATCGTGATTTCCTCCGAGTTGCCAGAACTATTGGGCATCTGCGATCGGATTTATGCAATCGCGGAAGGTCGAATCACCGGGGAAGTAGAACGCAAGGACGCAACCCCAGAACTACTTATGAAGTACATGACTATGGAGAAGGGTAGGAGCTGATGTCAGCTTAGACTGCAGGGTGTAAACCTCAGACAGAACGGTATTTTTCTAGCGCTGATTGCTTTGGTGTTGTTCTTTGCAGCCACCACTCCAAACGCCGCTTCGATTACCCCGACCAACTTCTCTAACTTGGTGGTGCAGAACGGTTACATCCTGGTTCTTGCCATCGGAATGGTCATGGTCATCATCGCCGGTCACATTGACCTGTCGGTTGGATCGGTTGCCGCCTTTATTGGTGGAGTTGCCGGTATTTTGACCGTTCGACCGCTTGAGCAAGACGGTTGGGAGTGGCTACCAGCGCTACCTTGGTGGGCCGGCATCATCGGCGCCATCCTGATCGGCGCAATAGTCGGTGTCTGGCAAGGCTTCTGGGTCGCATACGTGGGTATCCCAGCGTTCATCGTGACCTTGGCCGGTATGTTGCTGTTCCGCGGAATGGCGCTACTGACTTTGCAGAACTCAAACATTGGTCCATTCCCTGACGAGTTCCGTGCCATCGGTAACGGTTTCTTGGACAAGGAAAAGACCTTCAACACTTTGGTTGGTTTCCCAATTGATTACAACCTCACCGCACTTGTTGTTACCGTGCTCGGTGTTGTAGCTCTTTGGGTTGCAGTGCTTCGTCAGCGCAGTGGAAAGATCAAGTACGGCCAGATCGTTGAGCCTCGCACCTGGTTCTACATCAAGAACGTCATCCTGAGCGCAATGGTTCTTTACGTTGGCTTCCAGTTGTCTCAGGCAAACGGTATTCCAATTACCTTGATCGTCTTGGCAGTTTTGATCCTGGGCTACACCGTTGTGATGAACCGCACCCCGTTTGGTCGATACATCTACGCAATCGGTGGAAACCTTCACGCTGCAGTTCTATCCGGTATCAACGTTCGCAAGGTTAACTTCTGGTTGTTTGTGAACATGGGCGCTCTAGCTGCACTCTCCGGTGTGCTAATTGCCGCTCGTATGAACTCGGCAGTACCTAAGGCTGGAGACGGCTTCGAGCTGGACGCCATCTCATCGGTATTTATCGGTGGTGCTGCGGTTCAGGGTGGTGTCGGTACCGTTACCGGCTCCATGATCGGTGGTTTGATCCAGGGTGTCTTGGCAAACGGTATGAACCTAAACTCGGTCGGTATTGACATCCAGATGACCATCAAGGGTCTGGTATTGCTACTGGCTGTTGCGTTCGACGTTTGGTCAAAGCGCCGCAAGTAATTCGGATAACAAAAAACCCGGGAGGCGAAAGCTTCCCGGGTTTTTCTTTAAGTCTTATTAGCTGGCGCGACGTGCTCTTGCGTAGCGACGCTTTAGCGAACGACGCTCGTCCTCAGAAAGCCCGCCCCAAACACCAGTGTCCTGGTTCTCTTTGATGGCGTATTCGAGGCAGTTAGCAGCTACGTTGCACTGGCGGCAAATGGATTTGGCTTGCTCGATTTGCTCCAGCGCTGGGCCGGTGTTGCCCACTGGGAAGAAGAGCTCAGGGTCCTCATTGAGGCAACGGGCCTGGTTTAGCCAAGTCATATCCATAATGTTCTGTTATTCCTAAGTTTTCAAACCGAAATCCCGCCAATCAAGCGGGTAAAGTCAATGTTGCAACCCCCAAATGGTTTCACAACTGGGAGAGGAAATCAAGACCCAAAATGTCCAACCCAGGCCCGAAGTTGGTTATTTCCGCGAGCATTATCGCGCTGCAGTCCCTAGCTATCTGGGGTTTGTTGGCATGGGTAGTGATTCTGATTTTTGTTGAGACCCCGACATCTTTGCTATCAGCACTGTTTCTAATTGGGCTTTTGGTAGCCGCCGGATTGTGGAGCAGCAACATTGTGGTTGGTCTTTTGCGTCAGGCACGTTGGGCCCACGCGCCAGCCATGGTCTTTCAGCTTTTGATCGCCTCAATTGGTGTAGCAAGCTTTGCCGGAGAGTTTGGGGATTTCATCATCGGTGGGCTGCTGCTGGTTCCTGCAACAACGGTCTTTATCTTGCTGTTTAGCAAGTCCGTTCGAGAGAAGTTTCAGCGCTGATTGATGCGCTTGAGCAATTGGTCGACGTGACCGGTGGTCTTCACGCTGTAGTAAGCCTCTAGGACATTGAAGTTCTCGTCCACAATCGCAGTCGAGCGAAGCACGCCCTCGTAGGTTCTGCCGTAGAGGGACTTGGTGCCAAATGCTCCGTATGCCTTGTGTGCCAAAAGGTCAGGGTCACTCAAAAGCGGGAAGGTTAGCTGTTGGGAGTCTTCAAAGTCTTTTAGTCTTGCCGGCTCATCAGGGGAGATGCCAATTACTTCATAGCCTGCGGATGTGAACTCAGAAATACGGTCTTGAAAGTCAGCTGCCTCTTTGGAGCAGCCAGGGGAGCCTGCGGCTGGGTAGAAATAGAGAATGGCCTTCTGGCCAGTTAGCTTCTCAGAGGAAAATACCTGCCCGTTTTGATCTAGCAGGCTAAAGGAAGGCGCTTTTGACCCTACGGTCAAGCGGAATTCCTGATCACTCATTCAACCCTCACATTCGGCTTCTAGGCTAGAGGTCAAATCTGACTAAAACCTGATAGTTCGCCAATAGCGTGCCGTCCCCTAAAAATAAAAAGTCAGGATGAGGTTCAATAATTGTTCAGGCCTACCGTGGGCGTAGGGTTACAAGTAGAAGATTTAGATGGATTGGGGCCCTGGTGATTAGACGTTGGGTTGCAGCTTTCGCAGCTGCCCTATTGGCAGCGGTCGTGCTGACCACTCCTGCTGCCGCGGCTATTCAAAACTACCAAGAGTCACCGGCGGACACCTTTACCAAAGCGGGCACTCCAGCGAACTTCGACGCCCTTAACGTCTCCTACGCAGAGTTCTCTGAAGCCCCAGACTTTCACTACTTCTACATTGACTTTGCCGGTCCGATTCAGGCAGCTCAGTTTGACGACGGCCTGGGCTCATGGGCCATGGTGATGATTGACACCAACAACGACGGCGTTGAGGATTACCGAGTCGAAACCGGTGTTGAGACATTGGATGGAAGCTTTGGTTCTCCCGCTTATGTTCACGACGCGAAGCGCGATCGTGAGGTGTCCGGTTGCTCGGCAGTCTTCTTTGGCAATCTCAAGGAAAAGGTTTCTTGGGTGGGCTTCAAGCTGCCCTATAACTGCCTCAAGCTTCCAAAGACATTTGGAATCCAGGCTTATTCGGACTACAACGAGGACGACAATGCCGCGTTTGACTACGTCCCAGAGGATAGTTTCTTCAAGGTCACTCACAAGCTCAATAGCTCGGCTGCCGTAACTGGGCTGGAACTGCCATCTGTGGCATCTGAAGCGCTCTACACGGTGAATAACCCAGGCGCAGCACCCGATGACCTTGTTGCCCTTAGTCCGAAGGTTTTGAAGTCCGTCGTGACAGTCTTCTGTGATCAGGGCTTAGGTACCGGTTGGGCTGCCAAGGTTTCGATTCCAGCATCGGTGACAGCCCAGGGCATGAAGACTTT
>JBEGUQ010000079.1:0-3552 GCA_041178805.1 Actinomycetota bacterium
AGGATCAGTTCGACCACCGCGACTAGTGAAACTCACCTATCGAGGAGGCGGGAAGCACATCGCCATGGTTGGTAAAGGCATCACCTTCGATACCGGTGGCCTCTCACTGAAGCCACCACTTTCTATGATCGGCATGAAGTACGACATGGCGGGAGCCGCGTCAGTCCTAGGAGCCATCGTTGGTGCTGCGCAGCTAGGAATTAAGGCGAACATCACCGCATTTATGTGCTTGGCAGAAAACATGCCTAGCGGAGAAGCCACCCGCCCAGGAGACGTGCTGACTTTGCGCAACGGCAAGACCGTCGAAGTTCTGAACACAGATGCAGAGGGAAGGCTTGTGCTGGGCGATGGCCTATCTCTAGCCGCAGAGTTAGCACCTGATCACATCGTTGACATTGCGACTTTGACAGGCGCCGCTTCTGTGGCGTTGGGCAAGCGCTATGCGGGCCTAATGGGTAAGGGAGATGCGATTTCTCTTGCGAAGGAGGCTGCTGCGGAGGCAGATGAGTTGCTATGGGAGATGCCGCTTCCAGCTGAACTACGCGAGATTCTGAAGTCTGACATTGCCGACATGGTCAACAGCCGTATTGGAGCACCTGCCGGCGGAATGCTGGTTGGTGGACTATTCCTATCTGAGTTCGTTCCAAAGGATGCCAGTTGGGCTCACTTGGACATCGCATCCAGCGGAAATAATGACTCAGCTCCTTACTCGGTCTACCCAAGTGGAGCAACCGGCGTAATGATTCGCACGCTGATTGAAATGGCTAAGCGCGCATAACCCCACTAGGTATTAGACTTGGTCTGTTTGGCGAGAATTTGGAGCAAATACGATGGCCGATCACAACTTTGACTTGGTAATCCTTGGTAGCGGAAGCGGCGGTTACGCTGCTGCACTGCGAGGTGCCCAGCTTGGACTGAGCGTTGCGCTAATTGAGCGTGACAAGCTTGGTGGCACCTGCCTTCACCGCGGTTGCATCCCCACCAAGGCCCTACTGCACTCCGCTGAGGTTGCTGACGTAACTCGCGAGGCGGGCTCTTACGGAGTAAACGCGACTTTCCAGTCCATCGACATAAGCGCTGTCAACAAGTACCGCGACTCCATCGTCGAGAAGCTCTACAAGGGCCTAACTGGACTAGTTGCCAGCAAGAACATCACTTTTGTCAGCGGCGAAGGCCGCATGACTGGTCCAAAGACCATGACTGTAAACGGCGAGAACTACACCGGAAAGAACGTAGTCCTAGCAACCGGCTCGAACACCAGAACTTTGGGTATCGAGATTACTGGGCGAGTCATCACCAGCGACCAGGCCCTGCAGATGGACTTTGTTCCAAACAAGGTAGCGATTCTTGGTGGCGGCGTTATCGGTGTTGAGTTTGCATCAATCTGGCGCTCTTTTGGTGCTGAGGTTGTAATCATCGAAGGACTTGACCGCCTGGTACCAAACGAGGACCCAGCAATGAGCAAGGTTCTAGAGCGCGCATACAAGAAGCGTGGAATCGAATTCAAGCTTGGTAACCGTTTCAAGACCGTTACTCAGGACGCCAACGGTGTAACTGTTGAACTTGAAAACGGCGAGCAAATCGCTGCAGAACTTCTTCTGGTTGCAGTTGGACGTGGTCCAAACGCAACCGGCTTTGGCTTTGAGGAGCAGGGCGTGGCGATGGATCGTGGATTCGTTCCAACCAACGACCGCCTTCAGACCAACCTTCCGGGCGTCTACGCAGTTGGCGACATTGTTCCTGGACTGCAGCTTGCCCACCGCGGTTTCATGCACGGCATCTTCGTAGCCGAGGAAATCGCAGGCCTAAAGCCTGTCAAGGTAGATGAGTGGGGAATTCCTCGCGTTACCTACTGTGAGCCTGAAATCGCATCCGTCGGCCTCACCGAGGCTCAGGCCCGCGAGAAGTTTGGAACTGACAATGTTTCGACCTACGAATACAACTTGGCCGGAAACGGCAAGAGCAACATCTTGGGTACCGCTGGAATCGTAAAGCTGGTTCGCCAGAACAACGGTCCGGTTGTCGGCTTCCACATGATCGGTTCTCGCGCAGGCGAGCAGGTCGGAGAAGCCCAGCTAATTGTGAACTGGGAAGCATACCCAGAGGATGTAGCACCTCACATCCACGCACACCCAACCATGAACGAAGCAATCGGCGAGGCGCATCTAGCCCTTGCTGGCAAGCCACTACACGCACACGCCTAAAGAGTAAAAGGACTAAGTCATGAGCGAAGTTGTTCTTCCAGCACTTGGAGAATCTGTAACCGAGGGAACCATTACCCGCTGGCTCAAGAAGGTAGGCGACACTGTTGCCGTTGACGAGCCATTGGTTGAGGTCTCTACTGACAAAGTGGACACTGAGATCCCATCGCCAGTTGCCGGTGTGGTTCAGCAGATCTTGGTTCAAGAGGACGAGACCGTAGCCGTAGGCGCTGTGCTAGCTGTGATTGGCGATGGCGCAGCAGCTGCACCAGCCGCTCCAGCTCCAGCGGCCGTGGAGACTCCTGCCCCAGTTGCCGCAGCTCCAGCTCCTGTTGTTGAGGCTCCATTTGTACCTGCACCTGTAGCAGCTGTCCCGGTCGCTGCGCCGGTAGCCGCTCCAGTAGCAGCTCCAGTTGCTCCTGCTATACCAGCTCCATCGGTTGCAGCGCCAGCTGCACCAGCTCCGGTAGCTGCAGATAACGAATCTGACCCTAACTACATCACCCCGATTGTTCGCAAGCTAGCTCACGACATGGGTGTGAACCTGGCATCCGTCCGCGGTACCGGTGTTGGCGGTCGAATTCGCAAGGAAGATGTCTTGGCCTTTGGTGCAAGCGCGCCAGTTGCTGCTCCAGTAGCGGCTGCTCCTGCGATTGTTGCTTCCCCACTTCGTGGCACCACAGAGCCAATGTCTCGCCTTCGCAAGGTATTGGCAGAGCGTGCGGTGGCCTCCATGAACTCAAGCGCTCAGCTAACCACTGTCGTTGAGGTTGACGTAACCAAGATTGCAAACCTGCGCAAGAGCGTTCAGGCAAACTTCGTCGCCAAGACTGGCGTGAAGCTGAACTTCATGCCTTTCTTCTGCCTAGCTGCAGCTGAGGGCCTTCAGGCACACCCGAAGATCAACAGCTCTGTAGACGGTGAGAACATCGTCTACCACGGCACCGAGAACGTTAGCTTTGCAGTTGACACCGAGCGTGGACTACTCACCCCGGTTATCCGCAACGCGGCATCGCTAAACATTGCGCAGACTGCCAAGCAGATTGCGGAACTTGCAGATCGCACCCGCAACAACAAGTTGACTCCAGATGAGCTAAGCGGTGGAACATTCACTCTTACCAACACTGGTTCTCGTGGCGCACTATTCGACACCCCTGTCGTGTTCTTGCCACAGAGCGCAATCCTGGGAACCGGTGTTGTAACCAAGCGCCCAGTTGTAGTGACTGACGCTGAGGGTAATGAGTCGATTGCTATTCGCTCAATGGTTTACCTAGCGCTTAGCTACGACCACCGTCACATCGATGGTGCAGATGCTTCTCGCTACCTAACTGACGTCAAGGCTCGCCTTGAG
>JBEGUQ010000080.1:0-3540 GCA_041178805.1 Actinomycetota bacterium
TGCGCGGTGAACTGGGTGCTGGACCAAACCGCATGAATCGCGTAGTAGTTGCCCAAGCAGCTTTTGCAATCGCACGATTTCTTAACGCCAACCGTGCCGAATACCTAGATAAAGATGGCGAGCTCTCGGTCGTTGTGGGCTACGACGGTCGAGTGAACTCCGACATCTTCGCTCAAGATTCGGCTGAAATCTTTGCCGGCGCTGGAATCAAAACTAGGTTGTTTGATTCTGCTGTGCCAACCCCGGTTGCTGCCTTTACCGGAAAGAGATTCCATGCCAGCGCAACCGTGATTGTGACTGCAAGTCACAATCCACCAAGGGACAACGGTTACAAGGTTTACCTCGGTGGCCAAAACGGTTGTTCGCAGTTGGTTTCTCCGCAGGACAAGCAGATTGCTGCCCTGATTGAAGAAATTGCCCTTCAAACCAAATTCTCGGACATTCCAAAAGCATCAAATATTGAAACTCTTGGGCAGGCCGATATCGACGCATATGTAGCTAGAGCAGCGTCTTTGGTAGCAAGCGATACCTCGGGCCGCAGTGATCTCAGAATCACCTACACCGCAATGCACGGCGTTGGATATCGAGTGATGAAGGCTGTCTTTGACAGCACCGGCTTCGTCTTCAGCTCGGTTGCCAAACAGCAAGAACCGGATGGCCAGTTTCCTACCGTCGCATTTCCAAACCCTGAAGAGCCTGGGGCGATGGACCTCAGTTTCGCGCATGCACTAACGCAGCACTCGGATTTGATCATCGCAAACGACCCGGATGCCGACCGCCTGGCAGTTGGCATTCGAAACGGCAATGGGTACCAAATGCTCACCGGCGACCAGGTTGGGCTATTGCTTGCAGAAATGATTGCCTCGGGCAAGCAAAGTGGCACTCTGGCCAACTCCATCGTCTCCGCCAGCCTTGCCAAGGTTGCAGCCTTCCACAACTTGAAATACCAACAGACTCTCACGGGATTCAAGTGGATTTCAAAAGTGCCGAACCTTAGCTTTGGCTATGAAGAGGCACTGGGCTACTGCATCGATCCAGCCTTTACTCCGGACAAGGACGGCATTACCGCAGCGCTTGCGATTGCCGAGTTAGCAGCGACCCTCAAAGCAGAGGGAATGAGCCTTGTGGACCTGCTACGTGGATTGGCTAAGCGCTATGGCCACGTCGCCACCGGACAGGTATCGATTCGAGTAACCGACCTATCGGTCATCGGCAAGATCATGAGTGGTGTGAAGTCGGACCCGGTCGCCGAGATTCTTGGAGAGACTGCGGAGTTTGAGAATCTCGAACTTGGTAAGAACTTGCCTTCGACCGAGGGCGTGATCTTCACTACCGGTTCTTACCGAGTGATTATTAGACCTTCCGGCACCGAGCCAAAGCTCAAGTGCTACTTGCAAGTCACGGCTAGCTCTGAAGACGAATCCAAGACCAAGCTTGCCCAGCTCAAAGAGTGGGCTCAGCAGCTACTCAGCGCTTACTAGCGAGGCGTTTGATCGACTCTGGGACTTCTAGGCCTGCGGCCTCGTCGTCGGCTGGAATCGGGGTTCCATAGCTTGTGTTGATTGGAACGATGCCTGCCCAAGTTCCTTGGTTTAGGTCTGATTCAGTATCTTCAACAGCGTTAGCGGATATCTTCACCGAGCATTCATCCAGCGGGAGCGCAACGATGATTGTCGCGGCAAGCTCCTTCTTTGTGCTGGAGCGAACTTCTCTGACTCGACCCGGAATCATCGAATCGCTAAGTGCATCGAGTGCGGCGTTCTTATCTGCGTCGCTCACCAAACTCGCCTTGCCAAAAATCACCACTGATCGATAATTCATTCCAGAGTTAAATGTGGAGCGGGCAACCTTCAGGGCAGTTAACTCGGTTACAGAAACACAAACTTCAGGCTCATCATGCAAAAGTCGCATAAGCCTCGAACCAGATGAACCGTGCAGGTAGAGGGTGTCGCCTACTCGGCCACAGGCCATTGGGATTACCAGCGGTTTGCCGTCCTGAACTAGACCAACATGGGCAACCAGGTTGTCGTCCAAGATCGAATAGAGATCGCTGACCCCGTGAGAAGCCTTGTGGGAAATTCGATTCAAAGTGGTGCGCTTTGTGCCGCCAGGATTAGCCATGGCAAAACACTAGCTGAGCGCTGCAGTAAGTTTCTGCTGGAGTTCTTCTAGGTTGAAAATGTTGTCGATTGGAATCACTTCGGAGCGAATGCCCTTGATTTGCTCATGGAGCTCCGGGGTAATCAAAACAATCTGAGCCAAAGACTCCGATGCCATCGCATCGTTTATCGAAACAGCCTGAACCTCTGCCTCAATGCCCATAGCTGCCAATACTCGATCAGCGTTGGATTTGAGTAGGACGGATGTGCCAATACCGGCACCACAGACTGCATAAATTTTCACGAAGCTATCCAACCAACTAAGCGGTCAATAAATTGCGAATAACGCTGAGATCAGGTTCATTTAACAATCTATTCACGTTACCTTCGACCGTCATGACGCTGGCAAAGCTAGCTAAAAGTTCAACGTGGCTATCTGCATCAACCGAGCAGAATGCAAAAACCAATCGCACCGGATCGTTATTCGAGCCTGAAACAACTGGCTGCTCCAGCCTAAGTAGTGCCATGCCAGTTTCGAGAACTCCAACCCCAGGGGCAGCGTGAGCAATTGCGATTCCGGGTGCGATGACGAAGTAAGGACCGAGCTTTTGATTTGCTGCCAAAACCTCATCTAGGTATTCGGACGTAACTCTCAAGTCCTTTTCCAAAAGCGCTACCGCTTTGGTTAGAGCACCTTCCCAATCGGTCACCTCAAAATGGTGAGCAATTGAATTGGGGCCGAAGGCTTGGGCTAGCACTAGCGAGCCTCTGCGAAGCCCATCTCAATCATGTCCATCAACTCTTCGCGCTCTGGCAAACCCTGGAAGGCAGCTTCAGCGGCATTGAGCTGGAACTGCTCCAGGTCGGCAATGCTGTAGCCAAAGGTGTCAACCAAGATCTCGAGTTCTTTGGTCAAGTTAGTGGCGCTCATCAGGCGATTGTCGGTGTTGACGGTGACCTTGAAGCCGAGGTCATACAAGATGTCGAACGGGTGATCTGCCATGGTGTCGCCAAGCATTTCAAAAGCACCGGTCTGCAGGTTAGAAGAAGGTGAGGTTTCTAGCGCGATGCCACGGTCGTGAACCCACTGGGCCACTGGACCAAGAACAACCAAGTCTGTGTCACCCTCGGTTCTGGAGAACATGATGTCCTCAACCAAACGAACACCGTGGCCCAGGCGAAGTGCTCGACCCGAAACGATTGCATCGCGAATTGACTCAACGCCATCGGCTTCTCCAGCGTGCACCGTGCAAGGGAAAAGCTCAGCGGCTAGGTAGTCAAATGCGTCCTTGTGAAGGTTTGGCAAAAAGCCCTTCTCGGCACCTGCAATATCAAAACCAACTACACCAGCGTTGCGGTGACGTACCGCTAGCTCTGCAATTTCCATGGCGCGATTAGCGTGACGCATGGCGGTGACAAGTTGACCGGTGCGAATAAAACC
>JBEGUQ010000081.1:0-4006 GCA_041178805.1 Actinomycetota bacterium
ATGTGCATGTACTCCTGCGAGAACCAAGACGGTGTAGTCGGCGATTTCCACCTGGTTCACTTAGGAGCTAGAGCTCTCGGTGGAGCAGGTTTGGTTATGGCAGAGGCTTCTGGCGTTAACGCCGAAGGTCGAATTACCCCTTGGTGCCCAGGCATTTGGTCAAACGAGCAGGTTGAAGCTTGGGCCAAGGTAAATAAGTTCATTCACGAACAAGGTTCGGCAACCGCAATCCAGCTTGCCCACGCCGGCAGGAAAGCCAGCACCTACCGCATGCAATCCGGATCAGGTTCAGTGCCACTTGATCAGGGTGGCTGGCAAAGCTACTCGGCAACCGATGAGGCCTTCACCGGCTATGCAGCTCCGAGAATGCTTGAGACAGATGAGATTCCAGGGCTAGTAAACGACTTTGCAATGGCTGCCGTGAAAGCAGTCGATGCTGGCTTTGATGCCTTAGAAATCCATGCCGCCCATGGTTACTTACTCCACCAATTCCTGAGCCCACTCAGCAACAAGCGTTCCGACCAGTACGGTGGCTCGCTAGAGAACCGGGCAAGGTTCCTACTTGAGGTTTCCGAGAAAATTCGCTCCGCAGTCGGCGAGAGCGTTCCGCTGATGATTCGCTTTAGCGCAACCGACTACGTCGAAGGCGGCTGGGACCAGCAGCAAACCAATCAGGTTGCTGCTTGGGCCAGTGAGGTAGGTGTTGACCTTTTTGATATCTCATCCGGAGGACTTGTAACCGGAGTCAAAATTCCAACCGGCCCTGGCTACCAGGTTGATCTTGCAGAATCTGTTCACGGTGCAACCGGTAGCGATGTTGCTGCGGTGGGTCAGATCACTAACGCGAGCCAGGCAGAAGAGATTCTTGAGCGTGGCGAAGTGGATGTAATCATGGTTGGACGCGAGTTTTTGCGCGATCCATTCTTGGGCCTTCGAGCTGCCCACGAGCTAGGTGATGAGATTAGCTGGCCGGTTCAATACGAACGCGGTAAGTGGCCTAACGCCTAGTAGCGTCCTCGATCTCGCCAACTAGCTCCTCGATAATGTCCTCGAGGAATAGGCAGCCGATGATCGTTCCATCGGATGCAAAACTGCGTGCGATGTGAGCACCGGAGCGTCTCATCTGCGCAAGTGCATCTTCCAGCTCTGCGGTCTCCGGAATCGAGATCATCGGGCGTAGGCGCTTAGCCGGAAGTCTCTGCGCCATGTCTTCCTCGTTGGCCGCAAGCGCATCCTTGATGTGCCAGTAGCCCACGATGTCACCCGAGGTTCCAAGTACTGGGTAGCGCGAGAAGCCATGCTCTCCAACTGCCAACTGCAAGTCCTTGGCGGTTGAATCGGTGCTCAAGGTAATCAGTTGATCAACCGCAACTGCAACATCCAAAACCTTCTTTTCGGTGAACTCGAAGGCTTTCAAAATGGTGCCGGAGTCGTCTTCCAAGGTGCCGTGGCGAGCAGACTCATTCACGATGCCTTCCACCTCTTCCAAGGTGTAGGCGTTGTCTGCCTCGTTGCGAGGAGTGAACCTGAACAGCCTAAGAATTCCATTTGAAATGGCGTTCATGGTTTTCACAATTGGACTTACCAACTTGGCAACAAAGTAGAGCATTGGAGCCAGTACCAAAGCTGCCTTGTCCGGGATCGCTATAGCGATGTTTTTTGGAAGCATTTCACCCAGCACGACGTGCAAATAGGTGACCAAAAGCAGTGCGGTGGTGAATGAAATCACCGAGGTCAGCTCATAAGAAACACCGGCCGCCTTTAGAGGCACTTCCATCAGGTGGTGAATTGCAGGCTCTGCGATCAACAAAATCAAAAGTGAGGAAACGGTGATACCCAGCTGCGCGGTCGCGAGCATCAGCGACACCTTCTCCATTGCACGCAACGTGATCTTGGCTGCCGCGTTGCCGGCATCAGCCTTAGGTTCAATTTGAGCACGGCGTGCTGAGATCACTGCAAATTCGCTACCCACAAAAAAGGCATTTGCTGCCAGCAGCACAACCAGCCAAATCAGGCCCTGAAGATCGCTATTCATCTTCCACCTCTATTGGCTCGAATCGCACTCGATCGACTCTTCGACCATCCATGCGAGTAACAGTTAGGAACCCAGCAGGAATCTTGACCTGGTCACCTGCCACCGGAATCTTCTCGAGCTCGCTCATCATGAATCCCGAAACGGTGTCGTAGTCCTCATCCTCGGCAATAATCAGGCCGTGCTCCCTAAGCTCTGCAGGTCGCAATAGACCTGAGAACGCCAATGAGCCGTCGGAGAACTTAGTCACCGAGCTTCTGGCCTTGTCGTGTTCGTCATCAAGGTCACCAACCAGTTCCTCGATGGCATCTTCAAGTGTCACAATGCCGGCGGTGCCGCCGTATTCGTCGATGACCACACCGAACTGCAGGCCCTTGCCGCGAAGCTGCAAAATCAAGGCATCAAGTGGCATAGTTTCTGGGACTCTGAGCGGCTCAACCATCAGCGCGCTAACTGGAACCTGAGCTCTGCGTTCTAACGGAATCGTGATCGCGCGTTTGAGGTGAACCACACCCACGATGTCGTCCTCATCTTCACCGGCAACGGGGAAGCGAGAGTGACCTGTGGTGCGAGCAAGCTCAATTAGCTCGGCGGCAGATTCTTCGCGAGAAAGCGAGAACATCTTTGGCCTAGGAGTCATCACGTCATTCGCGTTTAGCGATGAAAGTGCGATGGTCTTTTCCAAAAGTTCAGCTGTGTCCTGCTCCAAGGAGCCAAGGTGAGCGCTTCTGCGAACCAGAGAAGCCAGCTCCTCCGGGCTGCGTGCCGAGGAAAGCTCTTCTTTCGGTTCAATACCGAAGCGACGAACCAGCCAGTTTCCGTTGGAATTCAATAGGTGAATTAGTGGCCCGAATATCCAACTAAAAGCGACCTGAAAGCCAACCACCAATTTCAAAACCTTGACTGGCTCACTAAGTGCCATATTCTTTGGCACTAGCTCACCGATCAAAAAGCTAAAGATGGTGGCAATTACCATTGCGATTGCAACTCCAACAGGTTGGAGCAAATCTTCCCTAAGGCCCATATCTATTAGCCCAGGACCCAAAAGCCTGGTTAGTGCGGGCTCTGCCACGAATCCTGTGAGCAGGGTGGTGAGCGTGATGCCCAACTGCGCGGCTGAGAGGTGGGTGGAAGTCTTGATAACTGCCTTGATTGGCAGATCTAGGCCCTTTTTACCTGAGTCGCGAAGGGCTTCTAGCTCGATGCGCTCGACGTTGATAAGGGAGAACTCGCTGGCAACAAAGAGACCTGTACCGATTGTGAGGAGAACGCCGATGGCTAGCAGGATGTAATCGGACATTTACCGATCCTGCTTTTCGCTATGTTTACTGGGCTCCATATTCAAGAAACACTATAGCCTCTGGCTCGGGTAGACTGGAGAGCGGTTTTAAAGGATTCGTTCAAAGGGGCACCCTTGTCGTCAACCGACAATCACTCATCCGACGCAGATTTTGGCGCAAACGAATGGCTAGTTGCAGAAATGTACGGCCAATGGCTAGACCGATCCTGGTGGCCAATCCTCGAGCGCTATCAGCTCACCCAGCAGCCTGGAAGTGCTCCTGTAGCCACCACGCCTGCACCGGCGGCAGTCAGCACTGACTCCACGGTCATTGCAAGCTACGACAGCTCTTCAGCTCCAGCAACCGAGGCCATCACCGTTCCTGTTGCTAAAGCTTCGGTGACCAGCGCCGCAAACACTCCAGTTCCAGCTAACCTGCCTGCAGCAACGGGTGCAATGTCAATTGTTGACGCTGAGGATGATGACCAGCCTGAGGTAAACGTACTTCGCGGTATGGCGAAGACTTTGGCTTCAAACATGGACGCATCTCTAACCGTCCCAACTGCAACCAGCGTTCGCCAGGTTGCAGCAAAGCTTTTGATCGACAACCGAATTGTCATCAACTCACACCTAAAGCGCACCAGAGGCGGCAAGGTTTCCTTCACTCACCTAATTGGTTACGCAGTGGTGCAGGC
>JBEGUQ010000082.1:0-3471 GCA_041178805.1 Actinomycetota bacterium
ATCTTCTATCTCTTGCGAAAACAGCTCGTAATCCGGATGTGCAAGTTGCAGCTTGTTCGAAAAGACTCCGATTCGACCGCTAAAAAGCCCACGAACTCCGGAATGAAGTTCTTTTTCTCGCCAGTGCTGGTTGAAAAATGCCAAAGTTAGGGTTTTTGAGCCGTCAGTAATAACAACTTCTAGAAGGTTCCCACTTCTGCCCTTGAGTCGCCTCGAAGAGGTTGACACCACTTCGCCCACCACCGTTACCACCTCGCCGATTGGCAGGGATGAGATTGGTGTCAGCTCACCACGTTTTGAATAACGCCTTGGATAATGCTCTAAAAGTTCTGCAATAGTCGAGATTCCAAATTGCTTGACGAAAGCCTTCGCCGTTCGATCCCCAAGGATCGAATCAAGTTTCAAGGTTTCTGTGAGCACACAGACAATCATCGCCTGAATTACCAACCTTTTTCACTAGGCTCACAACCGTGACCAGAATCATTGCCGGAGCCATTGGCTCATTGCAGCTAAAACCGGCTGCCAAGGCAACCCGCCCAACCTCGGACCGAGTAAAAGAGAGCTTGTTCGCCAAGCTCGACGCCATGGGCGTAATCGAAGGTGCAAAAGTTCTTGATCTATTTGCCGGCACCGGCGCCCTAGGACTTGAGTCCGCCTCACGCGGCGCAGTCTCCGTTGACCTAGTTGAACGGGATCGAGTTGCATTTGGCTTGCTTGAGCAGAATGTCAAAAGCAGCCTGAGCTCATTTGAAAAACAGGGCATATCGACAAAGATTCAGGCCCACAACCGAGATGCGCAGCGCTATATCAAGTCTTCAGCCGCAAGGTTCGACCTAGTCTTCGTTGACCCTCCCTACGACTTTCCCAATTCCGAGCTTGAGCACCTGCTTGGCTCAATCGCGGAAAGGTTGAGTGAGGAAGGACTAGTGATTGTTGAGAGGTCTAGCCGAAGCGCGCAACTCGATTTTGAAGCGCTAGAACTTCAAAGCACAAAGACCTACGGCGATACCGCAGTTTGGATCTACGAAAAACCTTAGATTGAACGCTGGGTGTGGCCGGTGTAAACCTGCTGGGGGCGACCGATTCTTGTTGTGGAATCAGCGTTTTGCTCGCGCCAGTGCGCGATCCAGCCTGGAAGTCTTCCAACTGCAAACAAGGGTGTGAACATCCTCGAAGGGAAGCCCATTGCCTTGTAGATAACACCGGTGTAGAAGTCAACATTTGGGTAAAGCTTGCGCTCAACAAAGTAGGAGTCTGCCAACGCTGCCGCTTCAAGCTCTTTTGCAATGTCGAGTAGAGGGTCAGAGACTCCTAGCTCTCTCAGAACCTCGTCTGCGTGAGACTTCACGATGGTTGCTCTTGGGTCAAACGACTTGTAAACGCGGTGGCCAAAGCCCATAAGGCGAATGCCGTCTTCTTTGTTCTTTACGCGCTCGACATACTTCTGAACCGAGTCGCCGGACTCATGAATAAAGGTAAGCATGTCCAAAACAGCTTCGTTTGCACCACCGTGCAGTGGTCCCGACAAAGCGTTGATACCTGAGGAGATGGATGCAAACAAGTTTGCGTGAGAAGAACCAACAAGTCGCACTGTTGAGGTGCTGCAGTTCTGCTCGTGGTCAGCGTGCAGTAGCAACATAGTGTCCAAAGCTTTGGTCAAAACTGGGTTTGCAGACCACTCTTCGCCCTTGTGGCCAAAGGTCATGCGCAAAAAGTTTTCTACCAGTGACAGAGACTGGTCAGGCTCAACAAAACTCTCCCCCACCAAAGACTTATAGGTGTAGGCGGTGATCACTGGTAGCTTCGCCAAAAGTCTGATGGTCGAAAGATCGACCTGCTCTGGATCTCTGGCATCAGTTGAGTCGTTGTAGAAAGTTGAAAGAACAGAGACAGCGGAGGAAAGGATTGCCATCGGGTGTGCCGAGTGCTCAAAAGTCTCAAAAAAGCGAACCATGTTTGGGTGAATCATCGAGCGCTCGCGCAGCTTCTCATCGAAAGCCTCTAGTTCGCTCGCGGTTGGAAGCTCACCGTAAATAAGTAGGTAAGCAACGTCCAGGAAGCTCTTTTTAGCCGCAAGCTGCTCAATTGGGTAGCCGCGGTGACGAAGAATGCCCTGATCGCCATCGATGAATGTTATTGCGCTCTTGGTCGAGGAGGTGTTTACAAAACCCTGGTCGTAAGAACTAAGACCGGTAGTTGCAATTAGCTTAGAAATATCAATTCCGCCAGGACCCTCGGTCGCTTCAATTACAGAAAGTTCTGCCTCGTGGGCACCGTATCGAAGGGACACCTTCTCGTTAGAAGTCAAACGCTAGCTCCTTTATGAGGGTTGGCTTTAGCCCTAGCCTAGAGCATTTTTGAGGCGGTTTGCAGCCTCAAAAACCTCTTGGTCGGTCGCAGTAATTGAGAAACGAACAAAGTTTTTGCCCGCCTCTCCGTAAAACTCTCCAGGGACAGCGACAATGCCCAATTGAGCAAGTTCGGCAATAGTTTCCCAGCAGTCTTGACCCTTTGTGACCCAAAGATAAAGTCCAGCCTCTGAGTCTTGAACTTCAAAGCCGTATGCCACAAGCGCCGGCAGCAAGACTTCGCGGCGCTTCCGGTAGATCTCTTTTTGGGTTGCAACGTGCAAATCGTCGCCCAAAGCAGCAACCATGGCCTTCTGGACCGGCATCGGGACCATCATTCCCGAGTGCATACGCAGGTTCACGAGACCTTTGATAAGTCGCTCATCACCGGCTGCAAAAGTAGCGCGGTATCCGGCAAGGTTTGACTGCTTGCTTAGCGAATAAATAGAAAGAACGTTGGTTAGGTCACCGCCGGTGACTTCGGGATCGAGCATGCATGGGATGTACTCATCCCAAGGTGCAGTCCAACCCATCTCGGCGTAGCACTCGTCATTGACGATTACCGCGCCCAGCTCTCTTGCCCTAGCTAGTGCTCGCTTGAGAAACTCAATCGAGTGCACTGAGCCATTTGGGTTTCCTGGACTGTTTAGCCAAATCAACTTGGTGTTTTCTGGCCATTCGTTTGGTTCATCGCCTACGAAGATCTCGGCACCTGCGAATGCTGCACCCACTTCATATGCGGTGTAGGCCAGACGTGGCTGAACCACAACGTCTCCAGCCACAACGCCAAGCATGATCGGAAGCCAAGAGATGAATTCCTTCGAGCCAATGGTGAGTAGAACCTGGTCGGCGGATAGCCCTGGAGACTTTCGACGCCTTGAATACCAATCCGCAACTGCCTGGCGAGCTATTACGTCGCCCCAAGTTGTTGGGTATCCAGGTGAATCAGATGCTGCATCAAGTGCTGATTGAATTACCTGTGGTGTTGGGTCGATTGGGTTGCCGACAGAAAGATCTATTGCGCCTTGAGGGCTCTTAGCCGCAATCTCTCGATAGGGCTTGAGTTTTTGCCAGGGGTACTCCGGCAAACCTTGAAACACTATTCGCCCTGAGGCGGCAGTGC
>JBEGUQ010000083.1:0-3346 GCA_041178805.1 Actinomycetota bacterium
GTCCTTGGCTGCGATGGGTGCCATCATCGCGAGCTTTATCTAGTCCTTTTTAGAAGGCTGAGATAGCTGGACGATAAAGATAATCCAGCCCACAACTGGCAGCGCTAGCCACCAGAAATTGTGCATTGAAAGACCAGCATCACGCAGTCTGCGAGCGCCGGCTGCAAGGCTTGGGACCAAAGTCAGAATGTTCAATACGTTCGAC
Organism: Actinomycetota bacterium; assembly: GCA_041178805.1. GTDB lineage: Bacteria > Actinomycetota > Actinomycetes > Actinomycetales > Microbacteriaceae > Aquiluna. Next base: position 206 of record JBEGUQ010000083.1, read on the forward strand.
AATGAGTCGGAAAGAATCGAAAGCGCTGCGCTCGCGATAACGACCGTCAAGATGAAATACCAGTAGTCAGGTCTTGACGTGCGACCGGTAAAAGTTGCGTATTGCTTTAGTGCGAGCTTGGTAGCTTCCCAGAGTTCCATGGCTAAATCCTAGCTCTCGATTTTTTGCGAGATACTAGAGGGTGTGATGACAACGAGGTTAGAGCACGATCTTCTTGGGGAGCGCGAAATCCCCTCCAACGCCTACTGGGGAATTCATACCCTGAGGGCCATTGAAAACTTCCCAATTACCGGTGTCCCCATTGGGCACTACCGGTCCTTGGTCCGAGGACTTGGCTTTATCAAGGAAGCCTCCGCTAAAGCCAACCTAAAGCTTGGGGTGATTACCCAGGAGCTAGCAGACCCAATTATTAAGGCATCGATTGAGGTGCGCGACGGACTCTGGGATTCAGAGTTTGCAGTGGACGCCATTCAAGGTGGAGCTGGTACCTCAACGAATATGAACGCCAATGAGGTCATTGCGAACCGTGCTTTGGAGATCGCAGGATTTCAAAAGGGTGAATACGACGAGATTCACCCGCTGAACCACGTGAATGCCTCTCAGTCCACCAATGACGTTTACCCGACCGCCATCAAGGTCTCGCTAATCATTGAGAGCTTGGCTCTGATCCAGCAGGTTGATCACCTGCGAAAGGCAATTGACAGAAAAGCCTTGGAGTTCAAGGACATCATTAAGATGGGTCGCACCCAGCTGCAAGATGCTGTCCCGATGACACTGGGCCAGGAGTTCACTGCCTGGTCGCTCACCCTTGGGGAGGACCAGAGTCGCCTGCGAGAAATCATCCCGCTACTTTCAGAGCTCAATCTCGGCGGCACCGCGATTGGAACTCGTTTGAACACCCCGGATGGCTATGCGGAGTTGGTGGTCGATATCCTCAGCGAGATTTGCGAACACCCGTTTAGGTTGGCTGAGAACCTGATTGAGGCAACCAGCGACACCGGCGTCTTTGTCTCGACTTCGAGCGTGCTCAAGCGCCTTGCAACCAAGTTGTCAAAAATCTCTAATGACCTTCGACTTCTTTCCTCGGGGCCAAGAGCTGGCTTTGGTGAGATTAACCTGCCTGCCAGACAAGCTGGATCTTCGATCATGCCTGGCAAGGTCAACCCGGTTATCCCAGAGGCTGTTAACCAGATTGCCTTCCAGGTGATTGGCAATGACATAACGGTGACCATGGCTTCTGAGGGTGGTCAGTTGCAGCTAAACGCCTTTGAGCCAATCATTGCCCGCTCATTGATGATGAATCTTGTCTACCTGCGCAAGGCCTGCCAGATCCTGGCGGATTTCTGCATCGATGGCATCACCGCGAATGTCGAATACCTCAAGTACACGGTTGAAAACTCAATTGGTTTGGTAACCGCGCTAGCTCCAACTTTGGGTTACGAAGCTGCTTCGCTAATCGCCAAGCACGCTCAAGAACACAAGCTTTCCGTGAAGCAATCCGCAAGTCAATTGGGATTGATGACTGAGGAAGAGTTTGATGCCATCTTGGGAGATGTTGATCGAATTACTGGCCGAGGGTAGTTGCCAGCACCAAGGTAATAACTGGCGCAAAGACCAGAGCCGGCAGTAGGTCTGCGACGGACACCATTCGAATCTGAGTTACTCGCAGGCCTGTACCCAAAAGCAGAATGCCTCCGGTTGCAGTGATCGAAGCAACTGCGGCCTGGGACAAGACATCGCCCACGCTCGCCGACAGAATTGTCAGCACTCCTTGCCAAAGCCCAACTGGGATCGCAGAGAATGCAACCCCCCAACCCATGGTCGCCGAGAAGGCGACCGAGGTGAAGCCGTCGAGGGTTGACTTCAGCGCCAGGATGTCAAAGCCTTGGCCGAGTCCATCTTGCAGGGCACCAAGAATTGCCATTGGCCCAATGGTGAAAAGCAACGCTGCATTTACAAAGCCTTGGATAAAGAGGTCTTTATCGCCCTTGCCTTTGGTCTTGGCTTGAAGCCAAACTCCAAAGTGCTCCAACTTCTCTTCAATTTTGAGAAGTGATCCGGTGACTCCACCGAGAATTAGCGCGGCTAGGACCACCAAGATGGTCGGGAAGATACCGGTCGCATTGGTAAAGGCTTCGTCAGTTAGCTCTGCCAGGTTCAGCGCACCGATTACCAAGACGATCAAGCCCATCGCATCCGTAAGAGTGCGACTCATCTTCTCGGGCAGTCGGTTACCCAGCAAGACTCCAATCGCGGAGCCAAGCACAATGGCAAGAACGTTGATTAGGGTGCCCAAAAGGTTATGCCCCTAGCGAGCTAAGTAGTTCGTAAACCAAAAACGCTGGCCAAACCAAAGCTTTTAGAAATCCCAGCAGGCCCATCCAGAAATCTGTAGCCGTGGAGATGTAGTAGATCACTGCGCCAATAAAGCCAAAACCGTAAATCGAACCTGTGCCTGCAGAAACTTTAGCCATGCCTCAACTCTACTGAGCAGGCTTGAAGGTGATGCTCACAGAGTTGATGCAGTAGCGATCTCCAGTTGGAGTCTGAGGGGCATCTTCGAAAACGTGACCCAGGTGACCGCCACACTTTGAGCAGCGAACCTCGGTGCGGAGCATGCCGTGGGCGCGGTCTTCGATGTACTCGATAGCGTCGTTGTCCTGAGGCTTGTAGAAACTTGGCCAACCGCAGTGCGAGTCAAACTTGGTGTCAGCCTCAAACAAAAATGCATCGCAACCGCGGCAGTGGTAGCTGCCAGCACGCTTCTCATCAAGCAGTTCACCGGTGTATGCGCGCTCGGTACCAGCCATGCGAAGCACGTGATATTCGAACTCGCTGAGCTCTGATTTCCACTGCTCGTCGGTTTTATAGACCTCGTACATCAATTCAACTTTCGCTATTTGGCTTTATAACCCTTTAGTAACACAAAAAATAGGTTTTGCATTTCCTATCATTTTCCCCCATAAGTGCGTAAAGTTGGGATGTCGGAGTGGGACCTAGGTTGAAGCCCGATGCATTCGTGAAGTACTCGAATGCCGGAATTGCATCAGGAGCATCAACATGGCACAAGGAACCGTAAAGTGGTTCAACTCTGAAAAGGGTTTTGGTTTCATCACTCAGGACGGCGGTCCAGACGTATTC
>JBEGUQ010000084.1:0-3339 GCA_041178805.1 Actinomycetota bacterium
GAGCACGCTGCAAGATGAGGCCGATGCTTTGGAGTCGGTAGCGCTTCAAAAGAACGAGCAATACAACCAGGCTAAGCAGGCCGTAAAGGTCATGGCGGACAAGGTCGAAGGCCTTGAGGCCAAGGTCAAGACCGCCGAGGAAGAAGCCGGCGAAGCCAAGACCATGCTGGGTCAGATCGTGGCCAGAATGTATCGCCAGGGAACCAGCGGTAACACAACACTTGAGATTTTCTTCAACCCGGAGAGCTCCGACGAGCTTTTGTATCAGCTTGGAGCAAGCGACGTAGTCGCTCAGCGAACCCAGGTTATGTATGAGCAGGCAATGCAAAAGCAGTCTGACGCCAAGGCACTTGCCGCTGAGCTTTCAAGCGCGCAAGCCGAATTGGAAACCCGAAGAGCTGCATCCGAGAAGCTTTATCGCGAAGCCAAGGCAGCTGCGGATGCAGTTATTGCCAAGGTGAACGAGTCTGAATCGCAGCGCGCATCGATGCTGGGTCAGCTGGCTAATTTGAAAGACACCGCATCGGATCTCGAGCGTCAGCGCATCGAGGGTCTTGAGGCAGAGCGCCGCCAGAACGCGGTCAAGGATGCACCTACCGCACCTGAGCTTTACACCGTTGGTGCACCAAACAGCGACTTGGTCGAGCGAGCAATTGCTTTTGCATCAGCTCAGCTTGGCGAGAGATATGTGCTTGGTGGTTCAGGTCCAGACATCTGGGACTGCTCGGGTATCACGATGAAGAGCTATGCCTCGGTTGGTGTTTACATCGGCTGGCACTCAGCAACCGCCCAGTTCAACATCATGGCTTCGAACCAGAAGCTGGTGCCATTCCAGGACGCTAAGCGCGGAGATTTGATTTGGTGGACCAGGTCATCGAGTTTCTCGGGAGATAAGTACCACACAGCTATCTACCTCGGCGGCGGCATGATGCTCGAGGCACCAAACCCAGCTAGGACTGTTCGTATTGTTCCGGTTCGCTACGGTGAGCTATTCCCATACGCAGCAAGGCCAACAGCTAACTAGTAGGTGCCAACCTGCTCATAGAGCTTGGCGATGATCCACCACTTGCCATCAAGCTTTACAAGGTTTAGGTAATCCTGCATGACGCCGCCAAATTGCTGCAGCTGAACTTTGGCCCAGGCCATGTTCTCGGAAATTTGATCAAAATCTAGAATCTCGTCTTTTCTTGGGTTGCCAAGTTCTTTAGGAGATTGACGATTCGCTACAGCTTCACGATAGGCCAGGTATGGGCGGAGGACAGTCTGGTTGTCTTTTACCCCGTAGAGGGTGCAGTCAACGTGAAATACCTTGTCAAAAAGGTCCATGTCTTGGGCGTGGATAACCTCGAAGTAGTTATCTAAAAGCTCAATGATTCCAACGTCTATGGAAGAGGTTTCTGGGCTATGCATAGCCCAAACCTACTGCCCTAGTGCTTGTAGTTGGCGTATGCCGCAGCGATAACTTCCTCAGCTGCAGCCTTGTCTTTCCAGCCCTGAATCTTTACCCACTTGCCAGGCTCTAGGTCCTTGTAGTGAGAGAAGAAGTGCTCGATCTCATTCTTGACCTGAGAGCTGACGTCGCCAAGGTCCTGGATGTGGCTCCAACGTGGGTCCTTGTCCTGAACACAGAGAACCTTCTCGTCAACTCCGCCATCGTCTTCCATTACCAACATGCCAACCGCGCGAACCTTTACGCCAACGCCTGGGAACAGCGGGAACTCAAGGAGGACAAGAGCGTCTAACGGGTCTCCGTCGCCACCGAGGGTGTTCTCAAAAAAGCCGTAGTCCGTTGGGTAGACGAACGGGGTGAACAGCACGCGGTCCAGAAATACTCGACCGGTTTCGTGGTCAACCTCATACTTGTTGCGGCTTCCCTTTGGAATCTCAATAACTACGTCGTAAGACACGGCTTCTCCTCAATAGGCTTCTGTCATAAAGATTACCGAATCGAGACAGATGACGCAGCGCCCTAGGCTCACTCCGGCCATGGCCGATGCCAGACGCGCTGTCCGAGAGCAATTAGAAAGCCTTGGTTTGCCGTCGGGATCGCTGGTTTTGGTGGCATGTTCTGGAGGTGGAGATTCGATCGCACTGGCTGCCGCAACCGCCTTTGAGGCTCCTCGAATGGGGTTTACTGCAGGTGCTGTGATTGTCGATCACCAGCTGCAAGCAGGTAGCGGCGAAGTTGCGTCCAAGGCCAAGCAGACCTGTGAGGAACTGGGCCTAAGCCCGGTAATCATCGAGAAGGTAGATGTTGAGCTAACTGGAAACGGCATGGAGGCTGCGGCCAGGGATGCTCGCTATCAGGCGTTTGAGAAAGTGCGAATCTCGCAGGCTGCGGATTTCGTGCTACTTGGTCACAAACTAGAAGACCAAGCGGAGACTGTCCTACTTGCTCTGTCTCGAGGCTCTGGATTGTCGGCGCTCGCCGGAATGGATAGTTATGACCCGGCTAGAGCAATTGCCAGGCCGCTAATTGGACTAAGTAGAAGCTCACTGCGAGAAGCCTGCGATGACCAGGGACTTACCTTCTGGGACGACCCACACAATCAGAACCCTCAGTTTCTAAGGGTTCGCGCACGCAAGCTGTTGGAACTTATGGAGCAGGAGCTCGGGCCCGGGATTGCTAAGTCACTATCAAGAACGGCTGCCCAGGTTTCCGAGGCCGAAGAGGTGCTAACCGGCCTTGCAGCTGAGCTGGTGGCAGATGCAAAGGATTCAGGTTCAGCCAGTTCGGTTAGCTATTCGGCAGCGAAGCTTGCAGCCGAGCCAAGTGCAGTGCGGACCATGGCTTTGCACATGATTGCCGTCAGGGCTGGTGCCAGAGCAATCTCAGCGACCCAGATTGAGGCCATTGATGCACTCATTACCAATTGGCACGGGCAGAAATCTGCCTCGCTTTCTGGCATTACAGTAGAGCGGGTAAAAGACCTGTTGATTTTTACAAGGTCCAAGCCACCAACACCAGGAGCCTGCTAGTGCATCTGAACCACCCAGACATCAAAGAGGTATTGGTTACCGCGGAGCAGATTCAAGCCCGCATCGCAGAGCTAGCTGCACCAATCGACGAGTTCTACAAGGACAAGAACGTTCTACTGCTTGGAATCCTCAAGGGCGCGGTGCCATTTATGGCAGACCTTGCAAGGGCCATGCAGATTCCAACCAAGCAAGATTGGATGGCGGTTTCTTCTTACGGTTCCGGAACTGTTTCCTCTGGTGTGGTTCGCATCCTCAAAGACTTAGACACCGATGTCAAAGATCGCAACATTTTGATCGTTGAAGACATCATCGATTCTGGCCTAACCCTGTCTTGGCTCACAGCCAATTTGAAGGCTCGTG
>JBEGUQ010000085.1:0-3326 GCA_041178805.1 Actinomycetota bacterium
TTTATCTGGCTGAACTTTTTTGCAGGAGCGGTTATCTGCTCGCTACTGATTGGGCCGAGCGCTTAGTTTTCGTTCCAAATAATTAGATAGCGGCGAGAAAAGCTCGGTGCGCAGAGTTTGCAACTGAGCATTCTGGATGGCTGGCGAGAGCGGAAGTGCTCATGACCACCTGGGCAAACCCCTTTGTATTTCGCAACCTGCTTGGCTAGTGGCGTGCCATCGATTCTTTGGTGAAGGTAGCCCAGCTCGGTAGCTTTCGCCTTCCAAATCTTGCCGTGACCTGCTGCCTGTCCGGTTAGGGCGTGGGCGATCTCATGCAGAATCACTTGCTCAATAACGTGCATGTCCCCCGCTTCGACGAGGTGCCTTGAGATGGTGATGCGCTTTTGCGAGTAGTTGCAAAGGCCTGCTCTGCGGATGGCTCTATCGAACCCAAATGAGTAATTGACCAACCCATGGCGCACAAAAAGCTCCTGGGCTAACTGACTTACTTGGTCAAACACGTGCCAAGGTTAGCCCTAAGGCAGTATGTTTTTGCCTTATGACAAAGCGTTCTCGGCCATGGGGTCACAATGACCCGGTAAATGAGCCAACCATGCGCACCCTGCACCCCGACACCGTCAGTGTTCGCGGGGCAATGATTCGCTCTGGTTTTGCAGAAACCTCCGAGGCGCTGTTTCTAACCAGTGGTTTTAGCTATGACTCTGCAGAGCAGGCAGAGCAGGCGTTTATGGAGACCGAGGAGCACTACCTCTACTCCCGTTTTGCAAACCCAACGGTTACAGGATTCGAAGAACGTCTAGCGCTAATCGAAGGTGCTGAGGCTGCACTTGCCACCGGCAGCGGCATGGCTGCGATGTTTGCCTCTTTGGCTTCATTGGTTTCTGCCGGAGACCGAGTTGTGGCATCGCCTGCGATGTTCTCCTCCTGCTACGTGGTGCTAACCGAGATCTTGCCTCGGTGGGGAGTAAACGTTGAAATCGTTTCCTCGAACACCGATGAGGGTTGGAAGACAGCGCTAGCTACTCCGGCAAAGGCAGTCTTCATTGAGACTCCAAGTAACCCACTTATGGAGATCGTAGATATCTCACTGGTTGCAGAGCTCACTCACAAAGCTGGCGGCATTTTGATTGTCGACAACGTGATGGCATCTCCGGTATTGCAGAAACCTTTAGACCTTGGTGCCGACGTTGTGATGTATTCGGCCACCAAGCACATCGATGGTCAGGGTCGAGTCCTAGGCGGTGCCGTTCTAGGAAGCAAGAAATACATCGACGAGGTGCTAAAGCCTTTCACCCGTCACACCGGTCCATCGCTTTCACCCTTCAATGCTTGGGTGCTAACCAAGTCCTTGGAAACCATGTCGATGCGCGTTCACAAAATGGCTGACAGTGCATTCGAAGTTTCAACAGCGCTTGAGGGCCTCAAGGGTGTATCCAGAGTGGTTCACCCGTTCTTGAATTCTCACCCTGACGCTGCGCTTGCTAAAAAGCAGATGCTCAAAGGTGGCACCACTTTGGCGATTCAGCTGGATGCCGATAAGGCAAAGACTTTTGCATTTATGAATGCCCTAGAGGTAATTGACATCTCAAACAACCTTGGCGATTCGAGATCACTTATTACCCACCCTGCATCTTCAACTCACCGCAGGTTGGACGCCGAGACTCAGCTAAAGATGGGCATCACCGAATCGACGCTGAGACTCTCGGTAGGACTTGAGCACCCAGGCGATTTGATTACAGATTTGAAGCTAGCCCTCGAGAACCTTTGAGATTCGCGAAACTGCTTCGCTAATTCGCGCCTTTGAGGTTGCGATGTTGAATCTTATGAAGTTCGAATACTGTCCCGCCGGGGCATGATCTTCACCCGGAACCACAGCTACCTTGGCCTGCTGCAACAGCACGTGCTGAACCTTATCTACCTTGTATGCAGCTAGGTCCACCCACACCAAATAGGTGCTCTCCATGTTGAAGAGCTTGGCCTTTGGGAGCTTCTGGGCAACCTCGTGCTGGAAGAAAGCCAGGTTTTCCTGGATTTGTTCGACAGCGTCATCTAACCACTCCACCGAGTGCAAGAAAGCGCTCTCCATGGCAAAAGCGCCAATCAGAGACGTGCGCCAGTGCATTGCTTCTGGCAGTCCCTTTAGGCGGGCCTGAACCTCTGAACCTTGGGTAAGCAAGAAGGCCGCTTTTAGACCGGCAACATTCCAAGCCTTTGAGCTTGAGGTTATAGTCACGCCGGTGCGCTGGGCCGCTGGCCCTAGCGCTAGGTATGGAGTAAACGGCACCCAGCTAAGTGGTGCGTGAATCTCATCACTAATCACGGTTACGCCATATTGATCTGCAAGCTCGGCAATTTGGGTTAGCTCTTTAGCACTGTGGACGCGGCCCACTGGGTTCTGTGGCGAGCAGAGCATGTAAACCTTGACGCCGTCTTTGAAGGCACTTTCGATACCCGCGATATCCAATACCCAGTCATCGCCCTTGTGGACCAATGGAACGTCGGCCACCAGGGCATGAACCTCTTCGATCCAGTGGTAAAAACTTGAGTAAACCGGGCTATTCAGCAAAACCTTGTCGCCAGGCTTGGTCAAAACTCGCAAGATCTCAACTGCTGCAACTCCAACATCGGTAGCAAGCTTCAGCTGCTCTGGAGCGATTTGCCAGCCCCATCGGTCCAAGGCGAATGACTCAAAGGCTTTAGCAACCTCAGGAACCGGCCCGGTGTAACCAAGGTCGGAGCGGTCTGTTAGGTCCTTGATTCGATCGCGAATGGCAGGTGCGACATCAAAGTCCATCTCTGCAACGTGCATTGGAAGAACATCTTCGGGGAACCTGCGCCACTTTGAGCTGGAGCGATTCGCAAAATTGCCAAAACTGTCTGAATTCACGCTTTGATTATGCCCGATTTATAGAACATGAGCCTGTTAGTTACAGCGAACTAAAAAGTAAGGTTCCGGCAATAGTGAACATCACCGCTGCGATGAAAGAGTCCAGCACCTGCCAGAAGCGAACCGATGACATGTACCTGGACAACAGCTTTGCTCCATAACCCAAAGAGAAGAACCAAACAAAACTGGCCGTCGCAGCCCCCAGCGCAAACCACCATTGATTAGGTACGAATTGGTTTCCGATCGAGCCTAGAAGAATGACGGTGTCCAAATAAACGTGAGGGTTGAGCCAGGTGAGGGCCGCCATCGTTCCCAAGGTTTTGATTAGAGGTAGCGCTTCACCCTGAGCCTCAAGAGAACTTGGCTTTATCGCTCTACGCACAGCCCCGATACCGAACCAAATTAGATATGCAGCTCCTGCGTAGCGGAAGACCTC
>JBEGUQ010000086.1:0-3315 GCA_041178805.1 Actinomycetota bacterium
CGTAGGTAGTCAATCGCATACTGCACGACCTGCTCAGTCTCAGGTCTTGGCACAAACACACCAGGACCAACGCTGAGTTCAAGCGAGCGAAACGCTGCTTTACCGGTGATGTGCTGAAGTGGCGCGCGCTTCTCTCGCCTTGCAAGGGCTACTAAAAATTCATCGACCTGCGAAGCCGTGAGGCTTTGGTCAAAAGTGATACGAGTTAGTAGGTCCGAGCGATCGGTGTCCAAAATGTGGCAAAGCAACCAAGTTGCATCTGCTTGAGGCGATGGTACGCCTGCCTCAGATAGCTTTTCGCTTGCAAGCGATAGCGCTTCAGAGAGCTTCACTACTCACCCTGGAGGGCTGCGAGTCTGGCTTCTTCGTCCATCTTGATGGCGGACTGAACAATCGGCTCCAAAGCGCCGTCCATGACCTGGTCCAAGTTGTATGACTTGTAACCGGTGCGGTGATCCGCGATGCGGTTCTCCGGGAAGTTATAGGTACGAATTCGCTCTGAGCGGTCGACAGATTTCACCTGGGAACGACGGGCAGCGGACTGCTCTGCCTCGATTGCTTCCTGCTGAGCAGCCAAAATTCTTGCGCGCAGAACGCGCATGGCTGCTTCGCGGTTTTGAAGCTGAGACTTTTCGTTCTGCATGGAAACCACGATGCCGGTTGGAAAGTGTGTGATTCGAACTGCAGAGTCGGTGGTGTTTACCGACTGACCTCCCGGGCCAGAAGAGCGAAATACGTCAATACGAATTTCGTTCTGGCTAATTTCAACTTCCTCAGGCTCATCAACCTCAGGGAAAACCAATACTCCGGCAGCCGAGGTGTGGATTCGACCCTGAGTTTCGGTTACCGGCACACGCTGAACGCGGTGGACGCCACCTTCATACTTCATGTGGGCCCAAACGCCATCGGCTGGGTCAGTGGCATTGGACTTGATTGCAACCTGGACATCCTTGATGCCGCCCAAATCAGATTCGGTGCGGTCCAGGATCTCGGTCTTCCAACCCTTGGAGTTGGCGTACTGGATGTACATACGAAGCAGGTCACCTGCGAACAGTGCCGACTCGGCACCGCCTTCACCGGCTTTCACTTCCATAATGACATCGCGGCCGTCATCTGGGTCTCTAGGAATCAACAGCCTGCGAAGCTTCTCGCCAGCATCTTTTAGCTGCTGCTCCAAGCCCGGAAGCTCTTCTGCGAAGGCGTCGTCTTCTTTTGCCAATTCCTTGGCTGCTGCCAAATCCTCGGTGACTTTAAGTAGGTTGCTCTCAGCGTTCATGATTGCCGAAAGCTCCGCATAGCGACGGTTCAGCTTCTTAGCCAACGCTGGGTTGGTGTGGATGGCTGAGTCGCTGAGTTGCTCCTGCAAACTCGCGTGCTCAGCCCTTAGGCCTGCAAGCGAATCAAGCAAAATTACTCCGAGTCACTTTCCTGTGGAACTGGCATCGACTTCTCGAGCTTTAGCAAGAACTCAACGTTGGATGCGGTGTCCTTCAGACGAGAAAGCACGAGCTCCAGAGCCTGCTGCTGCTCAAGACCTGCAAGAGCGCGACGTAGCTTCCAGATGATCTTGGTCTCCTGAGGGCTCATCAGCATTTCTTCGCGACGAGTACCGGATGCGTTGATGTCGACCGCAGGGAAGATGCGCTTGTCTGCCAACTGGCGGGACAGGCGAAGCTCCATGTTTCCGGTTCCCTTGAACTCTTCGAAGATAACCTCGTCCATCTTTGAACCGGTCTCAACCAAAGCGGTAGCCAAAATGGTTAGAGATCCACCGTGCTCGATGTTTCGAGCTGCACCGAAGAAGCGCTTTGGTGGGTAAAGAGCTGAGGAGTCAACACCACCGGACAAAATACGTCCAGATGCTGGTGCGCTTAGGTTGTAAGCGCGGCCCAGGCGGGTGATCGAGTCAAGTAGAACTACCACGTCGTGACCTAGCTCAACCAAACGCTTTGCGCGCTCAATTGCAAGCTCGGCAACGGTGGTGTGGTCATCGGCAGGGCGGTCGAAGGTGGAGGCAATAACCTCACCCTTGACGGTGCGCTGCATGTCGGTAACTTCTTCTGGACGCTCGTCAACTAGAACAACCATTAGGTGAACCTCTGGGTTGTTGGTCGCGATAGCGTTTGCGATTGCCTGCAGCACCAAGGTCTTACCGGCCTTTGGAGGAGAAACAATCAGTCCACGCTGACCCTTACCAATTGGAGCAACAAGGTCGATGATTCTGGTTGAAAGCTTCTTGCTGTCAGTCTCTAGACGCAGACGAGTGTCTGGGTATAGCGGAGTTAGCTTGCCAAACTCTACACGAGCGGCAGCTTCTTCCATGGTCTGGCCGTTGATCGAGTCAACGCGAACTAGTGCATTGAACTTCTGACGCTGGCTGTTCTGATCCTCGCGTGGCTGGCGAATTGCGCCAACTACTGCGTCTCCCTTGCGAAGCGCATACTTCTTTACCTGGCCCAGGGATACGTAAACATCGTTTGGTCCAGGAAGGTAACCGGAGGTGCGCAAGAACGCGTAGTTCTCCAAAACGTCCAATATTCCAGCAACTGGAACTAGTACGTCATCCTCGGTGATCTCTGGCTCTGACTCGTCCTGTGATCCAGGGCCGCGACGGCGGTCACGGTCACGGTAGCGACCACGGCGGTTGCGGTTTCCGCCACGACGGTCGTCATCACGGTCACGGTTGTTGTCGCGGTCTGAGCTTCTGGTCTCGCGGTCTTCGCGGGCTTCGCCACGCTCTGCACCGGCTTCAGACGAAGTGTTGCCTTCGCCACCCTCAGTCCTGGCTTCGCCACGGGCTGGACGGGAACGGCGACGGTTCTCGGTCTTTGGCTCTGCATCGCTTGAGGTCTTGACCTCTGCCTCGGCTGCCTTAGGAGTCTTTGCTGCCTTTGGTGCTTCGGTTGCTTCTGCGGAAACTGTTGCGCTGGTTGCGCGGCGGGTTCTCTTTACAGGCTTGTCCTGCTGGATTTCATCCATGTGGTTATTACTCGTTTCTTGGCGGCAAATGTGCCGGATTTGTGAAGAATTTCTTGAGAATGCAGTGGCGGGCTTTTAGACGCCTGATCCAGACTGCACTTCAACACTAGCACCTTTGAAGTCAACCGCAAGTGAAAGTGGTTTCCAAGTTGGAAACTCTCGCTCGACAAATGCCACGGCTGCAACTCGCTGAATTGGGTCTACCTCGAGCACCAAAACAGACGGACCGGCTCCTGACACCACTGCCGGGTGACCCTCGGCGCGAAGCTTCTCGATTAACTTGCTGGTCTCAGGCATTGCGCTAGCGCGGTAGTTCTGGTGCAGACGGTCCTCGGT
>JBEGUQ010000087.1:0-3274 GCA_041178805.1 Actinomycetota bacterium
TCAAGACGCCGGCACCTGGTTGTGTCAGCACCGAATGAACTCGGTGAAGGCGATGATTGAGTTCCGCGGCAGAACCTCTGGCAAGGCACTCACCAACCCGCAGACCAGTGATTCGGTCCTAAGTTTTGAACGTGGTGATGTGGGCTTCTTCGCGGTGAACGTTACAACCGTCGACCAAAGTGGCATTGAAATCACAACGGTTCTTGCCGATGGCAAGTACGAGGAGCTGATCTCTGGGGCAGAGGTTGAGATATCCGGCGGAGTTGTGAAAACCGATCTCGCTGCTAACCAGGCAATTGCTCTAATAAAGCGCTAAACCAGCGAGTCTCGCCAAGCCTTGTAAAGAGCTGCGAACTTACCGCCGGATTGAGATAGCTGTTCTGGGCTGCCATCCTCGATTACTCGACCGTGCTCCATCACCAGCACGCGCTGCGCGATTGAAACCGTTGACAGTCGGTGAGCAATGATCACTGCGGTGCGGTTGTGAAGCAGGGTCTTTAGGCCCTGCTGAACCAAGCGCTCGGATGGAATGTCTAGCGAGCTGGTTGCTTCATCCAAAATCAATACCGATGGGTTTGCCAAGAAAGCTCTCGCGAAAGAGATCAGCTGGCGCTGGCCGGAGGAGACTCTGCCACCGCGCTTGTTCACATCGGTCTGATAGCCATCCGGCAGCGAAAGAATGAACTCGTGGGCTCCAACTGCCTTTGCTGCAGCCATTACCTCTTCGATGGAAGCATCCGGCTTACCAAGCTGGATGTTTTCGGCAACTGAACCGGAGAATAGGTAGGCCTCCTGAGTGACCATTACGACTTCGTGCCTTAGGTCGGCATTCGCAATGTCTCGAAGATTTACTCCGTCAAGGCTTACCGATCCAGAGGAAGGGTCATAGAAGCGAGAGATGAGCTTGGCAAGTGTTGACTTACCAGCGCCGGTGGTGCCAACCAGTGCCACGGTCTGACCTGCAGGGATGGTCAAACTAAACGGGTGCAAGACCGTTGACCCGGTGGCATATTTGAATTCCACGTCCTGGAATGAGACTTCACCCTTGACGTTCTTGAGCGCAACTGGCTTCTCAGGCTCAGGAACGGTTGGTTCTTCCTGGAGTACGCCCGAAATCTTCTCAAGTGCGGATGCCGCAGATTGGTAAGAGTTGTAGAACATCGCAATCTCTTCCATCGGGTCAAAGAACCTTCTGGAATACAGAATCGCGGCGGTGAGGACACCGATACCTAGCGAGCCTTCGAGTACTCGGAATCCACCGAAGAGTAAGATCGCTGCCACGGTGACGTTTCCAATGAAGATCAGACCCGGGTCATAGATACCAAACAGCTGGATAAGTCTGGCGTTGTGCCCGCGATAGTCCTCAACCAACCCACCGAAGTGGTTCTCGTTGGCCTTCTCCTTGCGGAAAGCCTTCACCGCACGAATACCGGTCATGGTCTCAACGAAGTACTGGATCAATCGCGAGGAGGCAACTCGCTGCTGGCGATAACCCTTATTGGTTCCAAGCTGGAACCAGCGGGTTAGCACCGCAAGTGGAACTAGAGCGACCAGCAACACCAAGAAGCTCTGCGGGTCCAACAAGAACAACGCACCCGCGGTGAAGAGCATGAACATGCCACCAACCACAAGTTCGCTGAGTCCCCCAGAGAGCAATTCGCCAATCGACTCTAGGTCTGAGGTTTGGCGGGCGATTACTCGACCGGCGGTGTAGCGCTCGTGGAATTCGACGGAGAGTTTCTGGGTGTGAACAAACACTCGGTTTCTAAGGTCAAACAACATCGCCTGTGATGCGCGAGCGGTAACCATTAGGAAGAAGTAAGTCAGGGTGGCGGTCAATGCCGCTGCCGAGAGGTAGACGAAAACGGTTAGCGAGATTGGCGTGTAGTCCCCAACCAAAGCCTTAGGCAGTGCACTGTCGATTCCAAAAGCGATCAGGGCCGGGCCGGATACTCGAAGCGCGGTGGAAATGATGACCAGGAATACCGCAGCAATTACCCGAGCGCGGATTGGCAATAGCAACGACCCGAGCAGCTCCCTAGAGCGCGCTCTTACGTAACGAGACTCTTCTTTGGTGAGGTCAGTTTTCTCCTCATCGTTGGTTCCGTGCATGCTCATAGGTTCACCTCCCTAGCCTTTTCTGCCGCATCCAGCGAACTGATTACGTATTTGTAGTGTGCGGAAGTTTGAAGCAGTTCCTGGTGAGTACCGAACGCAACAACCTTGCCCTCGTGCATAAGCGCAACCTTGTCCGCAAGCATCACAGTCGATGGACGGTGAGCAACAATCAACGCAGTAGTGGTGGTCAATACATGGCGAAGGGCGTCCTCAACCATGGCCTCGGTATCAACGTCTAGCGCGGATAACGGGTCGTCCAAAACCAAGATTCTTGGCTTTGCCGCAACTGCTCTAGCTAACGCTAGACGTTGACGCTGACCACCGGAAAGCGATAGCCCCTCTTCACCGATCTTGGTGTCTAGGCCATTTGGCAGGTCATAGACAAACTGCGCCTGCGCAATCTCTAGTGCTTGCTTTAAGTCCGCTTCACTCTGGGTTGGATTACCAAGCAGTACATTGTCGCGAACCGAAGAGGAGAACAGGGTTGCATCCTCAAAAGCCATTGCAATCAGGGTGCGAAGTTCACCGCGGGTCATGTCTCTAATGTCGACGCCGTCAATCTCAACTGCTCCGCCAGTGACCTCATACAAACGCGTACTCAACGCAGTAAGCGTGGTCTTGCCGCAGCCAGTGAGACCAATAAGCGCAACCGACTGCCCTGGTTCTAGCTTGAGGCTGAAGTGGGAGATTAGATCAGGCTGATCTGCTGCCGTGTCTGGGTAGCGGAAACTGACGTCCTTGAACTCGAGAAGACCTTTAGGTTCGGCAACAGTTTTTGGCTCTTTGGGGTCAGAAATTAGATCCGGCTCATCGATGACCTCAAAGAATCGGGTGACCGCGGACTTTGCCTCCAAGGTGAATCCAAGCAGGAATCCCAAGGATTCGGTTGGCCAGCGAAGCACCATTGCTGTTGCAACGAATGCCACCAGGGTTCCAACCGTGATCTGGCCATCGGCGGCCAGTAGCACACCGGCAAGAAGGGAAAGTCCAAGCGCAAATTCCGGTAGCAAAATCAAATACAGCCAGATGTTCGCAACTGCCTTGGCTTTTCTGATTTCAGTTCCCAACAGAGCTTTTGCATCGGTTGCAAACTGGTCTGCCGCAAACCCACCGCGACCAAACGCCTTCAGAACCCTCACGCCATGAACGGCCTGTT
>JBEGUQ010000088.1:0-3268 GCA_041178805.1 Actinomycetota bacterium
TGAATCTGCGCTCTGATCGATGGTGATGAATCGTCTTTCAAGTTTTGCTGCCACAGCAGCTGTGGTTCCTGACCCACCAAAGAAATCCAAAACTGTGTCGCCTGGTTTTGAGCTAGCCATGATTACCCTGCGGAGAATCCCCTCAGGCTTCTGAGTCGGGTAACCGGTCTTCTCTTTGCCGGTGGGCGAGACAATGGTGTGCCACCAGACATCGGTAGGTAGTTTGCCTAGTTCTGCCTTTTCTTTCGTGACAAGTCCCGGTGCCATGTATGGCTCGCGGTCTACCTCTTGAGAGTTGAAGTAGTACGTCTTTGGGTTTTTCACATAAACCAAAATGTTGTCGTGCTTTGCTGGCCAGCGAGACTTGGATCTTGCTCCGTAGTCATAGGCCCAAATGATTTCGTTCAGAAAGCTCTCTCTGCCAAAAAGCGCATCTAGGAGAACTTTGGCGTAGTGAGACTCACGATAGTCAAGGTGGAGATAGAGCGTTCCAGTATCAGAGAGCAATCTCCAGCTCTCCTCAAGTCTCGGCTCTAGAAATGCCCAGTAGTCGGCGAACTCGTCGTCGTAACTTAGAACCTTGGAAACGACCTGCTCGTAGCGCTTTCCCTGAAATCCAACTCGACCCGATTCGCTCACTCTCGAGGAGCGACTGGTGCGAACTTGTTCGCGGCCGGTGTTGAAGGGTGGGTCGATGTAAATCAACTGCACAGACTCACTCGGCATCGACTTGAGATGCTCGAGGTTATCCCCCATGATTACTAAGTTGCCAGTCACGAGGGAAAGATTAACATCATGAGCGCAAGCGTGGTTCACAAGCCAGAAAACAATCGCTTTGAGATTTACCTCGAGGACGAGCGCGTTGGACTTATGGACTACGAACAAGTCGATTCTGAGATTCGCCTTACCCACACCGAGGTTGACCCAGCCCACCAGGGTAAGAACCTGGCAGCCATTTTGCTTCGTGAGTCACTAGACACTATTCGACACGAGGACATGGGCAAGGTTGTCCCGATTTGCTCCTACACCGTGAAGTACATGGAGAAGCACCCTGAAACTCAGGACCTGTTGCTAAACCCAATTGAAGATGCAATTGCTGCTTGCCGTTGGCCTGGAGCTACCGCTTAGTCCCAAGTGCTAGGAGCTGGCTCTTTTCCTTTAGGAAGTTGAGCACTAGCAGCCCAATCGGTTACCCACTGCGGAACCTTTGGTTCTTCGCCTGGCCAACCACCGGAGCCATCCATAACTTCTTTTGGTGTGACAATTCCCCAGCTGCGCTTTAGGAACCTGCCGCGCATAATCGCGCGGGCATAGATCTCACCATTTCTCACAAAGCGCTGTTCGATGTAGTAGGCGACATCATCCCAACCAATCACCTTGGTTTCGATATCGAACTTCTGCCAGGGCTCCAAAGACTTGCGGTAGGTGATGGTTGAGTTCACAACGATTGGATACCAGCCGACCTTGCGCCACTTCTGCCAGAACCCAGTTCTTAGTCCCTGGTCATAGCGGCCAAGGTCCATCAGGGTAAGAAACACACCGTTGTTCATGTGCTGATAAATGTCTAGGTCAGTTGGCCAAACTCTAAAAGACGTGGTGGAAACCTCGTCGATTGTCAGCTTTGATCTTCTCCTCCACGTAAGCATTACGTAGAGGATTCGGAACCAGAGTTTCACCAGATCACAACGCGCTTGGCTGGGTCCAGCCAAAGAGCATCAGACTCGGTAGTGCCATAGGTATCGTGGAAAAGGTCAAGGTTCTTTATGACCTGGTTCACACGGAATTCTGGTGGAGAGTGCGGGTCTGTGGCCAAGCGCTGGATCGCAATCTCATCGCGAGACTTGCTTCTCCAGCACTGGGACCAAGCCATCAAGAAACGCTCAGCTGCGGTCATGCCATCGATAACCGGTGGCTCTGCACCGTTTAGAGAAATCAGGTATGCCTTCCAACCAATGCTTAGGCCTCCAAGGTCTCCGATGTTCTCACCGATGGTTAGCTCTCCATTGACCTTGTAGCTGTCATCGAGCTCGGTTGGGCTCAGCTCGTTGTACTGGTCGATTAGCGAGCGAGTGCGCTCTTCAAACGCCGCGCGGTCAGCCTCGGTCCACCAGGAAACAAGCTTTCCGTCTCCGTCATACTTCGAACCCTGGTCGTCAAAACCGTGACCAATCTCGTGACCGATAACGCCACCGATGCCGCCAAAGTTCATCGCATCATCGACTTCTGGGGAGAAAAACGGTGGCTGCAAGATTGCTGCCGGGAACACGATTTCGTTTAGTCCTGGGTTGTAGTAGGCGTTTACGGTCTGAGGGGTCATGTGCCACTCATCGCGATCGATTGGTGCACCGATCTTGTTGGCGTGGTAGTCAAACTCCCAGCTGGAAACATTGCGGACATTGCTGATCAGATCGTCGCGAGAGATCTGAATAGCTGAGTAGTCCTTCCACTTATCTGGGTAGCCAATCTTTGGGGTGAACTTGGAAAGCTTTTCTAGGGCCTTGACCTTGGTCTCCTCTGTCATCCAATCCAAGGCGGTAATGCTCTGACGGTAAGCCTCGGTTAGGTGACCAACCAAAACTTCCATCTTCTGCTTGGACGATGCTGGGAAGTTCTTCTCAACATAAATCTGGCCAACTGCCTCGCCAAGGCTGCCCTCAACCAAACCAACCGCACGCTTCCAGCGTGGACGGTTAACTGGCTGGCCGGTTAGCTTGGTGCCGTAGAAAGCAAAGCGCTCTTCGACAAAGGCTGAGCTTAGGTATGGGGCGTAGGAACGAACTAGAACCCAGCTCAGCCAAAGCTTCCAGGCCTCTAGGTGCTCGTCTGCAAGTAGGTCTTCGATGCCTTCGAAGAAAGACGGCATCATCACTACATTCCAATCGAGTAATGAACTCTTTAGCTCTGCACCCTCGAGGTACTCGTCCCAAAGAATCTTTTTGTTCAGAGCCTTTAGACCAGCTAGGTCCTTGAGGTTGTAGGTCTTCTCTGCTTCGCGAGATTCAACGCGGCTCCAGTGGTGCTTTGCGATCTTGGCTTCAAGATCGTAGATCGCCTGCGCTGCCTCGATGGCATCGGTTGCTGACCAACCGGCAAGCATCAGCATGCGAGAGATGTGAGGGACGTACTCGGTGCGAATGTCCTCGTACTTCTCGTCGGTGTAGTACTCCTTGTCAGGAAGGCCGATACCGCCCTGATACATGTGCACTAGGTAGCGCTCTGGGTTACCCGCATCGTTGTCAACGTAGCTACCCCAAATACCAGGAAGTCC
>JBEGUQ010000089.1:0-4273 GCA_041178805.1 Actinomycetota bacterium
CTGCTCGTCGCCTTCGTCTTCACGGGTCTCGTCGTAAACCGCAAGGAATCCCTTGTAGGTGACTGTGGTGCCGCTTGCGGACAGTTCAAGCTCTTCGCCGGAAAGGGTCACGCCGAACTTCACCGAAGTTGTCGAAAGCTTGGCATCGGCCATCTGAGAGGCGACGGTTCTGCGCCAGATCAATTCGTAAAGCGCAAGCGATCTTCCGTGAAGGACCGATGCCAGTTCACTTGGGTGCTTGAACACTTCACCTGATGGGCGAACCGCTTCGTGAGCCTCTTGAGCGTTTTTCGACTTTGAACCGTAAATTCTTGGTGCGTCCGCTACCAGATCTTTTCCAAACAGCTCAGCCGCTTGAGCCCTAGCTGCAGAAATTGCCTGCTGAGATAGCGCTGGTGAGTCCGTGCGCATGTAGGTAATGTGACCCTCTTGGTAAAGCTGCTGTGCAGTATCCATCGCCTGCTTAGCGCTCATGCCTAACTTGCGAGAAGCTTCCTGCTGCAAGGTAGAAGTCGTGAAAGGCGCGTAAGGCTTGCGAGTCGAAGGCTTTGCCTCAACCTGCGCCACAGTTAGCTTCTGCGACTTCAGTGCGCTGGCTAATGTCTCCGCCTTGGCAGGAGGGAGCACAAGGGCAGAACCGCTCAGCTTGCCGTTCTCATCAAAGCTCTTGCCAGAGGCAAGCTTCTGTCCGGCGATTGCGGTTAGTTTGGCCTCAAAATCAATTTCAGATTTACTCAACGATGCGGTCACGCTCGAGTAACCCGCTGTTACGAATGCCATGCGCTCGCGCTCGCGCTGAACAATCATGCGGATCGCCGGAGACTGAACTCGACCAGCAGACAGACCGCGGTTGATCTTTTTCCAAAGCACCGGAGAGATCTCATAACCAACCAGACGGTCAACTACGCGCCTGGTCTCCTGAGCTTGAACGAGGTCCTCGTTTAGAGCCCTGGTGTTATTCGCTGCCTCTTGGATGGCTTCCTTGGTGATCTCGTTGAACACCATGCGGCGAACTGGAACCTTTGGCTTTAGAACCTCTAGCAGGTGCCAAGCAATCGCCTCACCCTCGCGGTCTTCATCGGTTGCGAGGTAAAGCTCGTCTGCTTTCTTGAGGGCGGCCTTTAGGTCGCTAACAGTCTTGGACTTACCCGGGGACACTACATAAAAAGGCAGGAAGTCGTTGTCGACATCGATAGAGAACTTACCCAGCGGACCTTTTTTCTTGTCTGCCGGAACATCTTTTGGCTCGGCCAAATCGCGAATGTGACCAACGGACGCAAGAACTTCAAAGTCATTGCCCAAATACTTGGCAATGGTTTTGGCCTTGGCCGGTGACTCAACAATCACCAATCTCTTTGGCAAAAAGCTCTCCTTATTACTTGGGTGGCCCAGCTAATGCTTGGGCTGTCAACCGAAATGGTGGCAAAGATTTTGACACTTTCACCAACGCACTGAAACCGACAATACGACATGTGTCAAGTTCTAAGTCAAATGAGGTGGCAATTTGTTCCGGGTTTTCGCAAGAGTAACCGGAGATTAACCCTCGAGCGGTTTCACTTGCCGTAAGAGCGGCGGCATCCGCTACCAATTGCACCTGCTGCTGCCAAAAGACCAACTGAATGGCCATTCCGCAGACCAGCAAGAAGCTCGGCACAGCGGCAAACGAAATTGCCAGTCCAGCTGTGATGCTGCCGGAATCTAACTTCCATGCTGGAAAAGACAAGCTCTTGCCTCCAAGCCAAAGGCAATCTTCTTTTGGGCAATCACGCACACCAATTGCCCCTCTCGATAGCTGTGCACTTCGATGCCTTCGACGGGAGTAAGGGATCCTCCAATGGAAAGCTGTCGTGCCAAAGTGAAGGCATCACGACTGAGTTCCAGTTGCGCTACCCCGAGCTGGAATACCCCAAGAACTCCAGCCAGGGCCAGCACAACGGTTGGGAACAGCAGCATGAACTCTGCGGTCACAGCTCCTCTTTGATCACTGAATACCAAGAGCTCTGGCCACCAGTCCAAATAGCAAATCGCGCACGGCGTCCGAACGCATAACCAGGATCAACAGGCCCGCAAAGGCCACCCCTCCTAGGGTTGCGATTGCATACTCGGCGGTGATGGCACCTCGGTCACTTACCAATTGCTTCATTTTCTTTCCTTTCTTTAGAGCCCGAAACCGATCAGCATCGGGACGATTGTCAAAATCAAAAAGGCGGGAAGGACGGTCAGCGACATCGGCACCAAAAGCTCGATGGACATGCGCTTGGCTTTTGCCATCGACTGCTGGAGTGCTCGCTGGGTCGTGAGTTCGATTTCAATCTCGACCAAATCCGATAGCGAAGCGCCGGTAAGGCGGCTGAGTTCCAAAAGCTTTGTCACAGCCTTGGGACACTCGTCACTAAGTGGCGATCCAGAAGAAAGCAGCAGGCTGAATCTAAGTAGTTCAAAAGCTGGATGCGGCGGCTGTTGAAGTAGTGGTTCAAGCAGTTTCCCCGACCAGCGAACGCCTATCAGGATCAAAACTCCAGCGATAGCGAGCGATGTCGAACCAAGAGGCTGAAAGATAGCGGCGATGCTTCCAAATCCAGCAAGCTGGCCAATCACCAGCGAGAGCGCCGGCAACCAAAGTAAAAGTTTCCTGGTTGCAATTGGAACCGCATTGGCAGTGGCTAGTTCGGATCGAAATCGTTCAAGGTCTAGCTCAAAACCAACCAGCCGCCTGGCAACCTGCTGGACTGGCGCTCCTGAATAAATGGCTGTCGAGAGTAATTTTTCAATTGGGCTTGATCCCGCAAGCTGCAGGCCAGAAATCGCAAGAGCGGATTTTAGGTTCAGCCCCGATGCCATCAGAGCTCCAAAGTTCGCCACCGAGCTCAAAGTGCCACCTCGATAACTCTCAGCTCGGTGGTCAACCTTCCGATGTGAGTTAGCTTTCGCAGCCCCTCAACCTGTTGAACCTGAAGCACGAGATCGAAGGATTGGCTAACCATCGATATGGTTAGCTCTCTGTCAAAACCCGAGAGCAGCCCCAGCAAGATCAATCGATTGGGTAGGTCCCCAAGGCTTTTGGAGTGAAGAGTCGCCATGGTGCCGGTGTGACCGTTGTTCATCGCCTGCAGTAGAACCCCGAACTCGCTCCCCCTTACCTCGCCCACCACTATTCGATCTGGGCGCATTCGCAAGGATTCAATCACCAACTGCTGCATCGACACCGCACCTGTACCTTCTTGGTTTGCTACTCGTTCGTGAAGCGATATGGCTGGCTCAAAGTCAGGGCTCCCAGCAAAGTTGTTTTGCCGGAAGAAGTAGCGCCTGCGACAACAATGTTTCGACGTTGATCCAATGCATCCAAGAGAAAACGGTGCTGATCCGGGGAAAGCATGCCCACCTCGAGCAGGTGCTCCAATCGAATGACCGAACGCGGATGCCTTCTGATTGAGACCAACGGCGTTGGGGACACCCCTTGCCCAAGCACGGCGTGAAACCTAAAGCCTTCCACCATGAAATCTGAGATTGGCTTGGCCATGTCAATTCGGGACCCGGTCTGAAACCCAAGCTCAATCAAAAACTCAAAGAGCTCGCGTTCTGATTCAAATGGATTGGTGGTCCGTTCAAGACCCTCACCAACATCTATATAGGTGTGACTCTGACCATTGAGTATTAGATCGGTTAACCCAGGTCTAGCCATCAACTCGGCTAGTGCTTTGGGTAACTGGATCTCCATGCCTAGATGGTGGCCCGCCGATCAAGGCAATCTGACTTGGAAAAGTTTTCTGTGGAAAAGGAAAGGGCCGGCAGGTTTGGGGGAAACCTGCCGGCGAGCGACTGCGCATTGGGGGAACGCAGCAGTCGCCATCTGGCCGAAGCCAGATACAAATGCTATTCGGTTATCTTCACATTTGTCCCCCATTTGGCGAAGTTTTTTACAGCTTGATTTCAATCCGGCACTTTTGAACGTCCGTGCCAAAAAAATCTGGCATGATGTGAAAATCAACACCTGGAGGACAATGATGTCTGTTGAAAATGAATTAGAAAATTTGCTGCACGAGGAAAGGCGCTTCGCACCGAGCGCGGAATTTGCCGCCAATGCGATTGCAAAGCCTGAAATCTATGAGCGAGCCAAAGCCGATCGTCTAGAGTTCTGGGCTGAACAGGCCAGAACTCTGCACTGGCATAAACCCTTTACCCAAACCTTGGACTGGTCCAATGCTCCATTTGCCAAGTGGTTCCACGATGGTGAATTGAACATCAGCTACAACTGCCTAGACCGTCACGTTGA
>JBEGUQ010000090.1:0-3263 GCA_041178805.1 Actinomycetota bacterium
CTGAGGTCACCAAACTGAAGAATTGATGCGTAGTAGCCCTGCTTGATGTTTGCAGTTGATGGATTGGTAAAGACTCTTAGGCCGTGCGCTTCCAATAGCGCGACAATCAACTTAGTCGTGCTGGATTTTCCTGCGGTGCCACTGACGACTACCAAGCCCTGTGGAGCCGATTGAATAGCGCGCTCTAAAAGCTTTGGCTGAATTGTGGCAGCGATAGTTCCAGGAAGTGCCGATCCCCCACCGCGTCTAACTAGACGCAGTAGAAAACGAGCTGTTTTCCCAAGCGCCATCGCTAGGAAGGTGCGCATTAGCTATCTAGATAGTCGCGCAGTAGTTGAGAGCGGGAAGGGTGGCGCAACTTTGACATGGTCTTTGACTCGATCTGACGAATGCGCTCACGGGTCACGCCGAACTTTTCACCAATCTGGTCCAAGGTCATCTGAACGCCGTCACCCAGGCCGAATCTTGAGCGAATTACGCCCGCTTCGCGAGGGTGAAGGGAATCAAGCACACGCTCAAGTTCCTGCTGAAGCATGGTGAATCCAACAGCGTCAGCTGGCACTACCGCTTCGGTGTCCTCGATAAGGTCACCAAACTCGCTGTCGCCATCTTCACCAAGCGGAGTTGAAAGCGAAATTGGCTCGCGGCCGTACTTCTGGACCTCAACAACCTTCTCAGGCGTCATGTCCAACTCAGCTGCAAGCTCTTCAGGGGTCGGTTCGCGGCCAAGGTCCTGCAACAACTGGCGCTGAACACGAGCAAGTTTGTTGATTACCTCAACCATGTGAACCGGAATACGGATGGTTCGAGCCTGGTCAGCCATGGCCCTGGTGATTGCCTGGCGAATCCACCAGGTGGCGTAGGTCGAGAACTTGTAGCCCTTGGTGTAGTCGAACTTCTCAACTGCACGGATTAGGCCGAGGTTTCCCTCTTGGATCAAATCTAGGAACTGCATTCCGCGACCGGTGTAACGCTTTGCAAGCGAAACCACTAGGCGAAGGTTTGCTTCGAGTAGATGGCTCTTGGCGCGGGCGCCATCTTTCACAACCCAGCTCAAATCGCGACGCTCTGCAGGAGCAAGAGACTTTGCGGTAGCCAGCTTCTCTTCTGCGAACAGGCCTGCCTCGATGCGCTTTGCCAACTCAACCTCGAGCTCAGCATTTAGAAGTGCGACTTTACCAATCTGTTTGAGGTAGTCCTTTACAGGGTCGGCGGTTGCACCAGAAATAGTTAGGTTCTGAACCGGAATGTCGTCGTCATCATCACTAAGAACAAGAACGTCCGCCGGCAGGGCACTCACGTCAACGGCAGCCTCAGACTCGTCGTCCTTGTGCTCTTCTACAACTGCTTCTGCGGCCTCAGTGACTTCGGCCACGATCTCGTCAACAGACTCGATTTCGATCTCGTCTTCAATGTCTTCTTCGTCGTCTTCGACAACGGCACCCTTGGCCTTGCTGGCTTTGCCAGCTGGCTTGGTTGCTTTGGCCTTGGCCTTGGACACGGTAGCGATAATTAACCTCTTTTTGGGCAGACTTTAAACCCTTGTCAAGTCGTGCGACCTGAAAGGGTTTGACTGCTAATTATGCCACTAAAACTGGCCTTAGTGGCTATATAACGAGGATTTCTTCGGAATTATTCCGCACTCGGATCATCTTTTGACATGTTCGCAAGGTACTTTTCGAGCTCTTCGGCTATCTCATCGGCGCTGGGAGGAGCTGTTTGCGGCTTTCCTATCGGAGATCGCGATGGTCCAGTACCGGAGCTATAGCTCTGTTCCAAGGTAGTAACCAGCTTCGCGAGCTCGGCATTCTCTTCAAGCTGGGCGTTGACCTTCGCCTCAAATTTCGAAGCGCGTTCACGTATCTCATCGGTTGGGAAAACTAGCCCAGTTGCGGCAGTTATCAATTCAAGACCAGTAAGAGCTGCTGCCGGAACCTCGTTATCGGCGAGGTAATGAGGCACCAGCAGAACGAAGCCAGTGGTGCTGAGTCCGGTTTGGCCAAGCTTGTATTCCAAGAGGTGGATTACGTTGCCAGGAACCTGAGTCTGTGGCTTCCACTCCGAATACTTTTCAACTAAGTCGGCACGGTTGCCAGAGACGGTGATGCCGACCGGACGGGTGTGCGGAATCGGGAACGGAATTGAGTGCACCCAAGTTAGGGATGAGATTTCAAATCTATCTACCAGGTCAGCTACAGCCTCGGCGAATGCTTCCCATTTGAAATCAGGCTCGTAGCCTTCTAAGAGCAGGAATGGGCTACCGGCCTCATCGTGCGCCAAATAGAGGCCCAAAACAGGTGGCTCATAGGACTCGATGTGGTCTTTTTCGAAGTAGAGAAGCGGCCTTCTTGATCTGTAATCCAACAGCTCGTCATTACTAAACCGAACAATCAGCTCGTTATCCAGGTGAGCGAAAAGGTGCTCTGAGAGTTGAGAGATCGTCTGTCCAGAATCAGTGAACCCAGAAAGCATGGCGAGCATAGGAAGCCCCTGTATTTGGGTCTCCGATTCGTAAATTCGATACAGCTCAGCCATGGCCCGATACTAACTCAATAAGCTTGTCCAATGATTAATGTCACTGTCGTCACGTCAACTCCAACCACCGCCCACCAGGTCGCTATTCCTCTCTCCGAGGATGGGCTCTTGGTAACCGAGGGCACGCTGACCCAGCAAGTTTTGGACCTTCACAAAGCAGACAAGAACCCTGGCGCAGCGGCGAGGATCTTGGTCGGACAGAACATTGCCCTGGTAATTGGCGTCGGGAGCAAGTACAAGGCAAAGGATTTCGCAGCAGCCGCGGTCAGAGCCGCCAGCGACAAGGCACCGTTGATCCTTCGAGCTAGCAGCGCAGCAGAGGCCAAGGAGTTCGCGGAAGGCGCGGTACTTGGTCAAAAGACCCCAGCAAAATTCAAGAAGGATTCCAAGTCCGAGATCGACGTCCAGATTGTCTTTGACAAAAAGGTAGACGTCTCGAAAGAACTAAGCGTTGCAAGCACGATTGTGGCTATCCGCGAGCTTATAAACATGCCCGCTAACGAGCTGTGGCCTGAGAAACTAGCCAAAGAGGCCAAATCACTGGCCAAGGGATTGCCGATTGACGTTGAGATCTGGGACGAGAAGAAACTTGCCAAAGAGAACTGCGGCGGAATTCTTGGCGTAGGCAAAGGATCAGTTCGACCACCGCGACTAGTGAAACTCACCTATCGAGGAGGCGGGAAGCACATCGCCATGGTTGGTAAAGGCATCACCTTCGATACCGGTGG
>JBEGUQ010000091.1:0-3241 GCA_041178805.1 Actinomycetota bacterium
AGTGATAAGAATCAGCATGACAACCGCGAGTGGGAGTCGAATCCAGATTTTGGTCTCAGACATGAACTTCGAAGTCAAAGCGGCAAGACCCGCCAGCGGCACTATCACAAACAAGAAGTCGTAATAGCGTTCCAGCACGCGAGTGGTGTGGTCGTCACCAGATCCGGTAATCCAGCCAGTGAACATGACAATTTCAATAACCAGGCTGAACAGCCAAATAAAAGCCAGAAGTGACAGGGCGGTGACCTTGGTTAGCTCGCGAGTTTTGATCAGATCAATCACGCCCACCGTCACACCCAGAATCGCTACTCCCATCAGGGCAGAAATAGTCAAAATGTGTATGTTTAATTGAATGCCGAATAGCGAGATGACGCCGTTCATTGGGCTTGTGCCAACAGGAGAAGCAACCGCTTCAGCTGCATTTCCTGAGCCCTTTGTGATGTCCGCGACGGTCCCAGCATTTAGATACTGACCGAAGAAACTTAACGCCTTAGGGCCTGCAACCAGGAATCCAATAACAATGCGGCCCAGGATTGCGCCTACCGAAATTGCTCCGATTGCCTTGAGCAAAGGTCCGAAGCGATGCTTCGCGTTGGTCAAGCCCAAAACAACCAAGAAAATACCGATTGCAATAGCCGACAACCAAGCATGCGGCTTTACTAGGGATGTGATACCAATCAAAACTCCAACTACAGCCCAGTCTTTCCAGGCATAGGTGTCAGCAGCCTTCAAGACTGCGGCAAAAACCAAGCTCAGGAAGAAGAAGTACATAGACTCCGGCAAGAACATCGAGGTGTAAACGCTCAGAGGTGACAGGCCAGCCAAAAAAGTGAATGCGAAGGCAATCCAGTAGTTCATGTATCGCTTAGCAATGATGAAAATTACCGTCAAGAAACCAACAAAAAAGACAAGGTTTAGAAGCTTGCCGCAGGTGTAGAAAGCGTCGCCACACATGTTGGTTGAGGAGTAGACCAAATTGAAAAGGTAGTTCGAGAAGTCACCTGCTGGAGATGGGTCCCAGGGAGCAGCCTTGCGAGCGTTGATTGAGTAAAGGTACTCGTCACCCAAGATTGCCGGGTTCACCATTGAAACTCTTGAGTAAACCCAAGCGGCCACTGCCAGCATTGAGCCCGCGAAGGCCAGGTTTTTCCAGTCTTTTAAAGCAGCAATTAGGTTCTTCAAGCCGATCCCCGATTATCTCTTTTGTCTTGGAACCCTAGGTTCCGATTGAACGTCGTAAGACAAGAATGAAAGTAGCAGCTGAACCCCAAGAATCAGGGCAACCGCGGAGAGAGTCACCTGACCGGCTGTGGTAGCACGGCCTGCCTCAGATGCCTCTAAATACCTTGCAATACCGAACCAGGCACCAAAAATTGTGAATCCAACACCGAGCGGCAACTCGAAGCTGGCGACAGACCACTCGCGCAGATAGTACTTGTAGAAAATTCTCTTCCATAGGTTCACTGTGTGGCGCCATGGGAACTCAACCAAAACCTTGCCAATCTTGAGGTTGCTCTTCTCGTCCCCGTAAACGGCCTCCATGGGCACGTCAACTACAACAGCATTGGTGATGCTGAGCCTGAAAAGCAGATCGGACTCGAAGAAGTAAGTCTTGCGAAGTTTGTCCAAGTGAATCGCAGTTAGCGCCTTCCGGTGAACTGCCGTGAATCCGTTGGTTGGATCCGTAATGGTCCAATAGCCGGAAGACACCTTCGACCAAAGGGAAAGAACAGCATTGCCAAAAATACGAACCTTAGGCATAGCGAAGAGGTTTTCAAGGCTGTCGAAACGGTTTCCCTTGGCATAGTCTGCTTCGCCGTTTAGGACAGGACGAGCGATGGTCGCAATTAGTCTCGGGTCCATTTGGCCATCGCCATCAACTTTGACAATGACATCCATTCCATCGGCCAGTGCTGCGCGGTATCCGGTAATGACAGCGCCGCCGACGCCTTGGTTTGTTTCATGACGAATTACGGAGATGCGCTTGTCCTTGCATTTTGTGCTAACCAAGTCGCCTGACTTATCGGGGCAAGCATCGTCGATTACATAGATGCGCTCTACCTCAGGCCCGATTCCAGCGAGTACGTCCAGAACGTGAGAGGTCACTCGGTATGACGGAATAACTACTGCAAGACGCACAATAATCTCCCCTAAATCGACAATGTCTAACTCTACCGAGCCAATGAACCCAGACAAACCTGAAACAAACACTAATGTCTGGCTTTGGTAAACCTTAGGCTTGTCTCAATGAGCAAATTAAATGCGATGTCACTGCGTTCTTTAGGCGCTGTTTTGCCAAAACCTGCTGCTAGGAAGATTTACCTTTTTGCAGTGGCGAGAGTTTTGGCCAACCTCTTGGACATAATTGGTTTGGCCGGAATTGCCCTACTTGCGACATCTTTTGGTGCTTTTGCTTCGGGCGGGGGCTCTGCTGCTCCCATAAATCTTCCCATTGTTGGAACTTGGATTGTCACCGAGATTCAAGCAGTCTTCATTGCACTTCTCATAGCCGCGACTTTTGTTCTTAAGTCAGGTTTCTCCATATGGCTAAATCTGCGAACTGCGCTTTTTGTCGCTACCTTGGAAGCTAATTTTTCACACAAGCTGGCCAGGGATTACTTTTTAGGTGGTAGCGAGGGCGAAAGTGGTTTTGGGGATAGTCTCAGTGAATTCCAAAACATAACTTCGGCCTCCACGTCGGCCTTGTCGTTCTTTATAAATGCAAGAATTTCACTCATTGCAGAGTCATCGCTTCTGATTGCAATGGTTCTCTCTTTCATGCTGATTAATCCTGTAGCCACGGTCGCGATGTTTGTCTATCTGTCTGCGGTCCTTTTTGCCCTCAGTCGAGTTGTTACCGGCCGAATCAAGAGAAATGGACAGAACCAACTCAAGGGATCTGAACTTGCACTTCAGTCAAGCCGAGACCGATTTGGGATTCGCCGTGAAGCTCGTGCCTCTGGAGTTTCTAATTCCTGGATTGATAAGTTCACCGAGGGACGTGCCCGTTGGTCAACTAGCACAGCAGTGATTTACACGCTTTCCGGACTTCCAAGATACGTAATTGAGACCTCTCTGATTCTCGGTATTTTTGCTTTCTTGGCAGGAATTGTGGTGTTTAGCGATCTGCCATCACAGGCAGTGACCATAGGCGTGTTTATGGCTGGAGGGCTTCGGTTAGTTGCATCCCTTCTGCCACTACAAGCCGCCATCAACACCATGATCGACGGAGCCAACCGAG
>JBEGUQ010000092.1:0-3219 GCA_041178805.1 Actinomycetota bacterium
TATGTCCGGAAAGAAATCTCAATCCGCGCTGACCAACTTACTGAAGTTTGGCTTGCTCAGTGCAGTAGCCGGTGTGTTGTCGGTGGCAATCTTGGCTCCAATGGCAGCTGTTGCAGGCGTCGCAGCATCGACCGGTGCTGGCCTATTCGAAGGTCTACCCGCATACATCAAGCCGGTAAACGCTTCCCAGGCTTCGACCATTTATGCGCTTCGCGATGGCAAGCCGGTAAAGATGGCAGATTTCTACCACGAGAACCGTATTGAGGTCCCATTTGAGGAGATCTCCCCCAACTTGATCAACGCAGTTATTGCGGTTGAAGACCCAAGATTCTATGAGCACGGTGGCGTCGACATCATCTCGCTATTGCGTGCAACTCTCACCAACCTGGCCACCTTCGGTGAGGGCCCAGGTGCATCAACTATCACCATGCAGTACGTCCGCCAGTCTCAGGTTGAGGTTGCAAACCTAACCGGCGATGCCGAAGCGATTGCTGCCGCCACCGAGGTGACTGTTGGCAGAAAGCTTCGTGAAATTCGCCTTGCTATCGCTTTGGAAAACGAAGTGGAGAAGAAGGACATCCTCGCCGGTTATTTGAACTTGGTTTTCCTTGGAAACCAGATCAACGGTGTTGAGACTGCTAGCCAGTACTACTTTGGCACCAGTGCCAAGAACCTGAACGTGCCACAGTCCGCCTATCTTGCGGCGATGCTGAAGTCTCCAAATGACTACAAGCCAGATGCCTCAGAGAACCTAGAGCGCGGTATCGGTCGCAGAAACTATGTGATTCAGGCGATGGCCGATGAGGGCTACATCACGCAGGCTGAAGCTGATGGATACAAAGAGTCTCCAATTCAAACCAAAATCACCAAGACCCGACAGGGCTGCGAAGCAAATCAACCAACCGCTTTCTTCTGTGACTTTACGGTTTGGACAATTCGTAACTCAACCGAGTTTGGCGAGACCGCAGAAGACCGCGAAATGCTGCTTCGTCGCGGAGGGCTTGAGATTTACACCACCTTGGACCTAGACGTTCAAGAAGTTGCGTTCAACGCCACCATGGATCAACTACCCGGCGATAACGAATGGGCCTTTGGAACTGCCTCGGTATCTGTCGAGGTAGGAACCGGTCGCGTGCTGGCTATGGTTCAGAACCGCTACTTCGACCAGTCTGATAACCCTGAACCTGGGCGAACCTCTGTGAACTTCAACACCGACAAGCCATACGGCGGCTCTTCAGGTTTCCAGCCTGGATCGACCTACAAGGTGTTCACATTGGCCGAGTGGCTAAAGAACGGCTATACCCTCGGAGACCACGTTGACGGTCGAATCTTCACCGGAGAAGACGTTGACCTTGATGGCGCAGCTGACAAGGTAAAGATCTGGAATGTTGAGAAGGATTTCCGCGCTAGCTGCGGTGGCGTGGTTGGACTGTGGGAAGTAAACAACTCCGGTGACCAGACCATCGATGACCTAAGCGTTCGCCAAGCTGTTGTTACCTCGCAGAACACCGCATTCGCTGCCATGGCATCCAAGCTTGACCTCTGCGCAATTCGCGATACCGCTGCTTCATTTGGTGTTCACCGCGCAGACGGTACCGAGCTGCTCTATGTTCCAGCAACCATCTTGGGCACCAACGAAATTGCGCCACTAACCATGGCTGCTGCTTACGCCGGTATTTCAAATAACGGCACTGTCTGCTCCCCTGTTGCAATAGACAAGGTAATCCTCAGACGCACCAACGAAGAACTTGAAGTACCAAAGACCATCTGCTCGCAAGCAGTCAGCCCAGAAATCGCTCACGCCATGGTTGAGGCCATGCGTGGCGTTGTATCCGGTGGAACCGGTGCTGCTGCAAACCCAGGAGATGGCACCCAGCTTGCTGGTAAGACCGGTACCACAGACAACCGCATCCACACCTGGATGAACGGTTTCTCCACCAAGGTCGCAACCGCCACCTGGGTTGGAAACGTCTCGGGCCTAACTTCACAGTCTTCTAAGAGCGTCAATGGACGAGCAGTCTCGACCATTCGCCACTCCATTTGGAAAGCGATTATGACCGAGGTCAATAAACGCTATGTTGGCCAAGACTTCCCAGCTGCGCTGCCGCAATACACCGCTGCCACCATGATCGCGATTCCAAATACCACTGGCATAGATCTCGAATCAGCCAAGCTAACCATCACCGGAGCAGAGCTCAATGTCGCGGTGCAAAAGCGTGAAGTTTCCTCAACAGCTCCTGCCGGAACCGTTGCCTACACAATCCCAGCCGCTGGTCAAGCCATCGCCCGCGGATCGATTGTGAAGGTCTTTATCTCTGCCGGTGGAAAGCAAGTGGTCCCAACCGTCCGCGGTCTCGACCTAAACCAGGCCAAGGCAAACCTTGAAGCTATGGGGTTCACCGTTTCTCTGCCGCAGTCAAGCCAAAGCCAGCTAAAGCAGTGTGATCCAGCTCTTGCCGAAGGCGTTGCAAACAGCACCTTGCCGGCCGCAGGTTCAGAGATCAGTGCCAACAGCGCGATTGTTTTGATACCGAACCAATGTGGCTAGCTTCTAACGCAGGCCCTTTTGTCCTCAAGGAAGTTGAACTTGCAATCGGGTTAGATAAACCGATTCGCGTGCTTCACATCTCTGACCTGCACTTCGCTCCTGGGCAAAACAAAAAGGCTGGTTTCCTCAAAGACCTAGCCAGCCTGAATCCTGACCTAGTGGTAAACACCGGTGACAACCTTGGACACAAGGACGCGATAAACCCTTGCCTAAGCGCACTGCGACCACTTCTTGAATTCCCAGGCGTATTTGTGAATGGGTCAAACGATTACCGAGCACCAAAGTTTAGAAACCCGCTGACGTATTTCCAAGGGCCATCAGAGGTGCGCAACGAAGTCGATCTAGACACCGAACGCTTCACCTCAGAACTAAGAGGCGCTGGTTGGCTGGACCTCAACAACCAGTCAGGATTGCTAGATATTGCCGGAGCAAAACTTGGATTTATGGGATTGGATGATCCTCACGAAAACCTCGATGATCTAAATTCTCTAGAGACACAAAAGCATTCTTTGCTCGAAGCCGATCTCTTGATTGGTGTTGCCCACGCACCGTACTTGCGTGTCATCGAAGCCTTTACAAACCACAACGCCAGCTTGGTCTTTGCCGGCCATACTCACGGTGGTCAGATTTGTTTGCCAGGCTCAAAGGCATTGGTTACCAACTGTGATCTA
>JBEGUQ010000093.1:0-3137 GCA_041178805.1 Actinomycetota bacterium
GGTTCCAGTAGCGCCCAATTCATCCAGCTGCTTGCGCACCTCAACGGCTGATGTGGCAAGGTCACCGGAATCGAGGCGCACTGCACGAATCTTTCCATCACTTAGGCGCACGGCGGTTTCGACGGCATTTTTGACATCGTAGGTGTCAACCAGAAGTGTGGTCTCTGTTCCCATGGATGCAAGCTGGGCTTGAAATGCCTGCTCTTCGCTATCGTGCAAAAGAGTGAAAGCGTGAGCGCTAGTTCCAGTTGTCTCGATTCCGTATTCCGCCCCAGCCGCAAGATTGCTGGTTGCGTCAAAACCTGCGATGAATGCAGCTCTTGCTGCCGCAACCGCTGCGGATTCGTGGGCTCGACGAGAACCCATTTCAATGAGGCGGCGACCGTTGGCAACGGACTTCATGCGTGCTGCTGCCGAGGCAACTGCCGAGTCGTAGTTCATTATCGAGAGAATGACCGTCTCCAAAATCACTGCCTCTGCAAAGCTACCTTCCACAGTTAGAACCGGAGAGTGCCCAAAGTAGAGTTCACCCTCGCGGTAGCCGGAGACATTTCCAGAGAATTTATAGTTTGCAAGCCAAGTGAGCGTTGACTCGTCAACTACGGCATTGGTCTTTAGGAAATCCAGCTCTTTTTCTTCAAACCTAAAGTTTTGAATGGCTTCTAAAACTCTTCCGGTACCTGCAACTACTCCATAGCGACGACCCGCAGGTAGCTGGCGGGTAAATACCTCAAACACGCACTGGCGCTGCGCTTTTCCAGACTTCAGCGCAGCCTGGAGCATGGTGAGCTCGTAGCGATCGGTATTCAATGCAGTTGACACCTCTTTAGCCTATCTACCCAATGAGCTTTAGACTTAGCGAGTGGATTCCAGACCAATTGGTGTATTCGACTCAGGTGTCGGTGGCTTGACGGTTGCTCGAGCAATCATTGACCAACTTCCGCACGAATCCATTCACTACGTTGGCGATACTTTGAACTCGCCCTACGGCCCCAAGCCAATCTCTGAAGTCAGGCGCTTAGCCCTTGAGGTCATGGATGAATTAGTGGCGTCAGGTGTGAAATTGCTGGTTATCGCCTGCAACTCCGCTTCAGCAGCAGTTTTGAGAGATGCGAGAGAGCGCTACTCCGAAGGACTTGGCGTCCCAGTGATTGAAGTGATTCAGCCTGCAGTTCGCAAAGCCGTTGGCACATCTAGAAACCGCAAGGTCGGTGTCATCGGAACCAGCGCGACCGTGAACTCAAAGGCCTATGAAGACGCCTTCGCTGCTGCGGTTGACTTCGAAATCACCTCTGCCGCATGCCCATCTTTTGTTGACTTTGTTGAGCGTGGGGTTACCTCAGGGCCAGAACTCTTGGCGGCTGCTGAGTCTTACCTAGCGCCAATAAAGGAAGCCAAAGTAGACACCTTGGTATTGGGCTGCACCCACTACCCGCTGCTGCACGCTGCACTGTCATATGTAATGGGTGACAGCGTGAACTTGGTTTCCTCGGCAGATGAGACTGCTAAAGATGTCTTTAGAGTGCTAACCGAGCACGAGCTTTTGGCTCCAGCAACTGCAAAGCCAAGTTATAAGTTTTATGCCACCGGTAATGCCAAAGAATTCGAAAGCCTGGCCAAGCGTTTCTTGGGACCTGAGGTTAACGATGTAACCCACCTGGAGCGAAAGGCAACACATGAGTAGGCCAAACGGCAGAGCAGAGCACGAACTGCGCGAAGTAAAGATTGAGCGCAACTTCACCATTCACGCTGAAGGTTCTGTGTTGGTTTCTTTTGGCAACACCAAGGTGTTGTGCAACGCCTCGTTCACCCCTGGGGTGCCTCGATTCAAGAAGGACTCCGGTGAGGGTTGGGTAACCGCTGAGTACGCAATGCTCCCGCGTGCCACCCACGATCGATCTGATCGAGAAGCGGTCAAGGGCAAGATCGGCGGTCGCACCCACGAGATTTCCAGACTTATCGGTCGCTCGCTTCGTGCGGTGATTGATGTGAAGGCTCTGGGGGAGAACACCATTGTTTTGGACTGCGATGTTTTGCAGGCAGATGGTGGAACCCGCACCGCAGCGATTACCGGAGCTTTTGTTGCACTCGCTGATGCAGTTGCATGGGCTAAGAAACAAGGACTGATCGCGAAGAGCGCCAAGCCTTTGATCGACACAGTTTCTGCGGTCTCGGTCGGAATCATCGACGGCGTTGCTGTTACAGACCTTGAGTATGTCGAAGATGTGCGTGCCGACACCGACATGAACGTTGTCGTTACTGGCCGCGGACTCTTTGTCGAAGTGCAGGGCACGGCGGAGGCAGAGCCATTTGATCGTGATGAGCTCAATCGCCTTCTAGAGATGGCGCTAAATGCCAACAAGGAACTTGCGCAGGCGCAGCGCTTGGCTCTTGGTGACTCACTGGAAGTTCGCTAGTGGAAATTGTTTTTGCAACCGGGAACAAGCACAAGGCCCAAGAAGCCGAAGCAATTCTCAAACTTGCAAACCCCGATGTTCAGGTACTTACCTACTCGGGACCTGAGCCAATTGAAAGCGGCACAACCTTTTTAGAAAACGCTCTGATCAAAGCGCGCGCGGCCTTTGAAGCTACCGGGCAACTTTCTTTTGCTGATGACTCCGGCATCGCCTGCGAGGTTATGGGTGGAGCACCTGGAATCTTCTCGGCAATCTGGTCTGGCACAAGAGAAGATGCGACCAATAGAAATTTGCTACTCAAGCAGCTAGAGGACATTCCTGCTGAGCACCGAGCAGCTTCGTTCGTGTGCACTATCGCCATGGTTGGTCCGGAAGAAGAGATTTCCTTTACTGGAATCTGGCCGGGATCCATTGCTGCCGAGGTCGCAGGAAATGGTGGCTTTGGTTACGACCCGGTTTTCATCCCGCAAGGCTTAGCGGTAACCGCGGCCGAACTAGACCCAGCGGTCAAGAATTCAATGTCACACCGTGCCATGGCGCTTCAACAGATGGCTGAATACCTAGCGAAACGATGATTTTCCAACCCGTACATTTGCAATTGTAAAAATTGTAAAGACAATCGGTATCGGTCTGATACATCATTGTTATCTGAATGTAATCGCTTGCAGTCGAAACTTGTCTACCCCGTGTTTTATCCTTAGGGCACCCTCCTAACGTGTG
>JBEGUQ010000094.1:0-3117 GCA_041178805.1 Actinomycetota bacterium
TACACCAGCGTTGCGGTGACGTACCGCTAGCTCTGCAATTTCCATGGCGCGATTAGCGTGACGCATGGCGGTGACAAGTTGACCGGTGCGAATAAAACCGCCGCGCTCTTCTACCTCTGCCATGCCGCGCTCTAGGCCGTCCTGAACCGCCTCGACGGTTTCGTCAAGAGTCAAACCCTTGGAGATGTGCTGCTCTGGAGCCCAACGCAATTCTGCATAAATCACGTTTTCTTCAGCAAGATCAATGACAGCTTCGTAGGCAACTCGTTCAAGTCCCTCACGGGTTTGCATGACCGCAACAGTGTGGTCGAAAGTCTCTAGATAGCGAACCAGCGAACCAGAGTTTGCAGATTCAGCGAACCAGCGGCCCAAGTCCAAAGCGTTATCCTCCGGCAGGACATGCCCGATCTTCTCAGCCAATTCGATAATGGTCTGAGGTCTCAAACCACCGTCAAGGTGATCGTGAAGCGAGATTTTTGGTAGGGCTTGAATGTCCAATGGGTTCCTAACTGATTCTGCCGAGGATGAGCTTACGCTGGGCAACTGACGAGTTTGAAATTTCCACCGCACCGCCAGCTAACTCAATTGCTCGTTCAAACTTTTCTTCGGTATCGGTGAACAAAGTCATCAATGGCTGACCGGCCTCGATTCGGCTACCGATTTGCACGTTCAATTCGATACCAGCGCCAAACTGGACTGCGTCCTCTTTACGCTCGCGCCCTGCACCCAATCTCCAGGAGGCAACTCCAACTTCCAAGGCATCCAGACGTGAGACGAAGCCTGACTCGGTTGCCAGAATTTGGTGCGAGTGCTTTGCCTTTGGAAGCTGAGCATCAGGGTCTCCACCCTGAGCCGAGACCATCTGGCGCCACTTGTCCATCGCCTTGCCATTGCGCAGGTTCTCGCTTGGGTCGACGCCGGTAACTCCGGCCTGACTCAACATCTCCCTGGCAAGTTCCACAGTTAGTTCAATTACGTCCGCTGGACCGCCTCCGGCAAGAACTTCTACCGACTCCTCAACTTCGAGGGCATTGCCGATCTTTAGACCAAGCGGGGTTGACATGTCAGTCAATAGCGCCGAGGTGTTTACGCCAGCATCCTGACCAAGCGCAACCAAAGTCTGAGCCAACTCGGTGGCCCTATCTAGGGTCTTCATGAAAGCTCCAGAACCAACCTTCACGTCCAAGACCAACGCCTTGGTGCCCTCCGCAATTTTCTTGCTCATGATTGAGGATGCGATAAGCGGGATGGCCTCAACGGTGCCGGTGACATCGCGCAGCGAGTAAAGCTTTCTATCGGCAGGTGCAAGGCCGGAACCTGCTGCGCAGATAACTGCTCCAACCTCAGCCAACTGCGAGTAGAGCTCGGTGTTTGAAAGGCTGGCCTGCCAACCTGGAATCGCTTCTAGTTTGTCGAGCGTGCCACCGGTGTGACCGAGTCCTCGACCAGACAGCTGAGGGACGGCAACACCGTAGGAGGCAACCAAAGGTGCCAGCGGCAGGGTGATCTTGTCACCAACGCCTCCGGTTGAGTGCTTATCTGCGGTTGGCATTACAAGACCTGCGAATTCCAAACGCTCACCGGAATCGATCATTGCCAAAGTTAGGTCTTTGATCTCGCGTCGATTCATGCCGTTTAGCAAGATCGCCATGGCCATCGCAGACATCTGCTCATCTGCGACAACACCGGAGGTGTAGTTTGCAACCAACCAGCGAATTTCTTCGGTGCTTAGCTCAAACCGCTCACGCTTTTTGATGATTAGTTCGACGGCGGAAAAACTCACTTTTGCTCCAGGTGTTCAGGCCCGAAGGCATCAGGTAATACTTCGTAGATCGTCTTGATGCCGGAAACGGTGTCTAGCAACATTCCAGGTGCGTGGTGTTCGTAGAGTAGCTGGCGGCAGCGACCACAAGGCATCAAGGTGTTTCCCGCTCCATCGACACAGGAGAAAGCGACAAGCTTCCCGCCACCGACTCGATACAGCTCACTCACCAAAGAGCACTCGGCACACAAGCCAACTCCGTAAGAGGCATTCTCGACATTGCAGCCGGAGATGATTTCGCCCTTGTCAGTTAGCGCTGCAGCTCCAACCGGGAAGTTCGAATATGGCGCATAGGCCTTTTTCATCGCCTTAGTTGCTTCGGACTTCAGTGCAGCCCAATCGATTTCCATGATTAACCCTTCACGTATGGGATGGCAAGTGACTTTGGAGGTCTGGACTGACCTACAAAACCAACCACCGCGATGATGGTCACGATGTAAGGAACCATGGTGATGAAATCGGATGGGATACCAGGGCTTACCTGGTTTGCCCAAACTCGCAAGATGATTGAGAAACCAAACAGCAGTGCAGCGAGCGCCGCCGAGATTGGGTGCCAGCGACCGAGGATTACCACGGCAAGTGCGATGAATCCAAAGCCACCAGACATTTCACGACCAAAAGCTCCGGCATTACCAACAGTCAAAGCGGCACCGCCCAAACCTGCAATAGCGCCACCGATGGTTACCCACCAGAAGCGAGTTCGGCTCACGTTGATACCTACGGTGTCAGCAGCCAACGGGTGTTCACCCACCGCTCTTGCGCGCAATCCCAGCTTGGTCTTGAAAAGCACAAACCAAAGCGCTGGAACGATCAGTAGCGCTGCGAAAACAGTGATTCGGTTTTCAAATAGCACCGGTCCGAGAACTGGAATATCACTCAGGAACGGAATCTTGACGATGTCCAGAGTCCCAGGGAAGTTGACGTTCTCACCATCCTCGGTTAGCCACTGCTGGTAGAGGAAGTTGGTAATACCGATAACCAAAACGTTCAGCACCACTCCAACAATGATCTGCTGGGCCAGGAACTTGATCGCGAACACCGCTAGCACCATGCTCATCAAAGAGGCGGTAAACATTGCGGCGAAGATTCCCAGCGCAAAGCTATCGGTGATGCTGGATACAACAGCAGCCATGAACGCTCCGGTCAATAGCTGACCTTCGATTGCGATGTTGGTAATACCGCTGCGCTCACTCATGACACCGGCCATTGCACCGAGCATGATTGGCACGGCCAAGACCAATGCGGTTCCTGCGATGAAGACCACTGGGACCGAGTTATCGGCTGCCAGCCAACCA
>JBEGUQ010000095.1:0-3110 GCA_041178805.1 Actinomycetota bacterium
ACCGGCCCGGTGTAACCAAGGTCGGAGCGGTCGGTTAGGTCCTTGATTCGATCGCGAATTGCAGGTGCGACATCAAAGTCCATCTCTGCAACGTGCATTGGAAGAACATCTTCAGGGAACCTGCGCCACTTTGAGCTGGAGCGATTCGCGAAATTGCCAAAACTGTCTGAGTTCACGCTTTGATTATGCCCGAATTGAAACGTGATTTCCCCATGGGTCGAGAATTTGAATTGCTTCACCGTCATTTGCAAACTGGGTGTTGGCACCTTTGAGGTATTCCTCCACTTTCAACAACTCCTCGCTACTGCCAAGTTCGATGCGAACCTCGCCCAGCCCGAGCGTAGGTTGTCTTCTGCCTGCGCCCCTGGATCGCCAAATATTCATCGCCATGTGGTGGTGATAACCGCCGGCGGCAACGAATAACGCTGTGTTGGCATAGTTGGTCGTTATGTCGAACCCAAGAGTGTTCACATAGAAATCTTTGGCCTGCTCTATGGACCCCACGCTGAGATGGACGTGACCGATGCTCGCAACTTCAGCGGAAGCCGAATCGAGGTGCGCGGACAAGAACTGGTTCGGGTCCAGCGCCAATGTAGCCATTTTCACCTCGCCGTTTTGCCACTCCCACTGATCTCTTGGGCGATCCCAATAAAGTTCAACTCCATTACCTTCTGGATCGTCAAAGTAGAAGGCCTTTGAAACCAGGTGGTCAGCGCTTCCGGTAAAGGTGCCGGGATAGTTACTGGCCACAGAGGCCACTGCGAATGCCAGCGCAGGTTCAGAGCGGAAAAGGAATGCAGTGTGAAACAGCCCCGCCTCATGCTCGCCAGCTTGTCGAAGTTCAGGGGCGTGTTCCAAGAACAAAACAGGGACAGTCTCGCCCAGCGCATAACCATTTTCCGAACTAGCTAACACTTTGAGGCCCACACCCTGGGTGTAGAACCGAAGCATTTTTTCCACGTCTGCGACCTTCAGGGTTACTGCACCCATCGATAGGTTCGCCGGTAATCGATTCATAATCTAAGTCTAGTGCCCCTAGACAAAACTTAGAAATTGGAGAAAAGCAGCGTCAATGCGATGGTGAACATCACCGCAGCGATGACAGAGTCCAACACCTGCCAGAAACGGACCGATGACATGTACCTGGACAACAGCTTTGCTCCATAGCCCAGAGAAAAGAACCAGACAAAACTGGCCGTTGCAGCCCCCAGGGCAAACCACCATTGGTTGGGAACGAATTGATTTCCAATCGAACCTAGAAGAATAACCGTGTCCAGATAAACATGTGGGTTGAGCCAGGTGAGAGCTGCCATGGTTCCCAAGGTTTTGATTAGCGGTAGTGCTTCACCCTGAGCCTCGAGAGAACTTGGCTTTATTGCTCTACGCACAGCCCCGATACCGAACCAAATTAGGTAGGCGGCTCCTGCGTAGCGGAAGACCTCAAGTAATAGTGGCACCTGCTGGATCACCGCACCTAGTCCAGCTACTCCGGCGATAATCAACAGCGCGTCTGAAACCGCGCAAAAAAGGACCGCTGCAAAGACATGGTGTCGCATCAATCCGAGCCTGAGCACATAGGCGTTTTGAGCACCGATGGCGATGATCAAAGAGAGCCCGGTAAAGAAGCCGGCAACGGATGCGAACATGTGGGAATTGTATCGGGGCTTAGAAAGTTATTTCCCTAATGACTTCAACGCTAGAGATCGGTGCCAAGGCACCGCAGTTCACCCTAAAGAACCAGGACGGCCAGGAGATTTCTTTGGCTTCGACCCTGGGTGAGAAGGTAGTCGTTTACTTCTACCCTGCCGCCTCCACCCCAGGCTGCACCACTCAGGCTTGTGACTTTAGAGACAACATCAATTCGCTCAAGTCTGCTGGCTACACCGTGCTGGGCATCTCGCCTGACGAGCCAGGGAAGCTAAAGAAGTTCAAGGACAAAGAAGGTTTGAACTTTGAGCTTTTGAGCGACCCTGACAACGCGGTTCAGTTGGCCTATGGCTCATACGGCGAGAAGAGTATGTATGGCAAGACCTACATGGGCACTATTCGCTCAACCTTCGTGGTCGACGAAAAGGGT
Organism: Actinomycetota bacterium; assembly: GCA_041178805.1. Lineage (GTDB taxonomy): Bacteria > Actinomycetota > Actinomycetes > Actinomycetales > Microbacteriaceae > Aquiluna. The sequence goes on from JBEGUQ010000095.1 coordinate 2,078, forward strand.
GTGCTCTCACATGTCTTCTACAACGTTAAGGCCAAGGGTCACATCGAGATGCTTAGAAAGCAGATCGCGTTCTAACGAAGCGGTAGCAATACTCCAATTGCCATAAACACCGAACCAAACACTCGGTTGAAGTTTTTGCCTACCTTTTTCAGCCAAGGCTGAATGCGGTCCGCCAAAGTCGCAACCATTAGCTCATACCAAAATTCGACGAACACAAATGTCGCTGCCATGATCACGAACTGCAAGAACAGCGATGCGTTTGGATCAATGAATTGCGGCAGAAATGCCACGAAAAACAGAATGCCCTTTGGGTTGGTTACTGCCGACAGGAAACCCTGGCTAAATAGCTTCGAGGACGAAAGTTTTGCTCGGTTTGAAGTGTCGACAATGCCGATTGGCTCAGATCTCCAGACCTGAATGCCTAGCCAGACAAGGTATGCGCCGCCAACCCATTTCAAAACTGTTAGCAGTTCAGCCGAAGCCTGAAGCAATGCTCCAATACCAAACATGCTCATGCCAATGACCGCCGCAAAACCAAGCAGTCCGCCAAAGATGGTTGCCAAGGTTTTCTTGGTTCCGTAAAGCGCTCCGTGAGTTAGGGCAAGTAAACCGTTAGGACCTGGAGTCAGAGACAACCCCACCGCAGCTGCTGCGTAGAGTGCCCAGGTTCCGAATTCCACTAGTAGCCCAGCGCTTTGTCCACGACGCCGGTTAGTGAGTCTCCAGACAACCAAGCACCGACATTCACCCGCAAGCGCTCAGAGAAGAGCCTGGTGACCTGAGGCAAGGTGTCTGCAGTGTGAGGGGTGATGATGAGCCTTGGTTCGCTCCACATTGGGTGACCTTCGGGCAGCGGTTCGGGATAAGTAACATCCGTTGCTGCACCGGCGATCTGACCAGAAGACAGCGCGTGAAGCAGAGCTTCTTGGTCGACTACCTCTCCCCTAGCGATGTTCACCAGGTAGGAGTCCGGTCGCATCAAACCAAAACGCTCGGAATTGAACAGGAATCGAGTCTCATCCGTTAGAGCACA
>JBEGUQ010000096.1:0-3613 GCA_041178805.1 Actinomycetota bacterium
TGGCTTTTGCGGAGTTGAGAGCATGGAGAGCCTGAGCGAGTGTCTGGCAATGGACTCGGCTGCCAACTCATTGGCTAACTGCTGATACATACCTATTGCTAGACCTATTGGCATTACCAATAGAGCGGTAAGGGTCACAAGTTCTAGCGGGCTAGATCCAGAATCAGAGAATGGCTTCATTCGCAGCCGAGACTTCAACACTCACATTTGTTAGCCCCGATAGAAAACCAAGTCCCGGCAATGCCCCTTCGACTCGATAGCCAGTCACCGCTTCGTCGTAAATCTCCACCACCCGCACCGAAACCATGGAGGGGACACGTTTTTGAATCAATCGCAACAGGTAATCGTTTTTCGACGAGGACTTAGCAAGCGCTGCCTGCTGCGAAGCATCAATTGCAGCATCTCTAATGACCATTACATTGATTGCCGATAGCCCGAGTGCCAATGTGGTTAGCGTCACGGTGGTGGCAAGCGTGATTCCAGCCAGCGCAGCGATTACCGCACTTCCTCGATCATTCAAAACTTGACCACCCGGTCCATGGCCTCATCAAATACTCCCTGCAGCGCTGGAGCGGCGAATGCCCAAATCACGACCACCAGCCCCGCGGTCATAAGTGTTATCAATACCCAGCCCGGCACATCACCGCGCTCGGACGTTAGTAGTTTTTTCATATTTCATTCCTTTCATTTAGTAGGTGGATTGCAGAACAGCCAGAGATGGGAATATCGCGAATAACACCGTCACCGGCAGAATCAAGAAGATGGTCGGAACCAGCATTTTGGTTTCGTTTTGACCAGCTCGCTTTATAAGACCGCGCAAAACCTGCTGACGTATTGAGTCCGACAGTTGCGAAATTTGGTGAGCGCTGGGAGTTCCGCGCTCAATTGAGATTTGAAGCTTTTGCGTGAACTCGATGACCTCAGCAATTGGCATGCGCTCAGACAAAGCTTGCAGCTCCGCAATCAGGTCAGCCCCGAGGTCGAGGTTGTCTATCAGAAACCTAAAGTTCTGCTGCCAAACACCACTCAGTCTTGGCTCAAGCCATCTGATCGCGACAGAGACGGGTAGTCCGTTTTCAAGCAGTAACCCAAAAACCTGGGTCACATCCGCAAATTGCTTGGCTTCTTCTGCAAAGCGACGACTTGCCGATTTGCTGCGATACCGAGCCACAAGTCGCTGAAGGCTGAAGTCGCTCGAAATGGCCACAGCTGGTCTATGGGCTTGAAGTAGCCGCTCACTTAGTTCCATGTAGCACCCGCCCTGGAAGTGGTAATCGACCCAGTCGATTCACCAGGGCATAGGCGACCAAACTCAGCACCAAACCCAGAATCAAAACCAAGGCACCGAGTTCTGTGGCAAAGGCCGCTTTGTTTTGCGGGAGTTGTACTAGCACCAGTGCGATTAGCCAGGGAGCGAGCAGAGCTAACTTCGCGCTTGAGGAAACCCAGCCCTGTTTAGCCTGGAGTTGGGAAATCTCCCCTTGCTCCTTTCGAACCTGGACCGCCGCCCGCTGGTAGGTGATTGCCATGCCATGTCCACCGAGTTCAGAGTCGAGCTCAATCAATAGCGCCAATAGATCGGCATAGCGATTGGAAAACTGCAGGCGAAGCTGCGGCATCAAGCGGTCTAGTTCATATCCCGAGTCGTAAAGTTCAAGCAGATTGCCAAATTCGCTTCTAAGTGCCACGGGTCCCTGTGCTGCCAGGTATTCCAACTGCTCCCTGAAACCAAGCCCGCTGATGCTCGCGGATTGGAAGCTGTCAAACACCTGTGGCCAGCAGGCATCGAAAGCCCGTTGGCGAGTCTCTGCTTTCAGTCTGAGGACTTCAATGGCGAAGGCCAAAGCCAGGAGAGACATGCAAAATGCAAGCCCCCAGATGCCACTGAATAGGTAAACCAAAAATCCAATCGCTAAAGAGCTCGCAACTATGAGCAGGCCAACGTGGTTCGCATGTGAAGAAAAGCCGGCCCTGTCTATCAGCTCTTTATAGAACCGCATCGCTGACCTCCAGAATCTCCGAGATGATGCGGTTGCCATCCGGCAGCCGTTTGCAAAAAACCACAAGGTCAAAAGCTCCCAGCACTGTCGGGCGCAGGAACTTGTCCGTGATGTTCTCCCCAGCCAAAAGGGGCAAGGTCAAAAGCTTTTGAAGTGCCGCCCTCGCCGAATCGGCGTGCAAGGTGCAGAGGCCTGGAATGCCGGAATTCAGGGCAACCAACATATCCAGTGCCTCTGCACCTCTCACCTCGCCAATCACTAGTCGTGATGGCCGCATGCGAAGTGACTGTTTCACTAATTCGCGAAGACCTATTTCCCGAGTGCCCTCAGCACTTGCCGGCCGCACCTGCATTGCAACCCAGTCGTCGTGGTGAATTGCAAGCTCAAAGGTGTCCTCGCAGGAAATCAATCGCTCATGAGGTTCAAGTTCTGCCAACAGCGCGGTCATCATGGTGGTTTTACCAGCCTGGGTTGCCCCAGCAATCAGAATGCTTTGCTGTGCCCTCATAGCAGTCTCGAGCTTTTTGCGCTGAGCCGGCTGCAGTGTTCCGAGTCGCTCAAGCTCTAAAAGCGTGATTCGACCAGAGCGAAACTTACGAATGTTTATCGCCCAGAAGTCCCTGGTGAGCTCTGGGATAACAACGTGCAGTCTTGAGCCATCCGGCAAATTCGCATCGACATATGGTGTTAGCCGATCGACCCTCCGACCAGAGAATGCCAACATTCGAAGCGTGATGTTTCTGATTTGCGAGGCCGTTAGTTCAAGGTCAACCACATGGTGAGAATCGGAATAGTAGTGAAGCTGTCCTGGGCGATTGATCCAGATTTCCTCGATGTCTGGGTCGTCTAAAAATGGTTGCAGGACTCCATAACCTGCGAGCTCGCGCATGGCCAGAACCTGCAGCTCCGACTCGTCTACTGGACCAGGTGCTCGCTCGGCAAGCTCATCGACCGCTTTAGTTATGGCGCTTTCTATGGCGACCTTGTTTGAGACAGCGAGGCCTCTTGCCCGCTGCACCAATTCACCAAGCATCGACATGGTGGAAGTTTTCCAAGCGTTTAAAATTCGTGCTTGGGGTTTTCCACAGCCAAGAAAATCCGCCCTTCACCCGCACAAGAAAAAACCCTGAGATTGCTCTCAGGGTTTTTCTTTTTAACTCAATTAGCTTTTGCTGACCTCAACGGAGTTGCGGTTGTGGTCAATCTCTAGGCGGTATGGTCCACGGTGAAGTACTTCTACCCCATTGCCACCTTCAGGCTTGATACCAAGCTCTGAGGCGATCTCGGCAAAGAAGCTCTTCTGCGAATCCAGGGTTAGCTCGGTGCCCTGGTACCAGGCAGTCGAAGTTCCAAGGTTTCTTCTTGCGATAGCAACAGAGCCATCAACATCGGTGTCCTGGAACCCGGCCACTAGCTCTGCACCATTGAGCCTTGAAAGCTCAGTCCAAAGCGTTGCGGTGAGGCCATTTGTAAGGGTGACGGTGGTCTCGGGGCGAAGTGGGTAGAACTCCTCGACGTATACGCCGATTACGTTCTTGACCAAATTGCCACCGTAGCCATCAAGCTTCACGCGACCGGTGCGGTTAGAGATGTTGGAGTAGTAACCAACAACC
>JBEGUQ010000097.1:0-3466 GCA_041178805.1 Actinomycetota bacterium
GCACTCATCCAGTCACAAACTTCGGTGAAATAAAACCATCTTCGAAAGGCAGCCAAGGGTGCTCGAAGAGTGTGCATGGCACAGGGGAATTGAATGGGCGAGATCTTTTGATCCGCCCTTCAACTTTTAAAGTCGAACAAACAAATCCGGAGAGTCAGAGCCTGGTCTTGTCGCGGTTACAGAAACCGCCCAAGTTTCATCCGCGACTGAGCGCAAAACTAACCTGCCCTCAAAAACAGTTGACACGTGCTTGGCAACCTCAGCTAGCAACTTATCTCGCTGTTGCTCAGAGAGCTGATCGAGTCCACCGTCATCCAAAACCTGCACCTCTACACCCCTAGCTCGAGCCGCAGATATTTCCGAGAGCAGTCTTGGTGAATCGAAGTGTCGCCCGCGAATCTGATCGCGAAGAATTGCCTCAAGATCGAAGTGTCGCCCGCGAATCTGATCGCGAAGAATTGCCTCAAGAGCAAGCGCCTGTTCTCTATCCTCAGGACTTAAGTTTCCCGCCTGCCGCTCTATCTTGTTCAAAATTGGAAGCGCTGTGCCAAGGGCTTGCTCGACCCTGAGCTGACGTTCATTTCTGGCAGCTGTCTTTGCAGCGGTTGCTGCCGAAGTGATGAGCGCTTGCTCGCGAAAATCCTCAGCTGCTTTTGCCGACGACGCCAATGTGACCGAAGCCGAGTGAGCAGCCGTTACCAACATCAAGGCACCAAAGATTCCGGCACTGAAAAGCAAGCCGATTCCTCCCCACAGCAGAACCTGAGTGCTCATGAGAATCACTCCAGACCAGGCCAACACTTTATGTTGTCTCAGGGCAATAACTGCCATCAGGGTTGCGACTCCGGCCACATACCAGGTGCTGTGATTGTCACGGTGACTACCCGATACCGAGGCAGCCATCAGCAGTGGGATTGCCAATGCAATTACAAAACTAAAGACCGCTTTGCTGTCCTTGAGGCGAAGGCCCGGCTGGTCGAAGACTGCGACTATCAGGCCAAGGAAATAAACGCCAATCGCAACCACCGCGTATAGGGGGTGCTCATAGTGTGAAAAATTTAGTAATCCCAAAACTCCGTGATACATCCCGAATGCCAGGGCGAAAATTGAAATTGCGGCGCGAGAAAGTTGAATCACTTTGCCCACCGCAGAAGCACTGTCGTGCCATTTCCTGGGCTGCTGGAAACTTGAGCTTCGCCACCAATAAGATCCATGCGTGCCTTGATGGAGGTGCTAATTCCCAAGCGGTCTTTTGGCAAACGCTCCGGGGAAAAGCCAGTGCCATTGTCTTTGACCTCAACAACCAAACCGGCAAGCGTTGGGCTTCCTAATCGAAGTTCGATGCGGTTGGCCTTAGAGTGCCTCACTGCGTTGTCCATGGCCTGCAAAGCGGACTCAGTGATGGTTTGTGCGATTTCCGCTGGAATCTCCTCTAATCCAGCAGAAAGAATCTCAACCTCAATATCGTGAGATGTGCGAAAGGCTGCTTTTCTAAGTGAGCGATAAAGCCCGAGGGTAGTAACCCTGGATTCATACTCCTGATCCGAGACCGCAGATTCGAGACTCGCGATAGCTTCAATTGCCAAAGTGGCAACAGCCTGTTGCTCTTGAATTGACTTGGCATTCGCCGCTACCAGCAGAGTGTTCAGAACTCGGTCATGAACCAGCGCATCAATGCGCTGACGTTCACGCTCTGCCGCATCAATTTGCGCCTGCTCGATAGCAAATGCGATTGCAATTGAGTTCGCCTCGTCGGCCCGCCTCGCACCCTCTCTCGTCAATCGAATCAAAGAGGAGACTGCTCCCCCTAACAAGAAGACATAGACCGAATCCTGCAGCGCAATGGCTGGGTCACCAGACCCGCCGGCGACAGATGTGTCGAGATAAAACCAGCTAGCCGACGCAGCCACCAAATAGAGAGCACCTAGCCAAAGTGGTTTTGCGACACCCATTGTGATTGTCGCCGTACCTACCAACCACCAGACCCACGCTTGGAAGTTTTCCGGTAGCAAATTTGGATCTACTACCAACGTTTGCCATCTCCAGAGGGCAATCAAAACCGTCGCGCCATGGAGGTAAGCCCAAAATCCTAAAGATCCTCGAAGCCATGCCCAGACGTTCATGCCAATGATTGGCAAGGTCACATAGATGACCACCCACCACTTACCAACGCCAAGATAAGGAGCTTGGAAAATGGCATTTGCGATTACTTCGACCTGCAACACAGCGACAACCGCCGCGTAAATTCGACTGAACATAGTCTCGAGCCGAACACTGGCGGCCGAAGAAAGCAGCGGCTTTGACACCTAGAGCAGCTCTCCCTGAAGCAAGCCGTCTTCGATTGCTCGACGGAAAAGATCAACCTTGGTGGCAGCCTCTCGTCCCAGCCTTGCGTACTTGACTCGGACTCGATCGATGTGCTCTTTTGCACTTGATGGCTTGATTTGAAGTTGGTAGGCAACCTGCTTGAGGCTCATGCCGGAGGCGTAAAGCGAGAGCACTTCTTTTTCTCGTTCGGATAGCTTGACCTCTTTGAAAAGACGATCAGCATCAATCAGCGCACTGGTCTCCGCGTTGTTGATGATTATGCCCTGGGACGCGAGAGAGATTGCCTCGATAAGAGTTGCCATCGGCTTGGACTTTGAAACGATGGCGGTGGCTCCAGCCCTCAAGGCAGAGCGCATTAGCGGAGGTTTGTCGGCGATGCTGTAGATCAATACTGCAGGCCCGGTATCAACCAAGCGCTGTATGTTTTCCTCGACCAAAGAGCCATCGGCCAACGACAGATCTGCGACGACAACCTCGCAGTCTTTCTCTGCGATTTGAAGAAGGAGATCACTCACTGTTGCGGCAGAACCAACTAGCTCAAGGCCATTCTCATTACAAGTGCCAGCGAACCCGAGGCGCACTGCCTCGTGGTCATCGACTATGGCTACTCTGATCTTTTGCATACCGATCTAGGCTAGCCAAGAGTTAGGGCAGCAACCGCTTCAAAGTGGTGGGTATGAGGGAAAATATCTAACGATTTGAGTCCCCTAAGTTGGTATCCCGCCTTTGAAAGCGAGCCAAGGTCTCGGGCAAGTGCAACCGGGTCGCAAGCAACATAAATGATGTTTCGCGGGCGAAGCTTCACGAGCTGATCAATTACCTTGCCAGCAGCTCCCGAGCGCGGAGGGTCCAGCACTACGGTGTCGAAGCTACCTGGCTTGGCACTTGCGATGCGCAAATACTGCAGCACGTCTGACTTCTCAAACTTTAGGTTTGAAAGATCGATTGCCGACTTGGTTCCATCGTTCACGGCCTGCTTGCTGTTCTCGACTGCAGTGAAGCTAGTTGAACCGAACTTGGCTGCCATGGTGGCGCTGAATAGACCAGCACCCGCGTAGAGGTCCAAGGCTGGCTTACTTAGATCAAACTCCAAAAGGTCAGCTGCCTCAAAGACTGATTTGGTTAGAACGTTTGCAGC
>JBEGUQ010000098.1:0-3034 GCA_041178805.1 Actinomycetota bacterium
AATTGACATTCATTTTCAATAAGCGTAATGTCGAAGCATGAAGAAATGGATCTTTGGCCTGCTTGCCGCAGCCGTAGCAGGACTGCTCGCTGTTTTTGTTATCGCGCCGGGCATCTTTGACCCAGGCGCTACCCCAAGCACATCGTCATCACCTTCGGTCACTAGAACCGGCCCAACCGGCGTTGTGAAGGTATTGGCCACCACAAACGTCTGGGGCGATATCGCCAAGCAGCTTGGTGGCGACTGGGTAGAGGTCACCGTGATCCTCGATGATCCAATGCAAGATCCACATTCTTACGAAGCTTCCGCTCGCGACCAGCTTGCCGTCAATGATTCAGAGATTATTGTCATGAATGGCGGGGGTTACGACGATTTCATTACCACCCTGATCCAGGCAGCAGACGAAGCCAAGATTGTTCAGATGGCTGTTCCTGTAGAGGAGTCGACCGGTGAGAGCGATGTTCACGCTCACTCTCACGACAATGAGCACGTTTGGTATGACTTTGATGCCGTTAATGAGTTCTCCCAGGGTTTCGTGGCTGCGCTGACCGATATCAGACCTGAGTCATTTACCGATGTGAACAAGAACTACGACTCCTTCAAGGTGGAGCTCGACAACCTGCAGGTGCGCCTAGAGGGCCTTGCTGGCCACTCGCTAGGTCTTGGCGTTCTAACCACCGAGGGTGTGGGGAACCTACTGCTTGAGCACGCTGGGTTTGAGAACCTAACCCCAGAAGCACTTGCTGATGCCATCGAAGAGGAAACCGAAGTCCCACCTGCGGCGCTCGCAAAGGCTGAGACCCTGATCAAGAACAACCTTGTTGCAATTTTGGTTACTAACGCTCAGGTCGAAGATCAGGTTTCTGAGCGACTTAGAAAACTTGCCGAATCCGAAGGTGTTCCAGTTGTGCAGTTCAGCGAGCTGATTCCAGAAGCCGACATGAACTACTTCGACTGGATGAACCAGGTATTAGACCAGGTCCAAGAGGCCGTTTACTAGTGTCCTTACTTCAGGTGAAAAACGCCTCGCTGGCCTTTGACCAGCGGGTGGTTTGGCACGACCTGAATTTGGAGATCCAACCCGGCGAGTTCGTCGCTGTTATTGGCGCGAACGGCTCTGGTAAGTCGATGTTGCTCAAGAGCATCTTGGGCCAGCAGGCACTTAGCTCCGGTTCGATTGAGTTCCTAGGCAAGCCTTCTAGGCATGGCAACACTCAGATTGGCTATGTCCCGCAGCACCGAGCTATTGACTCAGGTCTTCCGCTAAAGGTGGTGGATGCAGTCCGATTCGGGCTTGATGGACACAGTTTCGGTTTGCCTTTGCCATCTGCCAAGAAAAAAGCCCTAGCGCTTGAGGCATTAGCTCAGGTGGATGCTGCTCACCTAGCCCAAACCCCAATCGGTGAACTCTCCGGCGGAGAGATGCAACGCGTCAGGGTTGCCCAAGCTGTGATTTCTCACCCGAAGCTGATTTTGGCCGACGAGCCGCTTAGTGCACTGGATCTGCACCATCAGCAGGTGGTAAGCGAGCTGGTTCACCAGCAAAGCGAGAGATTTGGCGCTGCGGTTTTGTTTGTCACTCACGATGTGAACCCGATTATCGATTTTGTAGACCGCGTGCTTTACCTGGCTCAGGGTCGCTATTCGATTGGCACCGCGGATGAGGTGCTGCAGTCCGATGTTCTAAGTGAGCTCTACGGCACTGAGATTGATGTGGTTAGAAACCAGGGCCGCGTTGTAGTTCTTGGCGCTCACGACCATGACCATCATGAAGATGAGGAGTGGCTGTAATGAATATCAGCGACATCATCAACTTCTCGGACTACGACAGGCTTTTGCCACTGGTCACCAACTCCCTGATCGCCGGAGTATTGCTTGCGCTAATTGGCGGCCTGGTAGGTGTCTTTGTTATGAACCGCGAACTTTCCTTTGCCGTTCACGGCATCGCCGAACTTTCCTTTGCCGGGGCTGCAATTGCCTTGCTTATTGGGTTTGACGTGGTGTTTGGTTCAATTTTTGGCTCTTTGATAGCGGCAGGAATCATCGCCTTTTTGGGAGATAGGGCCAAAGATCGCAATTCCATAGTCGCGGTCCTGATGCCATTTGGTCTTGGCCTTGGCATCCTGGCGCTATCGCTTTATCCGGGCAGAGCTGCAAACAAGTTCGGTTTGCTAACCGGCCAAATCGTTGCGGTTGATGACCCGAAGCTCTTTTCAATGGCAGGCATTGCACTCTTGGTTGTGGTTTCGATGCTCGTGATTTGGCGGCCTTTGAGCTTTGCTTCGCTTGATCCTGAGGTCGCAATGGCTAGAGGCGTTCCGGTGAAGGCACTGGGCATTGGTTTTGTGCTGCTGCTTGGGTTGGCGGTTGCGGCAGCGGTTCAGGTGGTTGGTGCGCTTTTGGTGTTGGCCTTGCTTGTGACACCTGCAGCAGCAGCGCTTCGATTGAGTAGTAGCCAGCTTTGGGTTCCAATCCTGAGTGTGGTGTTCGCCGCGGTGAGTATGCTCGGTGGCATCTTGCTAGCGCTGGGCTCCTCGCTACCAATTAGCCCATACGTGACCACTATCTCCTTCTTGATTTACATAATCGCGCGCCTGGTTGAGGCAGTGAGCAAGAAATTGGCGGTGACTAAGTGACTCAGAAGCGCTCAACCTGGCAAAAGACCGCGGTCAGAGAAGCCCTAGCTGCCGCATCCGGCTTTGTTTCTGCACAGGAGCTCTACCAGGCTTTGGCTCAGCAGGGCCAAAAGATCGGCCTGACCACCGTTTATCGAGCACTCACCGACCTGACACAGCTCGGAGAAGCCGATTCTTTGGCTACGGCAGACGGTGAAACCAAATACCGCAACTGCGGAACCGATCACCACCACCACTTGATTTGTCGGGAATGTGGCAAAGCTGAGGAATTTGAATTGGCCGGATTTGAGGCTGCAGCAGCCCAACTTGCCCTATCTCACGGCTTCAAAGACGTAAGTCACAGCATCGAACTGTTTGGGATTTGTGCCCAATGTGGCGTGGCGGATTGATTTTTGTAA
>JBEGUQ010000099.1:0-3001 GCA_041178805.1 Actinomycetota bacterium
AGCAGCCCGCCAGCTAACTGAGGTAATCAAGCAGGCTGAGCAAATCACCAGCCCAGATGGCTTTTTCCACACCTTCGCAAAGAACGCCAAGGCAGAGAACGGTGAGCTTCCTGAGACGCTAAAGAAGCAGCTGGCTGAAGCTGCCGTTTCCGCAACCGCAGGCTACGCCGAATTCGGAGACTACCTAAAGGGATTGCTGCCTCGTACCACCTCTCCAGATGCAATCGGGCGCGAGCGCTACCAGATTCTTAGCCGTCGCTTCCTAGGTGCAACTGTTGACCTAGACGAGACCTACGAGTGGGGCAAGCAGGAACTCGCTCGCGTAATTGCAGAACAGACCGCAGTTGCCAACGAGATTCTTCCTGGCGCATCGGTTGCCGAGGCAGTCAAGCACCTAGAGAACGACCCAAGCACCAAGCTGCACGGCACCGAGGCATTGCAGAAGTGGATGCAGAAGCTAAGCGATGAGGCAATTGCCAAGCTATCGGGCACTCACTTTGAGATTGCAGACCCAATCAAGAAGCTGGAGTGCATGATTGCTCCAACCCAGCACGGTGGCATCTACTACACCGGTCCATCCGATGACTTCTCCCGTCCGGGCAGAATGTGGTGGTCGGTACCGGTTGGCGTTACTGAGTTTGATACTTGGCGTGAGACCACCACCGTTTACCACGAGGGTGTTCCAGGTCACCACCTGCAGGTCGCACAAGCCACCTACATTCGCGACACCCTGAACGCATGGCGCAGACTCTCCTCCTGGACCTCTGGTCACGGTGAGGGTTGGGCACTTTACGCAGAGCGCTTGATGGAGGAGCTTGGCTTCCTATCAAACCCTGCAGATCGTCTAGGCATGCTAGATGGCCAGCGCATGCGTGCTGCTCGTGTCGTTTTGGACATCGGTGTTCACCTTGGCAAGCAGAACCTCGAGGGAACCGGAGTTTGGGACTTCGATTACGCATTGAACTTCATGCGCAGCAATGTGAACATGAGCCCAGAGTTCGTGCGCTTTGAAGTAACCCGCTACTTCGGTTGGCCAGCACAGGCCCCAAGCTACAAGGTCGGACAGCGCATCTGGGAGCAGATTCGCGATGACTATGCAGCTCGAAAGGGAGCAAGCTTCGACATCAAGGAGTTCCACAAGACCGCACTGAACCTTGGTGGTCTAGGTTTGGACACTCTAAGAAGTGCGATGGCAAGGGCCTAACGGTAGGTTTTTCCGTTACCCTTGAGCCTGTGTCTAAGGTTCTAGCTTCTCTACCAGTTGGTCAAAAGGTCGGCATCGCGTTTTCTGGCGGTCTCGACACTTCAGTTGCGGTCGCGTGGATGCGCGAAAAAGGTGCAATTCCGTTCGCCTACACCGCCAACCTAGGTCAGTACGACGAGGACGATATCGATTCGATCCCCGCTCGAGCAACCGAGTATGGCGCTGAAGCTGGGCGATTGGTTGACTGCCGTGAATCGCTAGCCGAAGAAGGTTTGGCCGCAATTGCATGTGGTGCTTTTCACATTCGCACCGGCGGCAAGGTTTACTTCAACACCACCCCGCTGGGAAGAGTTGTAACCGGAACCCTTTTGGTTCGCGCTATGCGCGAAGACGGCGTTGAGATCTGGGGCGACGGCTCTACATATAAGGGCAACGACATCGAGCGCTTTTACCGCTATGGCCTGTTGGCAAACCCGAACCTGAAGATCTACAAGCCTTGGCTAGACAATGACTTTGTAACCGAACTTGGCGGTCGCCACGAGATGAGCGAGTGGCTACAGGAGCGCAAACTCCCCTACCGCGCCAGCAAGGAAAAGGCATATTCAACCGATGCCAACATGCTCGGTGCTACTCACGAAGCAAAATCTTTGGAATTCCTAGATACCTCTTTTGAGATTGTTGAACCAATCATGGGCGTGAAGTTCTGGGACCCAAGTGTTGAGATCAAGACCGAAGACGTAAAGATCACCTTCTCGCAAGGTCGCCCAGTTGCAATCAACGGCAAGAAGCTGGATTCTGCTGCAGCGGTGATCATGGAGGCCAATGCCATTGGTGGCCGTCACGGCCTAGGCATGAGCGATCAGATTGAGAACCGCATTATCGAAGCCAAGAGCCGCGGTATCTACGAAGCACCTGGAATGGCGCTGATTCACATTGCCTACGAGCGACTAATGAGTGCGATCCACAACGAGGACACCATTGCGAACTACCACGCCGAGGGTCGTCGCATGGGCAGATTGTTGTACGAAGGTCGCTGGCTTGATCCGCAGACTCTGATGCTGCGTGAATCGCTAACCAAGTGGGTGGCAAGCGCAATCAACGGTTCGGTAACCCTAAGACTTCGTCGTGGCGATGACTACACGATTGTTTCAACCGAGGGTGAGAACTTTAGCTACCACCCAGAGAAGCTCTCTATGGAGCGCACCGAAGACTCCGCCTTTGGACCAGCCGACAGAATTGGTCAGCTAACCATGCGAAACCTAGACATCCAAGACACTCGCCAGAAGCTCGATCTGTACCGCAAGCAGGGGCAGATCGAAGGCGGACAGTTCGAGCTAACATGAGCACCCACATCGCGGCAAAGCCGGGCGAAATAGCCGAGATCATTTTGCTTCCTGGAGATCCACGTCGCGCGAAGTGGATTGCAGAGAACCTGCTCGAGAACGCAACTCTTTACTCGAGCGTTCGCAACATGTTTGGGTTTACAGGTCTTTACCAAGGCAAGCGAATTTCGGTTCAGGGAACTGGAATGGGTGCGCCTTCGATTGGCATCTACGCTTACGAGCTGTTCCATGACTACGGAGTCCAAACCGCAATTCGCGTTGGCACCTCAGGTGGACTGGAACCGACCAAGCTGCGCGATGTTGTAATCGCGATGGCTGCCTCAACTGACTCTGCCATCAACCGCCGCGCAACTAACGGCTTGGACTTCTCCCCTATTGCGGATTACGAACTACTTGAAAAGGCAGTTGCTAAGGCCAGGACCATGGGCATCGATTTCCACGTCGGTGGTGTCGT
>JBEGUQ010000100.1:0-2993 GCA_041178805.1 Actinomycetota bacterium
AGCTTTTTGTGGTGTGGGCCAGTTTCGTCCTTCCAGGCAATAGTTAGTCCGCCAAATAGCGCGGGAGCTACGTTGTCTGGGTGACCTTCAAGCTCGGTGGCAAAGTTCAACAGCTGCTGCTCGTTCAGCACAATCTCAGGCTGCAGCAATCCGGCTGCCAGCATCACGCCACCGGAGACAGCAGCACCGGATGAGCCCATGCCGCGGCCGTGAGGGATGTTGTTATGACAGGTGATTCGAAGTGGTGGAACGGTCTTGCCGAACTTGGCAAAAACGAAGGCAATTGTCGAGTAGATCAGGTTGGTTTCATCCCGAGCGATGTCTTTTTCACCCTCGCCAACGACGGTGATTTCGAGCCCGCTCTGGATAACCTCGGCCGAGTAGTTGTCGTAAAAGCTCAACGCCATGCCTAGAGTGTCAAAACCAGGGCCTAGGTTTGCGCTGGTGGCTGGGATCTTTACCGAGACCTTGGTCACTTGTTCTTCTCCAAGCCCAATACTCCGGCAACGGAATCTGCGGTGGCAGCAACCTTCTTTGGCTTAATCTGGCGACCACGCTCATCCTTTAGGGCCCAGTCCGGATCCTTTAGGCCGTGACCGGTAACGGTGACGACAATCGAATCAACCTTTGGTAGCTCACCCTTTTGCTTGGCCTGCAATAGACCCGCGGCACCGGTTGCGCTGGATGGCTCAACGAACACACCGGCTTCCTGAGACAGGAAGCGGTGCATCCACAAGATGTCCTTGTCGCTCACTGCGCCAAAGGCACCGTTGGTGTCGGCCTTAGCTGCCTGGGCTAGGTCCCAAGACGCTGGGTTTCCAATGCGGATAGCGGTGGCGATTGTCTCTGGCTTAGCAACTGGCCTTCCCACGACAAATGGCGCAGAACCTGCAGCCTGGATGCCGTAGAGCATTGGAAGCTTCTGGATTCGACCGGCATCGCGATCTTCGCGGTAACCAAGGTGATAAGCCGAGATGTTTCCTGCGTTACCCAGTGGCATAGCGTGAAGATCAGGAGCGAAACCTAAAGCGTCAAATACCTCAAATGCTGCGGTCTTCTGCCCCTGCAGGCGATCTGGGTTTACCGAGTTCACCAGGAACACCGGGTAGCTCTCGCTTAGCTCGCGAGCAAGCCTTAGGCAGTCATCAAAGTTTCCGCGAACCTGCAAAATCTGTGCTTTGTGAGCAACGGCCTGAGACAGCTTGCCCCAGGAAATCTTGCCGGCTGGAACCAAAACTACGGACTGCATGCCGCCGGCAACCGCATAGGCAGCAGCAGACGCCGAGGTGTTTCCGGTTGAAGCTGCGATAACAGCCTTTGCTCCCTTGCCCTTGGCCTTGGAAACTGCAGTGGTCATACCGCGGTCCTTGAAAGATCCGGTTGGGTTCATTCCCTCAAACTTCAGGTGCACTGATCCGACATCCAAAAGCTTTGCGAGCGCCGGTGCCTCAATTAGTGGTGTGCCACCCTCGCCCAGAGTCACAATTGGGTCATCCTGGGTGAAAGGAAGTCGATCGAAGTATTCGCGAATAACGCCGCGCCACTGATGTGCCATTAGATTCCCTCCACTCGGATAACCGAGTTCACTTTCTGGACCGCTGCGTTGCCGCGCAAATCCTCTACTACCGCCTCAAGTTCACCTTCGCCCGCAGCGTGAGTCATGATGGTCAAAAGCGCACCGGTGTTATCCCCCGCAGCATTTTGATCCACGGTTTCAACGCTAACGCCATGCTGAGCAAAAACCGTTGCGACCGATGCCAAAACACCAGGAAGGTCATTTACCTGCAGGGTGATCTGGAAACGAGTGCTGACCGACTGCACCGGCAAAATATCTAGGTTCGCGTGAACCGAGTCTGCAAGTCCTGGACCTCCGGCAAGGTGTCGCTTTGCGGCACCTACTAGGTCTCCCAATACCGCTGATGCGGTCTCCGGACCACCAGCACCTGCACCATAGAACATCAAACGTCCAGCGCTCTCGGCCTCAATAAATACTGCGTTGTATGCACCGCGAACTGCAGCCAGCGGGTGATCCTCAGGAATCAAGGTTGGGTGCACTCTGGCAACAATTCCCTCTGGCTGACCATCTGATGCTGGAACACGCTCGCAGATTGCCAATAGCTTGACTGCGTAGCCGGCTTCGCGGGCAGTTTCGATCTGAAGTGCCGTCACCTGAGAAATGCCCTCGCGGTAGACGCTCTCGACCGGCATCTCGGTGTGGAATGCAAGTGAAGCCAAAATTGCTGCCTTGCTTGCGGCATCGAAACCTTCAACGTCTGCCGTTGGATCTGCCTCTGCATAACCAAGCTGCTGTGCTTCGGCCAGCGCATCTTCAAAGCTCGCCCCGGTTGAAGCCATCCGGTCCAAGATGAAGTTGGTGGTTCCGTTGACGATACCCATCACCTTGTTTACCTTGTCGCCTGCCAAGGACTCTCGCAGTGGACGAATGATTGGAATTGCACCACCCACAGCGGCCTCAAAGTAGAGCTGTGCACCCAGCTGTTCGGCTAGGTCAAATAGCTCGGTTCCGTGCGCGGCGATAAGAGCTTTGTTTGCGGTAATGACGTCTGCACCAGAGTTCAGCGCCAAAGTTATGTAGCTCTTGGCAGGTTCGATGCCACCGATCAGCTCGATTACGATGTCCGCTGCTTTGATAAGTGCTTCAGCATCAAGGGTCAGCAATTCTTTTGGCAGGTTGCCATTTCTCGCAGAGTCCAAATTACGCACGGCGATACCAACAAGCTCCAAGTCCGCACCAACGCGCTGGGCTAGCTCGTGACGGTTTTCAATCAATAACCTTGCGACCTGCGAGCCGACTGATCCGGCACCTAGAAGTGCAATACGAATTGGGCGATAAGCGATTTCCATGGCTATGCCTTTTCTCCACCAATGCCGGCATCGCGGCTTAGCAGGTCATTCTCTGTCTCCGCCCGAATCAAAAGCGAGCTCTTGCCGCCCTTGACCGCAACCATCGCTGGTCGGGTTAGGAAGTTGTA
>JBEGUQ010000101.1:0-4240 GCA_041178805.1 Actinomycetota bacterium
GAACGTTTCCAGGTTGCCACCATGAGTCAGTTCACCCACCAGCTTGCAGATCGAGTTATCTTCTCGGTTGGTTTTGGAAGAACTCCTGAGGGTCGAATCTCCGGAACGCTTGGTGATTTCAATTCGGAATTTGCTTCTCACTGGATGGTCAACACGATCGTGTCTGCAAGAAAGCGCCTAACTGTCGTTTCTTGCTACAACTTCGAAGACTTTGCAGCTGGCAAACTCCCCGACAACCAGCGCTGGCTAAAAGACCTAATCGCTCCGAGCTTCCTAAGTGATATTCGAAGTGGCGAGCCAGACCCACTGTTAGCGGACCTAGCTAGAAGATTGCAAAAAATTGGCTTTAGCGTCGCTCTCAACTTCGGTGATCGAATTGGGCTTGCCGTCTCACTCGGCAATAAGGCTGCAGTGGTTGATGCCGACTGGGCACTCAAGGGCGAGAACTGGGATGAAAAGCTTTGGCTAAGGCCTGGATTGTTGCGGGCGATGGGCTGGACCTACATCCGTGTGCATGCCCTAGAGATTTTTGCCCAGCCGCAAGAAGTCGCTAATCGAATTGCCAAGCAATTAGGTCTTGATCTAGAGCGCAAAGCTCAGCCGCTATTTGATGACAAGGCTTTCGAGGACACCAATCGAGCCTGGGGCGACCCAGATGACAACAACGACCACCGTCTAAATGACGAGCGTCCGCCGCACTGGGGCTAGTCGCTACTTGAGCTAGAAGACTGGGAGTCAGTTCGGTAAAAGCCGGATCCTTTGAAGGTCACTCCGAGATTGCCAAATTGCTTACGCAACTCACCCTTACACTTCGGGCAGCTGGTCAAAGCAGCATCCGAGAACGATTGCTGAATCTCAAATGCGTGTTCACACTCTTTGCAGACGTATGAATAAGTTGGCATGTTTCCTCCGAGAAGATTTTAACTGATTGCGGAAGCGCGAAAGTGGTGGATTGCTGTTGGCGTAACCGCCCCGGTTACCCAAACATCGTGAGCCTCTGCAGGTACGGCTGGTAAAACCTCGGAATCAAAGACCACGGCGTAACGTGGGATGCCGGTTACCGAGTAGAGCGCGCGGTCGTAGTAGCCCTTGCCTTTACCGAGCCTGTTGCCGACTAAGTCCACGGCCAAAGCCGGAACTAAAAGAAGTTCACATTCGGAGATGTCCACCCCAACGCCCTGCGGTTCCAGAATTCCATGGCTACCTAGTTGCAGGTCTCCAGAAGCAAACACCAATTCATCGCCTTCGATTCTTGGCAGCAAAAGAGTTTTGCCCATGGCTACAACCCAATTGTTGAACTCGGCGACATCTGGCTCATTACTTAGCGGCTGGTAGCTCGCAATCACGGTTGCGTTCAGTTCTAGGGTGAGGCGAACCAAGTTCGCAGCTAGCCCCTCGGAAGGCTGAGGCCTCGCCGCTAGGCAGCGCTCTCTAATCTCAGATTTGCTTTCAAGGGATTCCATAGAGGTAATCTTGCCAGCGTGAACCCAATTCGCCCAATCGTCCATGGATCAATCGCACTGCGCCTGGTCGGACGAAGAGATACTTGGCGCTTGCAGCAGCTACTTACCCAAGATCGCGATTGGCTAGAGCCGTGGGAGGCCACCACGCCAGGGCTTAGGACTGTCGTGAATGCAGGCTGGATGATCTCTAGTCTTCGGTCTCAAGCAAGACGCGGAACTGGATACGGATTTGTAATTTTGAAAGATGGCGTGGTCGTTGGTCAGCTGAATGTTGCCAACGTCCTTCACGGCTCGGTGTCATCGGCAACTATCGGCTATTGGATTGCAAAATCCACCGCGGGGCAAAACATCATGCCCACCGCTGTCGCTTTGGCGATTGATTTTCTAATGGATGACATTGGTCTGCACCGAGTCGAAATCGACATCCGTCCAGAGAACTTGCCCAGCCTTCGAGTAGTCGAAAAACTGGGCTTGCGGCAAGAAGGTTTAAAAGAACGCTTCATCCACATTGACGGCGCATGGCGGGATCACAAGATTTTCGCCATTACCGCGGAGGAAAAAAAGGGTTCGATGTTGAACCGACTAGCGAACACGCGCGCTGAATAACGCCTTTTAGGAACGCCTACGCATATCTTGAAGATATGGAAAATTCGGTGGGCTTGGGCGGAATCACTTTGGTGGTTGCGGCCATTGTCTGGCTGGCGATTTTCGTCCCTGGATTTTCTAAGCGATCTGAACTCAAAGCCAACTCCAGCATCGTCAAGCGCGACGCAAAAGTTGCTCAGGCAAAGCTTCCAATGACAGCTGATGAAAAGCTAAATCGATTGGTAAACACCCAGAGATTTTTCTCCTTGCTCTTTGCCATGTTCCTTATCGGCAGCATCTCGGCTGCTGTTGCAGCCACTGCAAACGCCGGCTGGTGGGCGCTTTCAGCGACCGTTGGAATCTTTGCGGTTTTGAGCATTCTGGTTTCAAGAGCGGCATCGGTTCAGGCGACTGCTCTAGCTTCTAAACTTCACCGCACTCGCCAAGAGGTTCGAAAGAAAGCCTCTATCAAGCGACCTGTTGTCGAAAATCGCGACTGGGCACCTAACCCAATTCCTGCTCCTCTTAACCAACCGAAGGTTGGGGAGCTAGTAAACAACCTGGCAGACGTAGTCGAAATTCAAAGACCTGCAAACATTTTGCAAAGTAAAGAATTAGACGCGATACTCGCAAGACGCCGCGCAATCTAATTGTGGCGTTAAGCTAAATCACAGTTAACCCCCAAGAACACGACAAATGGAGCGCGCAAAATAATGGGACTTTTAGACGACGTAAAGAGATTTTTCAAGAAGACTTCTGCGGTAACCGTAAAGGAAGCTGGCATTTTGGCAGACGAGGCCGGCAAGGCCGCGACCAAGGCTGCTGAAGACGCACGTAAGGCCGGCACCAAGTTTGCTGCTGAGGCACTTACCGAGGTAGAGAAGGCAGCCAAGGCTGTTGCAAAGGGTGCTTCAACTGCCCTGCTGTGAAGAAGCCAGCAACCGCTGCAAAGAAGCCAGCTGCTGCAAAGACCACCGCGGCTAAGAAGCCTGTAGCGAAGAAGCCTGCTGCTAAGCCAGCTGCTGCAAAGGCAACTACCGCTGCGAAGAAGCCTGTAGCGAAGAAGCCTGCTGCTAAGCCAGCTGCTGCAAAGACCACCGCAGCTAAGAAGCCTGTAGCGAAGAAGCCAGCTGCTAAGAAGCCAGCGGCCAGAAAGCCTGCAGCTAAGTAATTAGTTCAAAACGTATCCCACCGGCAGCTTTGCCGATCAGCAATCTCATTGCCAAAGCCGGAACCTTGATTAGGGTCGGTCGGTGCAGTTGACGACCAAGTTCCTTGATGATCTGCTCGCAAGTGGCCGGTTCTGGCGCCGTCAGGTTGTAAGCGCCCGATGCGCTCTCGTTTTCGATCAGGTGAATGATTGCGCGAGCTTCGTCTTCAAGTGAAATCCACGCCCACCACTGCTTGCCTGAGCCAAGTGCTCCACCAATGCCGAGCTTGATGAGCGGCAATAGTTTTCCAAGTGCTCCAAGTTTTTTGCTCATTACCATTGTGGTTCTCACAAGCACCACTCGAGTCTTCGCCAGCTTTGCCGCCTCTTCCCACTGGTAGGCAAGATCGGCAAGAAAACCTTCACCCTTTGGTGATGATTCATCTAGCCAGGCATCACCCTGATCGCCATAGATGCCGGAGGCTGATCCGGAGATTAGGACCTTCGGGGGAGTTGGGCAGGCATTGATCGCATCGACGAGAGTTTTGGTTGAATCCAGTCGAGAGGCAATCAGCTCTTTTTCATACTTCTTCGTCCAAGGAATTTTTCCCGTGGTCGCGCCGGCCAGGTTTATAACTGCATCGATATCTGAGAGCGAAGCTGGGTCCAGTGCTGCCTTCCCAGGGCTCCAGGACAGCTCTTCGGAAGACTGCGCAGCTCGTCGCACCAGTCTTACAACCTGGTGACCCTGAGCCTTTAGCTGGGCGTTTAGTTCGGTGCCAATTAGGCCGGATGCTCCGGAAATAAGGACTTTCACTGAGCCACCTCGCAATCTTGTATTAATACCTACAATTGGTGTCGGACGATTATTCCGCGCTCGCGGAATTGGAATGGGAATAATGCACGTAGAGCTCTGGGTTTGGGCCGTAACGATCGCCGTTCTTGGTGCGATTTTGGTTGCGGACTTTGTTGTTCAGCTTCGCCGCCCTCACGAACCTACCTTCCGCGAATCTGCCATCCAGGTGAGCGTCTACATCTCACT
>JBEGUQ010000102.1:0-2916 GCA_041178805.1 Actinomycetota bacterium
GTTTCAGGCGGCACCGGAACTTTGATCGAGCTTGCTTGCGAGACCGACTTCGTTGCAAAGGCTGAGAACTTCATCGCACTGGCTGACGCCGTTGCAGATGCAGTTGTTGCAGCAGGTGCTACCGATGTTGAGTCTGCACTTGCAGCCAAGCACGGCAACGCAACCGTTGCAGATGCAATCACCGACCAGGCAGCGATCTTGGGCGAGAAGGTTGAGCTACGCAAGGTTGCCACTGTTTCGGCATCTGGCGTTGACGCTTACCTTCACCGCACCAGCCGCGACCTACCTCCTCAGGTGGGCGTTTTGGTTGCATTCGAGGGCTCTGACGCAGAGACCGCACACGACATTGCAGTTCACATCGCAGCATTCAGCCCAAGCTACCTAACCCGCGACGAGATCCCAGCTGAGATCGTTGCAAAGGAGCGCGAGATTGCCGAGGCAACCGCACGCGACGAGGGCAAGCCTGAGGCTGCATTGCCAAAGATCGTTGAAGGCCGCGTAACCGGCTTCTTCAAGGAGACTTGCTTGCTAGATCAGGACTTCGCTAAGGACTCAAAGCAGTCCGTAGGCAAGGTCTTGGAGAACGCAGGACTAAAGGTCACCAGCTTCGTACGCTTCCGCGTCGGCGCATAACTAAAAACCTTTTAGAGGGCTCGGTCGAAAGACCGGGCCCTCTATCTTTTTGGGCTCTAGTATTGACTCGATGCGGAGCCGATTCGCAGGTGCAAAAAAGGTGGAACACATGGGCGAAAAGCGCAGGGTATTGCTAAAGCTTTCAGGTGAAGCCTTCGGTGGTGGATCCTTGGGTGTAAACCCAGATGTGGTCTCCGAGATTGCAAAAGATATTGCCAAAGCTGCCGAAAAGGTAGAAATTGCCATCGTTGTCGGTGGTGGAAACTTCTTCCGCGGAGCAGAGCTTTCTAACCGCGGTATGGACCGTGGTCGTGCGGACTACATGGGCATGTTGGGCACCGTGATGAACGCCCTAGCACTTCAAGACTTTATTGAGCAGGCCGGCGGAGACGTCAGAGTCCAGACCGCCATCACAATGGCTCAGGTTGCAGAACCTTACTTGCCACTGCGAGCTATTCGACACCTAGAAAAAGGTCGCATTGTGATTTTTGGTGCGGGTGCGGGTTTGCCTTATTTCTCGACCGACACCGTTGCAGCGCAGCGAGCACTGGAAATTGGCGCTGAAGAGGTTTTGGTAGCGAAAAACGGCGTTGACGGTGTCTACACCGCTGACCCACGCAAGGACCCGAATGCCAAGATGCTGACCGAGATCAGCTACCAGGACGCCTTGGTGAAGGGCCTGAAGGTTGTCGATGCGACAGCGTTCTCACTTTGCATGGACAACAAGATGCCTATGCGCGTATTCAGCATGGAAAAGATTTCTGAGGCCCTTTTGGGTGAGCCGGTTGGCACCTCGGTAAGAGCCTAAGTTTAGAAAAGAGAAGGTAACAAATGATTAGCGAAATCATGGCTGAGGCCAAGGACAAGATGGATAAGGCCGTTGAGGCAACCAAGGATGACTTTGCATCGGTGCGCACTGGCCGCGCCAACCCTGCAATGTTCCAGAAGATCATGGTCGACTACTACGGCACCATGACTCCACTTGGACAGCTAGGTGGCATCCAAAACCCAGAAGCCCGCTCGATCATCATCAACCCTTATGACAAGAGCGCTCTGCAGGCAATTGAGAAGGCGCTTATGGCGATGCCAAACCTCGGCGCTCAGCCAAACAACGATGGCTCAATTATTCGAATCAACCTTCCAGAGCTCACCGAAGAGCGTCGCAAGGAATACGTAAAGCTAACCCGCGACAAGGCTGAACACGGCCGCGTTTCAGTTCGCAACATCCGTCGCGGTGCCAAGGAAGACCTTGAAGCGCTAAAGAAGGATGGTGGCGCCGGCGAGGACGATATCGAGCGTGCCGAGAAGGAACTTGAAGCTATCACTAAGGCCCACACCGACAAGATCGATGAAGCCCTAAAGAACAAAGAAGCCGAGCTTCTCGAGGTTTAGTTGGAAACCGCAAAGACCAAGAGCCTCGGCCCAAGACTGGCCGTTGGTTTTGGGCTAGGCGGAATTTTCTTACTTTCACTTTTCAGCCCATACCTTTTTGTCGGCCTGGTCTCTGTTGCCACTGCCTTGGCTGGCTATGAGTTATCCGCAGCCCTAAAGCGTGGCGGCTGGCACGTGCCTAAATACCTAGTTGGTCTGGCGGGGTTCTTGGTGCCGTGGGCAGCTTTTTTCTACGGTCCGATTGCCCAGTGGCTAACTGTCTTAGTAATCAGCGCCTCGATGGTGATTTGGCGAGCTATTTACCTAATTGTTCGTAAAGAAAGCCAAAGCTTCAAGCAAACTCTTCGTGATTTTGGTGCAAGCAACTGGGCGTTGTTCTATGTCCCGCTGCTGATGAGCTTTGCCGCCTTGCTAATCAATGAACCAAATGGCACGGCATGGGTATTTGGACTTGTCATCACAGTGGCTTCAATTGACACTTTTGGTTATTTGATCGGACGCTTTTTCGGAAGAACGAAACTCTCACCACTTATTAGCCCTAAAAAGACTTGGGAGGGGCTATTCGCCTCAATCCTCGGCGGTCTTTTCGGTGGACTGATCACAGCTTTGGTGACCGGAGCATCGATTTGGTTTGGATTGCTATTTGGAGCTGCGATTTTGATCAGCTCTGTGATGGGAGATCTGTCAGAATCCCTGATCAAGCGTGATCTAGAGGTCAAAGATATGAGCAGTTTGCTGCCGGGTCACGGCGGGATGATGGACCGGTTAGATTCCCTTTTGCCATCAACTTTTGTGGCTTACCTTTTGGCTCAAGTAATGTTTTAGCTAATGAACTTCCCATTGGCTAGTGCGAAACTGCAGGGGTATGACCCCAAGCAAGTTGACGCGCTC
>JBEGUQ010000103.1:0-3821 GCA_041178805.1 Actinomycetota bacterium
GGCATCGCACTTCCACTTGCTTCGTCGCCAGGCATTTACCTCGCCAAAGCGCCCTTTGATTGTCTTTGCACCTAAGTCGATGCTTCGCCTCAAGGCAGCATCCTCTGCGGTTGAGGATTTCACCACCGGCAGCTTCCGTCCAGTAATCAACGACGAACAGAACCTAGATTCCTCAAAGGTCACCAAGGTGCTGTTCTGCTCGGGCAAGATCTACTGGGATCTTTTGGCTGAAAGCCAGAAGCGCGGCGATGGCCAGACCGCAATTGTTCGTGTTGAGCAGCTTTACCCAACTCCAGTTGCTGAGATGCAGGCTGCTATCGCGCAGTTCCCGAATGCTGAGCTGCGTTGGGTGCAGGATGAGCCACTAAACCAGGGTCCTTGGACCTACATGGGTCTGTTTATGCCTAAGTACGGCATTAACTTCACCCCGGTTGCAAGACCTGCTTCGGCATCTCCTGCATCTGGTTCTGCAAAGCGCCACGCTGCCGAGCAGGCTGACCTTATCCAGCGAGCATTCCAGGGCTAATGCGCTCACTACGGGTTGTTATTTTGGGTGATGAGTTACTCACCGCATCTGGCGACCCTAAGGGACTGGGCTGGCTAGGCCGTGTGCAGGCTAGATTGCCACAGGGTGAGGACGTTGCCTTCTTCCCGCTCGCAATGGTTGGAGAGAGCACCTCGGACCTTTTAGAGCGCTGGAGAAGCGAAGCGATGCCTCGCTTCACCGCACAGACCGAGAACTATCTGGTTTTGGCACTTGGCTCACAGGACGTCAAAGCCCAGGTCACGATTTCACGCTCTAGGTTGAACTTGGCTTCATTGCTGGATGACGCCCTACGCGAAGGCGTCAAAGTATTTGTGGTTGGCCCAACTCCAACCGGAGATCCTGAGACCGATCACGAGATTGAGCACCTGTCTGCTGGTTTCGAGGACGTCGTTAGACGCCGCCAAATTCCTTATGTTGATTGCTTTAAGCCACTTCGCGAGCACGAAGGTTGGCAGCAGGAGACCAGTGCACACCCAAGAGGCTTACCTGGACAGGTTGGCTATGGTTTGGTGGCTTGGTTGGTGCTAAACCGCGGTTGGTTTGAGTGGCTAGGGCTTACTGAGCCACAAGATCAGTCGTGAAGATCAGTCGTGATCTTGAACTTCGCGTAGTCGCTGCATGACGCGCTGGGCCAACTCATCGGCTGGAGCCTCATCGCAAGAGCGCTGGATTACCTGGTTGAAAACAATCTCAATGTCGTAGTGCTCTTCGCACGAATCACAGTTGGCAAGGTGAGCGGTAATGTCCTCTTGCTGCTCGGTCTGCATCTGAGCGTGGAGGAACTCGTGGACGTTGCGCTTTACTTCTTCGCAGTCAACTGGGTTCACTATTCCTCCTCTTGGACTCGGTAACCTTCTTGCTTTGCATAATCAGATAACAAAGTTTTCAGCATTTTCTTCCCGCGATGCAATCTAGACATTACGGTTCCCACCGGAGTGTCCATAACTTCGGCTATTTCGGCGTATGGAAGACCCTCTACAACCGCGTAATAAACCACCATTCTGAACTCGTCAGGAATCTGATCTAATGCATCGCGAATGATTTTAGACGGAAGATTATCCATCGCAACAGCTTCTGCACTGCGCGTGTTGGAGGTTGTTAGCGACTCCCCCATGCCAACCTGCCAGTCCTCTAGATCATCCAGCGCGGTCTTGGCTTGATCCTTGGCACGCTTGTTGTAGAGGTTGATGTGGGTGTTGGTCATGATTCTAAAAAGCCAGGCTTTTAGATTCGTTCCCTGCTCAAATTTTCCCCAGGCGCCATAGGCCTTAGCAAAAGTCTCCTGAACCAGATCCTCCGCATCGCTTGGGTTACGGGTCCAACGAAGTGCGGCACCGTAAAGCTGTGGCATAAGTGGGAGGGCTTGTGTTTCAAACGAGATAAGTTTCTCGGACTTGGGATTTTGCATCATTTGTGAGTCTATTGGTCTTTTAGTTTGTGGCAAGGACAAACCAGCCACCAATAGTTTCAATCTGGAAACGCCCACCTGAACAGTTGAAAAAGGCAGGATTGCGCCAGATTAGGTATCTTTGACCTAATGACTTCTTTGCACCCGTATTGGCCAGCCCCGCAAGGGCGAAACATCAATGCCACGGTTGCGCTTCCCGGTTCAAAATCACTTACAAATCGAGAACTACTTCTCTCGGCTATAGCCAGCGAGCCGACCCTGTTGGTTGCGCCATTGGTCTCGAGAGATTCCCAGCTGATGATCTCTGCACTCGAATCATTGGGCATTGATTTTCAGTGGCAGGGCGGCGATCTACTTGTTACCCCTAAGCCCCTCAAGGGTCCAGCAACTATTGATTGCGGTCTTGCAGGGACAGTGATGCGCTTTGTGCCACCGCTGAGCATGCTCGCAACAGGTGAGATTGCTTTTGACGGTGACGAGGGTGCTAGGCGTCGCCCAATGCACACCACAATCGAATCGATTCGAGCTTTAGGCGTTGAGGTCTCTGCAGACTCTTTATCCCTTCCCTTCAAGGTGCACGGAACCGGCAAGGTCTTAGGTGGCGAGCTCGCAATCGACGCATCCTCCTCAAGCCAGTTTGTGTCGGGGCTGTTATTGGTGGCTGCACAATTCGAGCAGGGGCTGACTCTTCGCCACACTGGCGAGGAATTGCCATCGCTGCCACACATTGAGATGACTCTCGAGACACTGCGTCAGCGTGGGGTGGGTGCAAAGACCATCGATGAGCGAACTTGGCGGGTTGAGCCGGGGCCAATCTCAGGTGGCCGCAAGGTAATTGAGCCTGATCTTTCAAATGCCGGTCCATTTCTTGCGGCGGCAATGGTCGCCGGGGGTAGCGTAAGCATTCCGAATTGGCCAAAGGTCACGACCCAGGTCGGCGCGGAATTTGAGCGAATTCTGCCTTTGATGGGCGCAAAGTGCGTGCTTGAAAATGACGTACTCACCATTTCTAGCGATGGTCAAATCCACGGCATCGATATCGACCTATCAATCGGAGGGGAACTGGCTCCGGTTATTGCAGCCCTTGCCGCGCTGGCAGATTCACCAAGTCGAATTACCGGCATCGCTCACCTTCGTGGTCACGAGACCGATCGACTTAGCGCACTGACTCGGGAATTGAACAGCATTGGTGGGGACGTAAGCGAACTAGCGGACGGTCTTGAAATTCGTCCCGCAACTCTGCACGGCGGTAAGTGGCAGAGTTACGAAGATCACCGCATGGCGACCGCAGGTGCAATTCTTGGACTTCGAATTCCAGACATAGAGGTCGAAAACATCGCCACCACCTCTAAGACCATGCCCGAATTCACAAAACTCTGGCAAGACATGTTGGCCGCTAAATGACCTGGATGTTTGAACCGGGTCCGGGCATGGACCTAGATGAGGACGATGTTCGCATCCGCCCAAACCCAAAGGGCTCCAAACCCAGAACCAAACGACGTCCGACTCACGATGACGCGCTTAAGGGCATGGTTTTGGAGGTCCACCTAGCGCGCTACAAGGTGCTAACCGAGGATGGCCGCGAGGTGCTTGCCACCTTGGCGAAGGAGCTTCGAAACAAGGGCTGTGTTACCTGCGATCAGGTCGCACTCGCGGGAGAAGTCTCCGACCAAAAGGGTGCCCTGGCTCGAATTGTGAGAATCGAACCTCGAACCACAGAACTTACTCGCTCAAGCGATGAGAGCGACACCGGAGACCAGACCATTGTTGCCAATGCTGACCAGCTTGCAATTGTGATGGCAGCCACCAACCCAGAACCAAAACCCCGATTGGTAGATCGCTATTTGGTAGCAGCTATGCATGCGG
>JBEGUQ010000104.1:0-4019 GCA_041178805.1 Actinomycetota bacterium
CCAATGGCTACCGCGGTTGCAGATGTTGCAGCTGCGCGCCGTGACTACATGGATGAATCCGGTGGTCGCTACGTTCACGTAATCGCTGACGGTGGCTTGGGTACCTCTGGAGATATCGTGAAGGCAATTGCCTGCGGTGCAGATGCCGTGATGCTTGGAACCGTTTTGGCTAGAGCTGCTGAGGCACCAGGTCACGGTTGGCACTGGGGCCAAGAGGCAGTCAGCGAGAAGCTTCCTAGAGGCAACCGAGTTTGGGTTGGCTCACACGCTCCACTGGAGAACATTTTGCTAGGACCTGCGGACAACGCTGAGGGCACCAGCAACCTAATCGGAGCCCTTCGCCGCTCGATGGCAAGCACTGGATACTCCGACGTCAAGGAATTCCAGCGCGTGGACGTCGTAGTCAACCAGTACCAGTAAATGAGACAGCCCAGTTTTTGGGAGGTTGCCCGCAGACCCAAGTGGATCGCGGGATTACTAATCGCAATGCTCACCGCAGCGGCATTCTCTTTTGCAATGCAGTGGCAACTCTCCCGCACCTTTAATACTGTCGGTGTGAGCGTCGAGGAGGCTGCCCCTAGGCCACTGGCAGAGCTGATTGCACCAAATACTCCGATTGATAAACCGGTCTATGACCGTCTTGCTACCTTCACGGCAACAATCGATTCACAGAACTCCAACATCGTTGGAGGCCGTCTGCAGCTTGAGGCAGATGGTTCGACCAGAGACGGTTACTGGCTAATCACAAACTCCTTGGTTGATGAGGCATCGCTAACGCTGGCAATTGGATTCTCGGAGGATTTGGAAGCGGTGAAAGCTGCGCAACAAAAACTTGAGAACGTTGAGATTTCCGCAGTGGGATATGTCGAACCGAGTGAGCCGGTTAAACGCCCAGTCGACTCAGATTTAGATTCGGTAGCACTTGGTCAGTTGGTCAATATTTATTCGCAAGATCCGATTGCTTCCTACCCGGCGTATTTGATTTTGCAGTCCGGAATCGAGCACGACCTCGAGCCAATCACAATCGGCATCAGGCAGCAGGAAGTCGAGATCAATTGGCTCACCGCTTTTTATGCGGTGGAGTGGGCATTCTTTGCGCTCGCCGCTTTTTACCTCTGGTGGCGATTGGTAATGGACCAGCGCGCCAGGGAATCTAGTGACCAAGGTCTGCAAGAGCCGAAATAGCGGGGATTTCTTGTTATTCTCTAACGATAATCAGGAGGTAAGTCATGTCGATGATCACCACGACCGTAACCATTGAGGATCCAATCGGTTTGCACGCAAGACCAGCAGGTCAGATCGTCAAGCTAGTTAAGGAATCCGGACTTACCGTTCGCATGGGTAAAGCAGGCGAGGAGCTAGTACTAGCTAACTCTCCGCTTCGCATGATGGCGCTAAAGGCCAAGACCGGTGAGCAGTTGGTTGTCGAGGTGGACACCGATGACCAGGCTGTCGCAGATGCACTGTTTGCCCAGATTCAAGACTTCCTAAAGGGCTAGTGGTGGCTCTTCCTAACGGAACCATCCTCACAGGTTTAGGTGTTGGCCTAAATGCTGTTCGCGGTGAAGTCTTTCGAGTAAAGCCACAGGCAACACTGCCGGGACCTGCCAAGCACGCTGGCGATGCAGCAGCTGAAAAAGAAACCCTTAGAGGTGCGATCCATCACGTCGCAGGCTACCTAGACGAACTCTCGATTAAAGCCGGCGAGACCAGCGCTGAGATTTTCGAAGCCCTAAAAATGCTTTTGGAAGATGAAGACTTATTTGAAACTGCGATTGCCGAAATCGAATCTGGTTGGAATGCTGCCACCGCCTTCATCGTCGCGGTTGATTCACTAGATGCAATCTTTGCTGGCGATGCTGCATTCGAAGAGCGCCTGGTTGACCTAAAGGATTTGGCAAAGAGAGTGGCTGCTCATATATCCGGCATTCACATGGGACTAGACCTGCCAACCACTGGCGCATACGTAATCGTCGGTGATGACTTTTCTCCTGCCGATACCGCGCAGTTCACAGACGCAGTAGTCGGAGTTGTGACCATCAAGGGTGGACCAACTTCTCACACCGCAATTATTTGCCGCTCTAAATCAATCCCAGCCTTGGTGTCCTGCACCCAAGCGGTTGACCTGATCGACGGCATGCAGGTTTTGGTTGATCCGGTTGGCGACCGCGTGGTTGTCGGCGGAGATGACTCTATGGCGACCAAGGCAATTAGCTTTGTCGCCAAGAGCTTGGACCCGATCATTCCGGTGCGCGCAAACATCGGTTCGCTAGACGACTCCATCCAGGCAGCAACTACTGCAGCCAACGGAGTTGGGCTATTCCGCACCGAATTGCTATACCTCTCCGAATCGACCATGCCTTCGGCTGCCAAGCAGGCAAAGTCATACGCCGAGATTCTCAAGGCAGCACCTGAGGGCCCGATTGTGGTCCGCACCATCGATGCCGGTAGCGATAAGCCGGTGCCATTTTTGGATATGCCTCACGAAGAGAACCCAGCGCTCGGTATTCGTGGCTTTCGCCTAATTCAAGATCACCGTCAGTTCCTAATCGATCAGCTGGAGTCACTCGAGGTAGCTCGAAAAGAAACCGGCCGTGAGGTTTGGGTAATGGCTCCGATGATTGCCACCGCAAGTGAGGCAATTGAGTTCTCCCAGATGGCCAAGAACGCAGGCGGCTACAAAGTCGGCATCATGGTTGAGACCCCGGCTATTGCAATGGCGCTTTCTGATCTAGCCGGCAAGCTTGATTTCATCTCGGTCGGCACTAATGACCTAAAGGCTGGAATCTCCTCTGGCGTTTGTGGCGAATCTGCCTCTGACCCAGCGTTTGCCGTGGTTTTGGCTGGCTTGGGTTTCAAGTCTGTTTCTGCTTCAAGAAGCCAAGTCGGTGCGGTTAGGTCTGCGCTATCTGCAGTGACTATCGAGCAAGCCCAAGAGGTTGCGAGGGTTGCACTGGCAGCTACCACTGCAGATCAGTGCAAGTCGGCTGTTCTCGATGCGCTAGCCAAGCTCGCCTAAAGTAAACTTCTTTTATGACAGGCCCTGCCGCTTCCCAAATTGAGCAAGTAAAAAAGGTTCTAAAGCTTTTTACTGCATCCAGCTACATCACGGGCATTTTCCTTTTGCTTTTGATGATTACCTGGGGAATCCGCCGCCTGCCTTTTCTAGGTTTTGACCTGTGGCTTTTGGGGCCGAACGGATTTATCACTTTCGAGCAGTACGGCATCGAGGGTGAGGGGCTACCAGAGGTTGGGGTAAACCTAACGGTTGCAATCCTGATTGTTCACGGCTGGTTATACGTTCTATATCTATTCGCAGATTTCAGACTGTGGACCTTGATGCGCTGGTCTTTCTTCAGGTTCTTGATCATCGCCGCCGGTGGTGTGGTGCCGCTTCTTAGCTTTTTCACCGAGGCCTACTTCGCCAAATTAGCGCGCAAGCAACTGAGCGAGATTGAAGGTCAAAAATGAAGCCAGTTCTAGTTGTTGACTTTGGCGCTCAGTATGCCCAGCTAATTGCAAGAAGAGTGCGCGAAGCGAATGTCTACTCCGAGATCGTGCACCACAACATCACCGCGAGTGAGGTGGCAGCCAAGAACCCGGCAGCCATCATCCTTTCCGGTGGTCCATCGAGTGTTTACGAGGAGAACTCTCCTCAGTTAGATCCTGCGATTCTCAAGCTTGGAATTCCAGTGCTTGGAATTTGCTATGGCTTCCAGGTCCTAGCCCAGGCCCTTGGTGGCAGAGTGGATAAGACCGGCAAGCGCGAGTATGGCGCGACCGAACTGAAGCTAAACAGCTCTGGCGTTCTGCTGGGCAACCAGCCAATGCAGCAGATTTGCTGGATGAGCCACGGTGACCAGGTAATGGTTGCACCTGATGGCTTTGAAGTTTTGGCATCGACTGACACAACCCCGGTTGCAGCATTTGAATCCAAAGAGCAGCGAATCTATGGCGTGCAGTGGCACCCAGAGGTAAAGCACTCGGAGCAGGGCCAGAACGTCCTTACTAACTTCCTT
>JBEGUQ010000105.1:0-2757 GCA_041178805.1 Actinomycetota bacterium
TCTATGGGAAATATGGCAACGCATCGGCAACGAAGCTAAAGCCGAGGAACTTAAGCAAGCCCAACGCCCAGAGCGTAAAAGGCAAGCAGGAGGCGGTCGCAAAAAATCAGCGGATGTCTTATGCCGTTTGTTGGTGAGCTTAATTTATCTGAGGCAACATTGGACTATGGACGCAATTGCTCAGAGTATCGGCTGTGCGGAATCAACCGTCCACAAATATATTCATGAAATGTTGCCTTACATTCGCACGCAATTACCTGCAAGTTTACTAGAGCAATGGCAACAAGATTGTCCGAGTGTTGAACGTGCAGAACTGGAAACTTGGTTAGCACAGCTGCCGGAAGGATCATTGTTAGTTGATACCTGGGAACAACCGATTCCACGCCCCGAAGACGATAAAAAGCAAGAAGACTACTATTCAGGTAAAAAGAAACAGCACACCCTAAAAAATCAGCTCATCACCTTACCTCAAGGGATTGATATTGTCGATGTGATCATTGGAGAAAAAGGACCGCGCAGTGACACTAAATTGCTAGAACAAACCCAAGAAGAGCTACCCGAAGACATCAAATTCATTGGGGATAAAGCGTATGTTGGCAGAGCCAATACCACTACACCAAAGAAAAAACCGCCGAAAGGGGCTTTAACC
The DNA here is from genome assembly GCA_041178805.1 of Actinomycetota bacterium. GTDB lineage: Bacteria > Actinomycetota > Actinomycetes > Actinomycetales > Microbacteriaceae > Aquiluna. The sequence continues at coordinate 650 of JBEGUQ010000105.1, forward strand.
CTTGAACAAAAAGCGTCGAACCGCCAAATCAGCCAAAAGCGAGTATTTGTTGAGCATGTTATCCGAGTTGTCAAGATTTTCCGAGTCGCAAAAGAAGTGTTTCGGATGCGAAGCAAGATGTATGAAGAGGTGATTGGTTGTGTCTGTGGTTTAGTTCGACTCAGGGTGCAGTATGTCTAAAATTCAGCCATAAAGGGCTGAGGCTAGATTCTCCTGACCATTTCTCTTATTTTTGAAGAAGTCTAATGGCGGTGAGGTACGGAAAGTCTTGTAGAATTTCATCTTGGGTCATACCAGATGCTAAATAGGACAAGACATCGTAGACGGTAATTCGCATCCCTCGGATACAAGGTTTTCCGCTACGTTTTCCAGGTTCTATTGTTAGGATATTTTGGTATTTCATTGTTATACAACCGTAGATTTATAGTCAGTTATTCTAAGATGTTTCTTCATTGGAACTGCTCTATCTTCATCCGGAAATCCAACTGATTCATAACCGAGCTTAGTGTAGAAGCCGACAGCATCCGGACTCGATTCTAGTCTCACGCACGTATACCCACGTCTCAAGATTTCCATTTCAAGACTGTCCATAATTATACGACCAATACCTCTGCGACACCATGATGAGCAAACGTATAGTCCAGTAATACAATCGTCGGAACTACTCCCCCAACCGATATTGTCTTCTTCAAAACTGGCAATAACGACATGACCAGCAGTAATGCGATCTTGGTAGTAATTAGGCGATCGCTTGTCTGCCCAAGCCTGAAGATCGCTTAAACTAGCCTCAGATGGAACTCCAAGAATGGAATCTCGACGAATCGCATAGATGGAGGTAAGGTCATCCAAACCTGCTGTGCGGAGTTTGATTCTCACAAATTCACTCCATCTCTTTATGAAAGAATTCCGTATAACTATTATTAGGCGGAAACTTTCCACCTATCCACCCAAATTCGGGTAGATAGACCGAAAAATTCTGCATGTTCCCTATGCAAAAGCAGAAACTTTCTACCTATCATCCTATTTAAGGTGGATCTGCTGAATTTTTCAACATATTGCAACATTATGCAAAATCTCCCCAGGAAGCTCCTCTTGGTACGTCGGTACGTTTGCTGTTTTTCACCAGACGTACCAGAGATAAGAAGATTTCTTGGCTCTGACAGAAGTTTTAAGTGCCTAGTACGTCTGGTACGTTCGGTACGTTGCCAAAAACACGTCCTCAAACCAGCAAGAATCAAAACTCCAACCGAAGAGATGATTGCTGGGCGCTTGCTAACTGCGCGACCTAGCTTGCCCCAGAGGCCATTGAGGCTCTTGTTCTCGCCACCAAAGCGTGGCACGAATGGCCAGAACAGACCGCGGCCAAATACCACTAGCGCCGCCGGCAAGACACCGAGGGCTGCAACCATCGCAATGATGATTCCCGATGCACACACCAAACCAAGGGTGCGGTTGCCACCGAGCTCAGCCAAAGTCAGAGTTAGTAGCGCCAGGGTGACGGTGGAACCGGACGCAATGATCGCAGGCCCTGCTCCCCTAACAGCTTTGGCCATCGCGATGTGGCGGTCCTGCTCAAGCAGCAGCTCCTCGCGGTAGCGAGCAATTAGCAGCAGTGCGTAGTTGGTGCCGGCACCAAATACCAGCACCGACAAAATTCCAGTTACCGAACCATCCGGCACCATGCCAAACAGCGTCGCCACTTGGCGACCCAGCTGTCCGGCCATACCGTCCGCGGTACCAACCACCAAAAGTGGAACCAGCCAAAGCACAGGCGATCGGTAGGTAATCAAAAGTAGAACCGCAACCACAATCACGGTTGAAAGTAGGAGCGTGAAATCAGCTCCAGCAAAAACGTTGTTCAGGTCAGCCTGAAAACCCTCTGGACCGGTGAGGTAAACCTCAAGACCACTAGGCATGCCCTCGGCAGCTAGTTCGCGCATCTCGGTGACGCGCTCGGTGACTACCTCTACCTCATCTGACTTCTCAAGCGGGATGGTCACCACGGCGACTTTGCCGTCTTCAGAAATTTGAGCTGGTGGCACAAACGGTTCACCCATCACCTCAAGGTTGGTGAACTCCAAGAATTTCTCATTCACACCACCGGCAGG
>JBEGUQ010000106.1:0-2626 GCA_041178805.1 Actinomycetota bacterium
CTTGCCGTCGAAAGCGTCTGGGATTTCGGCCTTTGGCTTGATGCCAAATAGGAAGTTGTAGAACTCGGTTAGTCGAGGCTTGATCTTGTTTGGAGCAGTACCGGTCATTACCAAAACTGAAACGGCTACCAAAGCAACGAGAACCGGTGTCGCACCCCAAATGGTGAGCAGGCTCAAAAGCGGCCCACCGATCAACCAACCGAAAAGCCCGCCTGCAAGGGCAAGCCCCTCTGGGCCGTCAACATTTGGCGAAGGAGCTCCACCAAAGATGTGGAAGAAGCCTGAAATGACCGACAGGAATAGCCAAAAGCCAACGGCGAATCTCGAGCTATCGCGCACTGAAGCTGGGTGCCTGAAAAGAAATAGCGAATAGAGCAAGAAGATCGCCGGCAGCGCATACGCAACCAAGCCAAATAGCATGCCGAAGGTGTAGGAGTGCAGCGCCTTTGCCCAAGGCTCATTGATCAGGAACCAGGCAAAAACCGCTCCGAAAACCGAAAGCAAGAAAACAAAAAACGGAGCGCCATCACGGCGATCCTCGTCGGCTAACTTCTCGGTGCTAAAGGCCCTGACTAATTTGCCCATTAGGTGGGCGGTGCCTAGGTAAAACTTGCTCAGCCCAGCGAAGAACCCTGGTCCCTGCGGCTTTGCCGGACGTGGCTTAGCTGCGGCAGCTCTAGGTGCTGCCGGTCGCGCTGGTTTTCTACCGCTTGGTTTTCTAGGCGGTGGGGTCTTTGAAGCCATGCACACAAGTTAGCAAGGCTTTACGTCAATTTGCCCTAGGCAGGGCGGGAGGAGTGAACAACGATTGGGATGATCATTGGCTTTCGGCGGTGAGCTTTTGCCACCCAACCACCGATTGTCCTTCGAATCACCTGCTGCATTGTGTAGGTGTCCCGGATGCCTTCAACGGCAGCGCGCTCTAAAGCACGCTCAATCTCCGGAAGGATGTCATCAAATACATGGTCGTCCTCGGCATATGCTCGAGCGCGAATCTCAGGACCTTCAACTACCTTGCCGGTGCTCGGGTCGATTACCGCAAAGATTGAGATAAAGCCCTCGGCAGCCAAGATTCTGCGGTCCTTGAGATCCTCATCGGTAATCTTTCCGACGGTCTTACCATCGACATAAAGCAGGCCACAAGGGACTTGCCCGACAACTGTCGCGATTCCCTCTGAAAGGTCAATCACTGCGCCATCGTGCACGATCAAAGTACGCTCGGCAGGAACTCCGGTTTGAATCGCCAGCTTGGCATTTGCATGCAGGTGACGTGCCTCGCCGTGGATTGGCATAGCGTTCTTAGGTTTGAGGATGTTGTAGCAGTAAAGCAACTCCCCTGCCGCGGCGTGACCTGAGACGTGGACCTTGGCATTGCCCTTGTGAACTACATTCGCACCAAGTCGAATCAAGCCATCGATTACTCGGTAAACCGCATTCTCGTTACCTGGAATCAAAGATGACGCCATCAGAACAGTGTCGCCTTCACCAATGATGATGCGGTGATCACGGTTTGCAATTCTAGAAAGCACAGCCATTGGCTCACCCTGGCTGCCAGTGGACATCAGGACAATTCGGTTATCTGGAATTTCATCGATGTCATTGAGATCAACAATCAAACCGGCTGGAACCTTTAGGTAGCCAAGATCTGCTGCGATACCCATGTTGCGAACCATGCTGCGGCCAACAAAGGCAACCTTGCGATTATTTGCAACTGCCGCATCCAAAACCTGCTGCACACGGTGCACGTGTGAGGAGAACGAAGCGACGACTACCTTGCCTGGAGTCTTACTTATCACGGTCTCAATGACTGGTCCGATTTCCCGCTCCAGCGGAGTAAAGCCTGGGACATCAGCGTTGGTGCTGTCCGCCATAAATAAATCAAGGCCCTCTTCACCGATGCGTGCAAAGGTTCTAAGGTCTGTTAGCCGACCATCAAGTGGCAGCTGATCCATCTTGAAATCGCCGGTGGCCAAAACAGTTCCTGCTGCGCTTCGGATGATGACCGCCAGCGAATCTGGAATCGAGTGGTTTACCGCTACGAACTCAAGATTGAATGGGCCAAGCTGCTCAATCTGCCCTTCCTTCACGGTGTGCGAGAAAGGTGTAATTCGGTGTTCTTTTAGCTTTGCCTCGACCAGCGCGAGAGTGAGAGTTGAGCCAATCAGCGGGATGTCTTTGCGCATTCCCAAAAGGTATGGCACGCCACCGATGTGATCCTCGTGACCGTGGGTTAGTACCGCTCCAACAATGCGGTCTAGCTTGTCTTCTAAGTACCCAAAGTCCGGCAGGATCAGATCAACACCGGGTTGAGTTTCCTCCGGGAAAAGCACGCCGCAGTCCAGAATCATGATTTGACCGTCGAGTTCAAACACGGTCATGTTTCTGCCAATTTCACCAATTCCGCCAAGCGGAATGATGCGCAGTACCCCTGGCTTTAGTGGGGCTGGTGCCGAAAGCTCCACTAGCGAGTTGTTCCCGCCACCTTGGGCAAAGCACCGCCGGCAGCAGCATTGCGGTCCGGTCTGAAATTGTTGAAGCTCAAACCTGGAACCGAAACCACCTGGTCAATTCCGCTTTCGATGGCTGCTGCCTCGTGGTCCTCAGGACCAACTAGCGGCAAACGCAC
>JBEGUQ010000107.1:0-2626 GCA_041178805.1 Actinomycetota bacterium
GCCACGATTCGCGTAAACCACCGAGAGTTGCTGCGCTCAAACATTCAAGCCCTCGGCGTATCGGCAGCCGATGCCCTCTCGGCGATGATCACAATCGACAAGCTAGACAAGATTGGCATCGAGGGTGTTTCAAAAGAGCTCGGTGAGAAATTTGGTGACTCGGTGCAGAAGGCTGCGCAGGATTGGCTCGCCGGTATTGATGCCTCAGATATTCCTGAGCTGCTCAGGCCAATTTGGGATGGCTTAGGAGATCAGGCCAGCTCTTTGCGCTTTGATCCAACCTTGGTTCGCGGCATGGGCTACTACACCGGTTCTATTTTTGAAATCGAACACCCGGAATCTGGCTCTTCCATTGGCGGTGGCGGTCGTTATGACGGCATGGTTGGCAAATGGCTCGGAACCGATGCTCCGGCGGTAGGAATTTCGCTAGGTATTGAGCGCATCGTTGACTTGATTCCAGACACCCAAAGTACTGGCGAGTCTGTGGTTCTGGTTTTGGAACCGAACACCCAGGCGATCGCACTTTATCTTCAGCAGCAACTGATTAAATCTGGACGACAGGTTCGATTGGAAATTCGTCCTAAGAACCTCAAGGCACTGCTAGAGCAGCTGATGGAAAACGGCTACCAGCAGTTCGCACTTGTGGACGAATCGGTGTCTGACCTTTCCGATCTAGATTTCAAGCAAATCGGCTAATCACATTAGAATTAGGTTTCGAACACAGCGTTGTTTTCGCCTCCCACAAATCACTTTTTAATCTGCGTATTGTCGCAATCAAAGGAGAAACCTTGTCCATCATTACCGCTGTAGGCGCTCGCGAAATTCTTGACTCTCGCGGAAACCCAACCGTTGAGGTTGAAGTACTACTTTCCGACGACAGCTTCGGCCGCGCAGCTGTGCCATCCGGCGCATCGACTGGTGCCTTTGAGGCTCACGAGTCCAGAGATGGCGACAAGTCTCGCTACCTGGGCAAGGGTGTTCAGAACGCTGTTCGCGCTGTAATCGAGACCATCGATGAGGCACTTGTTGACTTTGATGCTGCAGACCAGCGCTTGGTCGATGCTGCTCTTATCGCGATCGATGGAACCGACAACAAGAGCAAGCTTGGTGCGAACGCAATCTTGGGTGTATCCCTTGCAAACGCTCGTGCAGCAGCTGAGTCGACCAACCTTCCGCTTTACCGCTACCTAGGTGGCTCAAACGCTTACGTGCTTCCAGTGCCACTGATGAACATCATCAACGGTGGAGCTCACGCTGACACCGGCGTTGACATCCAGGAGTTCATGATTGTCCCTCACGGCGCTGAGTCCTTCTCAGAAGCACTTCGCTGGGGTGTCGAGGTTTACCACCAGCTAAAGAAGCTTCTCTCCGAGAAGGGTCTAGCTACCGGTTTGGGTGATGAGGGTGGCTTTGCTCCAGACCTACCAAACAACGCAGCAGCTCTAGAGCTAATCTCTGAGGCCATTGGCCTAGCGGGCTACAAGCTTGGAACCGAGATCGCTTTGGCTTTGGATGTTGCAGCTACCGAGTTCTTTGACGAGAAGACCGGCAAGTACAGCTTCGAGGGCAAGCAGCTTTCTAGCGACGAGATGATCGCTTACTACTCCGACCTAGTTGCTCGCTTCCCGCTGGTTTCGATCGAAGACCCACTAGCCGAGGATGACTGGGCAAGCTGGACCAAGATCACTGCAGCTCTTGGCGACAAGGTGCAGCTAGTTGGAGACGACCTTTACGTGACCAACCCATCCAGACTGCAAAAGGGTATTGACCTTGCAGCTGGTAACGCGATTTTGGTGAAGGTAAACCAGATCGGAACCCTTACCGAGACCATGGATGCAGTATCACTAGCTCAGCGTCACGGCATGAAGGCAATCATTTCTCACCGCTCAGGTGAGACCGAGGACACCTTTATTGCTGACCTAGCTGTTGCGACCAACGCAGGGCAGATCAAGACTGGTGCTCCAGCTCGATCTGAGCGCGTTGCTAAGTACAACCAGCTACTGCGCATCGAGGAAGAGCTAGCTGACGGCGCTGTTTACGCCGGTCGCAGCGCTTTCCCTCGTTACCAGGGATAGTTTCATTTACCGAAGGCTCGGGTGAGGCAATACGCCTCCCCGGGCTTTCGCACTTAAACTTGGGTGGCTATGGCTAGACCAACTAATCCCCGGGACGCAAAGGTTCCAGTTTCCCTTTCGCAGGGCAAACTGATGCTGCGCGCGGTCAAGCTCAACAGCGTCACCGTGAGCATCATTCTGGTGATTGTTGCCGGCACCTTTCTAATCTCCTCCGACGTTCAGGCATTTTTGAATCAACGCCGTCAGATCGCAGAGATGGAGGTGAGCATTCAGCAGGCCGAGCAGGATGTTGAAGATATGCAAGCTGAGCGCGATCGCTGGCAAGACCCGGTTTACATTCGCTCACAGGCTAGAGACCGGCTTTACTACGTTCTTCCCGGTGAGGTTTCATACCTGGTGATGGATACCGAGGGGCTGGACTTCTCAGACACCTCAGGAACCGTTGGGGCACTACTTGCAGCAAAGCGCAATGCCGATGAGATTTCCCTAGAGGTTGCTGCAGCCAACGAAAACTGGGTTGATGCGCTCATTGAGTCTGGATTGCGCGCAGC
>JBEGUQ010000108.1:0-5751 GCA_041178805.1 Actinomycetota bacterium
TCTTTGGCTCGCTCTTTACCTGCTGGCGAAAGAGTTTGGTAACCAAGTGCGTCATATAGTGTGCCGGCATAACGCTCGACAGCTGGCATGGTTGGCGCGGTCAGCAGCTCCTTCAAGCTTGCGATATCCGCGTCCGGATTTTTACCCAGCTTCAGAGCTTTTACGGTCTTGGACTTTGACTTGGAAAGCGTCGCAAGTTTCTTTAGCAAGACGTCTCTGGCAGGATCAAGCGCCGCCCAAATAATGGCTGCCTTGTCGATAGAAATGCCAACGCCGCCGGAACGTTTAGTTTCCGACGGCGGCAGCAGAATAAGCATTAGCTGATTAGGGTTGCGTCCCTGACCACCAAGGTGACAGTGTCAGACTCGATAGACAAAAAGCCACCCTGGGTGGTCTCCGCGATCACTGGCTTGCCCTCGGCAAGAGTGATTCGAATCTGGCCAGCAGCCATGATGGCAAGCATCGGCTCGTGACCTGCAAGTAGACCAATTTCACCCTCGGCGGTCTTGGCGACCACCATGGTTGCGCTGCCGGACCAGATCTTACGATCTGCTGCGACTAGGTCTACGTTGAGTTCTCTTGCCACTACTTCAGATCCTTCTGGATGCGGTCGTATGCCTTCATTACGTCGTCAAGGCCACCACAGTTGAAGAACGCCTGCTCTGGAACGTGGTCCAGGTCACCGTTGGCAATCTTGGAGAAGCCCTCGATGGTGTCCTTTAGCGGAACAGTCGAACCTGGAACCGAGGTGAACTTGGTTGCCATGAAGGTGTTCTGCGATAGGAACTGCTGGATACGACGTGCACGAGACACGGTGATCTTGTCCTCTTCGGAAAGCTCCTCAACACCCAAGATGGCGATGATTTCCTGAAGTTCCTTGTTCTTCTGCAAGATCGCCTTGACGCGAATTGCGGTCGCGTAGTGATCTGCCGAGATGTAGGCAGGGTTCAGGATTCGAGAGGTCGAAGTTAGTGGGTCCACAGCTGGGTACAGACCCTTTGCAGCGATCTCACGGCTTAGCTCAGTGGTTGCATCCAAGTGAGCGAAGGTGGTTGCTGGGGCTGGGTCGGTGTAGTCGTCAGCTGGAACGTAGATTGCCTGTAGCGAGGTAATCGAGTGACCACGGGTAGAGGTGATTCGCTCCTGCAACAGACCCATTTCGTCAGCCAAGTTTGGCTGGTAACCCACGGCTGATGGCATGCGGCCTAGCAGTGTGGAAACCTCAGAACCTGCCTGAGTGAAACGGAAGATGTTGTCAATGAACAACAGCACGTCCTGGCCCTGAACATCGCGGAAGTACTCCGCCATGGTCAACGCAGAAAGCGCTACGCGCAAACGGGTCCCAGGTGGCTCATCCATCTGACCGAAGACCAGTGCGGTCTTCTCGATAACGCCGGCCTCCTTCATTTCTTCGATTAGGTCGTTACCCTCACGAGTACGCTCACCAACACCGGCAAATACGGATACACCATCGTGGTTTTCTGCCACGCGGTAAATCATTTCCTGGATCAAAACGGTCTTACCAACACCGGCACCACCGAATAGACCGATCTTTCCACCCTGTACATAAGGGGTTAGAAGGTCGATGACCTTGATACCGGTCTCGAACATCTGAGTCTTGGACTCAAGCTGGTCGAACGCTGGTGGGGTGCGGTGGATTGGCCAGCGCTCGGTGATCTCAATCTTCTCGCCTGGCTCACCGTTCAGCACCTCGCCGATAACGTTGAAAACCTTACCCTTGGTGACATCACCAACTGGCACGGAGATTGGAGCACCGGTGTCGGTCACGATTGCACCGCGAACCAAACCATCGGTTGGCTTTAGCGCGATGGCACGAACGAGGTCGTCACCAAGGTGCTGCGCAACCTCAAGGGTAAGCGTGTACTTCTGGTCACCAAAAGCGACCTCGGTGGTCAGGGCGTTGTAGATTCCAGGGATCGCATCGTGTGGAAACTCGATGTCAACCACCGGTCCGGTAACGCGCGCGATACGACCCGTTGCTGTCTTAGTGCTCTCGGCCATTGTGCTTTCTTTCTCTTAGTCCTCGTCAACCGTCTGCAGAGCGTCTGCTCCACCAACGATTTCCGAAATCTGCTGGGTGATTTCCTTCATGGCCTTCTGACGGGCAGCATGTTCGGCGGCAGCAGACTGCAGCATTACGTTGTAGATGCGGTTCTCGATGTAAACCGGAAGCAAAGCGTCTAGCACCTTGTCTGCCTCTGGCTCAAATTCATAAAGTGGGAAGACTTCAGCGTCAGCAACTGCCTGCTGCTGGACAACCTCAAGAGGTAGCAAGCGAGTGGTAGTTGGCTCCTGGATCATCATCGAGACAAACTCGTTGCCAACTAGGTAGATCTCGTCGACTCCGCCATCCTCGTTAGGAGTGAGGAATAGCTCCAAAACAGCATTCGCAATCTCGGTTGCAGTGTCGAACTGAGGAAGGTCAGTACCACCGGTCCACTCGCGAATATATGCACGACGACGGAAGTTGAAGTTCGCAAGAGCCTTGCGACCAACCAGGTAGTAAACAACTTCCTGGCCCTGCTCGCGAAGCCTTACGGTTAGCGCTTCGGCTTCCTTTAGAGCTCCGGAGGAGAACGCACCGGCAAGTCCGCGGTCAGAGGTGAAAATCAAAACCGCTGCGCGGGTTGGCTTGTCGTTGACGCGGGTTAGCGGGTGATCGATATTGGCGTGTGACGCTACCGCTGATACTGCACGGGTAACCGCACGGGTATAAGGGGTAGAGGCAGCGACCCGCTGCTGGGCTTTCTGAATTCTCGATGCCGAGATCAGCTCCATTGCACGGGTAATCTTCTTGGTCGTCTTGGCAGACTTAATCTTCTGCCTGTAGACCCGAAGTTGCGCACCCATAACCTAAACCCTTACCTATTCCTTATCGCTTCTGAATTACGATCTGCTCTTGGCCGACCTGGTCGTCAGCTAGCGCCTTGACGTCTTCTTTACCGGCCTTTACTAGTGGCTCACCGGTGTGAAGCTGGAACATCTTCTTGAAGTGCTCGATTGACTTCTCAAGCTCCTTGACGGTGTCGTCTTCTAGCTTCTCGGTCTCACGAATCACAGTTAGTGCAGAAGAGTTGCGCTTTAGGTAGTCCAAGAACTCGCGCTCAAAGCGCAGGATGTCCTGAACTGGAACCTCATCTAGCTTGCCAGTGGTACCGGCCCAGATCGAAACGGTCTGGTCCTCAACTGGGTATGGCGAGAACTGTGGCTGCTTTAGTAGCTCAGTCAAACGTGCACCACGCTCAAGCTGCTTACGGCTTGCTGCATCTAGGTCAGATGCGAACATCGCGAAAGCTTCCAAGGAACGGTACTGAGCTAGCTCTAGCTTCAGAGTTCCGGAAACCTTCTTGATGCCCTTTAGCTGAGCCGCACCACCAACACGGGATACGGAGATACCCACGTCGATAGCTGGACGCTGGTTGGCGTTGAACAGGTCTGACTGCAAGAAGATCTGACCGTCGGTGATCGAGATCACGTTGGTTGGAATGTATGCAGAAACGTCGTTTGCCTTGGTCTCGATGATTGGAAGTCCAGTCATCGAACCGGCACCCATGGCGTCAGACAACTTGGCACAACGCTCTAGTAGGCGGGAGTGCAAGTAGAAGACGTCACCTGGGTAAGCTTCGCGGCCTGGTGGGCGGCGTAGTAGTAGCGATACCGCACGGTAGGCCTCAGCCTGCTTCGATAGGTCATCAAAAATGATTAGTACGTGCTTGCCGCCGTACATCCAGTGCTGACCAATTGCGCTACCGGTGTAGGGGGCTAGGTACTTGAAACCAGCTGGGTCTGATGCAGGAGAAGCCACGATGGTGGTGTACTCCATTGCGCCAGCTTCTTCCAAAGCTGCCTTCACACCAGCGATGGTGGAACCCTTCTGGCCGATTGCAACGTAGATGCAGCGAACCTGCTTGTTTACGTCACCCGATAGCCAGTTGTCACGCTGGTTGATGATTGCGTCTACCGCAATTGCAGTCTTACCGGTCTGGCGGTCACCAATGATTAGCTGACGCTGTCCGCGACCTACTGGAATCATGGCGTCGATTGCCTTGATACCGGTCTGCAGTGGCTCGTGAACGCTCTTACGGTCCATAACACCAGGAGCCTGTAGCTCTAGCGCACGAAGACCCTCGCTCTTGATCTCGCCTAGACCGTCGATAGGTGCACCCAGTGGGTTGACCACGCGGCCAAGGTAAGCATCTCCAACTGGAACGGAGAGAACTTCACCGGTGCGGTAGACCTCCATACCAGCTTCAATGCCGGTGAACTCACCCAGAACAACAACACCGATCTCGCGCTCGTCGAGGTTCAGTGCCAGACCCAAGGTGCCGTCCGAGAAGCGCAATAGCTCATTAGCCATCGCACTTGGCAGTCCCTCGATGTGAGCAATACCGTCGCCAGCGTCGATGACGTAGCCGACCTCTTGCTTGTCGGTTCCCTGCGGCTCAAAGGACGAAACGAAGTCCTTCAGGGCATCCCGAATTTCATTCGGGTTGATCTTGAGCTCTGACATTGGTTCCTCTGCTTCTTTTGGTTAGTTCGCCAATTACATCTTCCGAAACCTCAACATTTAGCTGAAGTTTGCGGCCGAAACTTGCGGTTAGTGCGTTGGTAAGTCTCTGCAGCTGGTCATCACTTAGCGGCTTTGCAACGGTGATCAGTGCAACTGACTCCCCCGCTACCTGGGCTAGCCAGTTGCCGTAGTTCTCCAATACCGCTGCGTATCTCTTTACGCTGTGGCTTGAGACTGCCTGCAGAGCTAGAAGCTCGGCTGCTGCCGAAAGCTTCCCAGAAACAAGCGACTTCACAAGTGCCTGCTTCTGCTCGCCCGATGCACGGTTCGAGCTAAGTGCTAGCTCCAACTCGTTGTCCTGGGCAATTACCTGCTCTAGCGAGAACAGCTCAGCCTGAAGAGCGTGAGCGTCTGCGCTAACACCGGCAACAACTCGCACTGCCAGCTGCTCTGCCACCTTCGCGATGTCGCGAGTGGCAGACCAGCGTAGCTTTGCAAGCGTGATGGTGAGGTTGAGGGAAGCATCCGAAAGTTTGCTGCCAAACACCGACCTAATTACCTTTTCCTTGCCTGCTACTGCGGCGGAAGGATCCGTCAGTATCGAGCGCAACTGCGCGCTCTCCTGCAGGGCATTGGCAACCGCAAACAACTCTGCTGCGGTCTCAAGGGTTAGGCCAGATAGCGATCCGAGCGCTTGCTCGGCCGCTAGTTTGGCTGCTCTGGTACTGGATGCCACTTGTTGTTACGCCCTCTTACCCTCAAGCTCAGAGATGAAGTCATCGACAACCTTGTTGGCGACGGCGTCTTCCTGAAGCTTCTGACCGACGATTCGAGAAGCAAGTTCAATCGCGAGCTCACCGATCTCAGAGCGAAGAACGCGCTGGGCGACCTCACGCTCTGCCTCGAGAGAGTTCTTGACTGTCTGCTGAAGGCGTTCTGCCTCGGCTGCCGCCTGAGCCTTCATCTCCGCCAAGATGGCAGCTCCTTCGGAGCGTGCTTCCTCGCGGATTGATGAGGACTCGTTGCGTAGCTTGGCCTGCTCGGCTTCAATCAAAGCTGTGCGCTCTTCAGCAGATCGCTGGGCAGCTTCGGCCTCAGCCAAGCGTCCTTCGATTGCCTTAGCGCGCTCATCGAGCATCTTCTTGAATCCAGGCAGAACCTTGAACCAGAAGAAGGTCAGCAGAACAACAAAGACAACCGATGACCAGGTGATGTCATAC
>JBEGUQ010000109.1:0-2619 GCA_041178805.1 Actinomycetota bacterium
CGCTGCTCAGAGCGAGTTTGCTTGTGGTTCGAAGTCATTGGTTCCTACCTTGTTTCGGTATCAGCTTGGTTACGAAGCCTAATAAGTGTAACCGAGGTGCGATACTTGTTTCGTTGCCTCAATTTGGGGCAGCATCCATTCACGAAGGATCGTCCGGCACGTACCGCCGGTGGAGGAGAAAATCATGGCATCAGTGTCATTTCGCAATGCAACCCGCCTGTACCCAGGTGGAACCAAGCCAGCAGTAGACAAGTTGAACCTAGAGGTTAGAGACGGCGAGTTTCTAGTTCTAGTAGGTCCTTCTGGCTGTGGAAAATCAACCTCGCTGCGCATGCTTGCCGGCCTAGAAGAGGTAAACGAGGGTGGCATCTACATTGGTGACCGCGAGGTAACCGACGTTCCACCTAAGGACCGCGACATCGCGATGGTTTTCCAGAACTACGCTCTGTACCCACACATGACCGTTGCAGAGAACATGGGATTCGCCCTAAAGATTGCTGGCGTTAGCAAGGAAGAGCGTGCCGAGCGCGTTCTAGAGGCTGCCAAGCTACTTGACCTAGAGCCATACCTAAACCGCAAGCCAAAGGCACTTTCCGGTGGTCAGCGTCAGCGTGTGGCCATGGGCCGCGCGATCGTGCGCCAGCCACAGGTATTCCTAATGGACGAGCCGCTATCGAACTTGGACGCAAAGCTTCGCGTTCAGACCCGTACCCAGATCGCATCGCTTCAGCGCCGCTTGGGTGTAACCACTGTTTACGTAACCCACGACCAGGTTGAGGCTATGACCATGGGTGACCGCGTAGCTGTTCTAAAGGACGGACTACTGCAGCAGGTTGACACTCCTCGTAACCTTTACGACCGCCCATCAAACGTCTTCGTAGCAGGATTCATCGGCTCTCCAGCCATGAACCTAATCCAGCTACCTATCATCGACGGCGGCGTTCAGTTCGGTGACTCGGTGCTTCCAATTGACCGCGACATTCTTGCCAAGGCATCTGGTAACCGCGTAACCGTTGGTATCCGCCCAGAGAAGTTGACCATTGCTAACAACGGTCTACAGGTAGATGTTGACGTTATCGAGGAGCTAGGTTCAGACGGCTACCTATACGGTCGCGTTCACCTAGACGGCCAGGAGCACAACGTAGTTGTTCGCGTTGACCCAATCGACCACCCACGCGCCGGAGACAAGATTCACCTGCAGGCAGATGCCTCAGCTGTTCACGTCTTTGACGCAGAGAGCGGCGAGCGCCTTAACTAAGGCCCAATGCCAAATCAACTAAACATCACGGCTGCCACGGCAGAACCAGCACTGCTGGATCTGCCGTGGCATTTGCCGTTGGAGCAGTGGCCAAACGAAAACATCGTGGCCTTGCCAAAGGGTCTTTCTCGCCACACGGTTCGATTTGCTCATCTTGGTGAGCACGTAATCGCTATTAAAGAGACGCTTTTTGAACTCGCAAAGCGCGAATATGACATGCTCCGCAAATTGGAAAAGCTAGACATTCCATGCGTTGAGCCATTTGCAATTATCAATAACCGCACCGATGAAAACGGCGAGGAACTGCCTGCGGTTTTGATCACGCGTCACCTCAAGTTTTCCCTCCCCTACCGTGCGATGTGGTCGCAGGGGCTAAGGGAGCAAACCGCTAAGCGCTTGGTAGATGCTTTGGCGCTACTTTTGGTCCGACTACACCTGGTTGGTTTTTTCTGGGGTGACGTTTCGCTTTCAAACACATTGTTTAGAAGAGATGCTGGAAAGTTTGCTGCCTATTTGGTGGATGCTGAAACCGGGCAGCTTTATGACTCCCGACTATCCAATGGCCAGCGCGAGAACGATCTTGAGATCGCTCGCGTCAACATCGCTGGCGAACTCATGGACCTAATTGCTTCAGGCAAAGCAGCTTCTGAGATCGATGCAAACGAGATTAGCCAGCGCATCGTCGACAAGTATCACGAGCTCTGGAAAGAGCTAACCGCCACCGAGGTTTTCGATGCCACCGAGCGTTGGAGAATCTCTCGCCGCGTCCAACGCCTAAATGATCTTGGTTTTGACATCGAAGAGCTCAGCATGAGCCAGGAGCAGGATGGCAACGCCGTACGGATTCAGCCAAAGGTTGTTGATGCCGGGCACCACGCCAGAAGGCTCTTGCTGCTTACCGGTTTGGATGTTGAAGAAAACCAAGCACGCAGGTTGCTCAACGATATCGATGAGTATCGCCTTGCTCACAAGCGTCCTGGCGCCGATGAGGAAGTACTTGCCCACGAGTGGCTCAGCGAAGTCTATGAACCGGTAGTTGGAGCCATCCCAAGCGAATACACCGGCAAGCTAGAACCCGCCGAGGTCTTCCACGAGGTGCTCGAGCACCGCTGGTATAAATCTGAAAATGCCGGTGCCGACGTTTCGCTGCTAGAGGCCGTGCGCAGCTATGTTTCCGAGGTGCTCTCAAAGCGTCGCGATGAAGAAGCGTTGATCGGAACCCCGACCACCGAGAGCATCACACTTGCCGAAGCAGTACCCTCGGGACTCATCGTGGTTGCAGACGATGATGAAGAGGGCGACTGGAGAGATCGCGTTTAAGAGCGCATGCTCGAAATCTGGTAAAGCGCAACAGATGCCGC
>JBEGUQ010000110.1:0-2589 GCA_041178805.1 Actinomycetota bacterium
ATAAAGCCAGCAGTCCCTCGAATCACGTTGTCACTGGTTCCGGTCACTCGATAGATGCCGGTGTTTTTCAAATAGAAAGCTGCGCCGCCTACCGATGCCGTTTGCAAATTAGCTGGGACAATTTCTTGCGGCGAGCTGTTGATGGAAATCTGGACATCGTTCACACCAACCAGCTGCATCAAAGTCGCACGAAGCTGGGTGAGCATCAGCCTTCGATCTAGTGCATCGGCTTCTAGAGCAGTTGAGTCAAAGTCCACCTGGGCAACGCCATCGACCACATTCACCGCATCAATGGTGAGCTTGGTACCTGCTGGGATTGTGGAGGTAACGCCCAGCGCCAAGTGAGACGAAGGGCCAGCCAGCATGGCATTTACCAACTTCGTTCCGGTAGATGCGCGAGAAGGGAACCAGCGCAAATCAGAAACCAGCGCGTTTTCGGTGTTGTTGAAAAAGAACACCTGGAAAGCATTGAATACCACTGAGAAGACCGGTGAGGTAACAACTGTCAGGTTTGGCGCGCCAGAGATGCGCCACTCGCCTGCCTGCCTCTCGAGCGTGAATCGGAGCTGAATTTGTTCGGGCTCTTGATTCTCTTGGTAGCGACCGTGTTCATCAACAGATGCGCTGACTCGGACATCAACCAAAAGCGCATTTTCACCATTTGCCGTGTAACCCGGGGCTCCATCACGAATAAGCACCTCGCCGGCAGGGTTCCAGCGCTGAGCGAATTCGTCGGTGAGAAATTCACGTGCCACTGAGTAGTCATTTTGCGGACCAGTGCCCGCTGCCAAGAACCCAGAAACGATCTCCTGGGACGAAGCACCCGCAGCCGGTCCGGTTGGAACGTAGTAGCTAAAGTCAGCTGCCTCGGGGGCAATGAGCTCCGGGCCAGATTTGATATCGACCTTCGTTGGAAGCTGAGCGCAACCCGCCAATAGCGCTGATAGCAAAGTAAGGGCAACTAGCTTTTTCATCAGCCCTCCATAGTTCTAGGAGGGAGCGGTAGTGGAGAGTTTGCGATTACCGTGCTCGCACTGATGGGAAGTGTCAGCCTAAAACTCGACCCGCGGTTTGGCTTAGACCAAACCTGCAACCATCCGCGGTGCAAAATTGCATCTTCTTTCGAGATTGCAAGGCCCAGTCCGGTGCCACCAACCGAACGCTGTCTAGCGGGGTCTGCCCTCCAGAACCGGTCAAAAATGCGCTCAAGCTGTTGCTTGGTCATTCCAACTCCGCTGTCGGTAACGCAGACCGCGACAGCCTGAGCGTTCGATCCAACCTCGACAATGATCGGGTTTCCTTCGCCATGTTCGACAGCGTTTGATAGCAGATTGCGCAGCAAGCGCTCGATGCGCTTGGCGTCGAATTCAGCCTCGACATTGCCGCTCGGAAGAATGACCTGAATCTCGGTTTGCTTGCTTGAAGCAAGTGGCTCAATGCTTGCAATCGCAGCACCGACGACAGCATTTAGGTCATTGAGTTCAAGATCTGGAGTCACCGCACCGGCGTCATAACGAGAGATTTCCAGTAGATCTGCCAACAGTTCCTCGAAGCGCTGAATTTGGTTTTGCATCAGCTCTGCGGATCTTGATAACGCGGGATCGAGTTTCTCGCGATTTCCAAAAATGACCTCGCCAGCCAACTTGATGGTGGTCATTGGGGTTCTTAGTTCGTGCGAGACGTCTGATACAAATCGGCGCTGCATTCGGGACAGGGAGTCCAGCTGCTGAATTTGCTGCTGAAGGCTGTTTGCCATTTTGTTGAAAGAGCGGGCAAGCACCGCCATGACGTCTGTGCCCTTCTCAGCTAGACGCACATCGAGCTGTCCTTCGGAGAGAGATTCAGCCACCGAGGCTGCCTGCTCTACCGGCTTGACGATGGTTCTGGTAACGAAGTAGCTAACCAGCGAAATGACAAACAACAGCACGATTCCACCGGTTGCCAGGGCATTCTGAACGGTTGCGAGCGCCTGTTGCTCGGGGGCTAGGTCAAAGACCAGGTAAAGCTCGAAGTTTCCAGCCAACGGCAATGTAATCGGGGCACCAACGGTTATGCCCGGAACGATTTGCCCGTTTCGAACCAGCGCAACCGAGGTGTAGGTCAAGACTCCATCTGAAGCCCTTACCTCTTCGCGCAGTTCGCTTGGAATGGTTGCAAGATCTAAGTCTTGAGAAATTGGTGACTGAAACAATTGAAGCTGCGGCTGCCCGGGGCTGCGCAATAGCGCTACCTGCCTCGCACCTGAAACTCCAGCCACTTCAAGCGATGGAACCACCGAGTTGATTAGCGTTTGGAGTGCCGTTTCGTCAGCCAGCGAGGCGGCTGCAACGGTTCCTTGCACCGAAGAAACTGCGCGTTCGGTTTCGCTTAGAACTTGGCTAAGTCGATTTTGAAAGAAGTTATTCGCGAGCGAGTAAGAAAGAAAACCCCCTAGCGCTGCCAGCGCAATAGCGCTCAGGGTTACTGTGGCAAATACGGTCCTAGCGGTTAGTGACCGTCTTAGCAGTGAGATCACGGAGTTTCGGAACCAGCCCGGTATCCATGTCCGCGAACGGTGGAAACAATCTTTGGATTTTCAGGATCTTCTTC
>JBEGUQ010000111.1:0-2576 GCA_041178805.1 Actinomycetota bacterium
AGCCCTTGGACTAAACCCTGTGGTGAAACTGCTGCAGAAAATCAAGTTCCCAAAAATCTTGGCGATCACGGTTGTGGTTTTGGGATTCTTTGGCTCTCTCGCTCTGCTTATTTCGCTTGCCCTTCCGGTTGCCATAGAGGAAGCTGCGATATTCATTCAGCAGGTCCCGACCCTGATCTCTAGCTTCTTTAGCCTGGAAATCATTTCTCAGTGGGATGAGCGTCTTGGCGGATCTCTCACCAACGCAGGCAATGGCCTTATCGACTTCATTTCCAACGCCGAGAACTGGCCGACGCTGCTTGGCGGAGTGTTTGAGGTTGGTCTGGGAGTGGTCAGCGCAACATTTGGCGTGATTCTGGTTGGAATCCTCACCCTTTACTTCATGTCTTCGCTGGATGAAATCAGGGGCTACCTATCCAGATTGGTTTCCAAATCCAAGCGCGCGTCCTTCCTTAGCATTTCCGACCAGATCTCCACTTCAGTTGGTCGCTGGGTAATTGGCCAGCTTTCGATTGCACTGATTCACGCGGCAGTGGTGTTCACTTTCCTAAGCATCGTGCAGGCACCGTTTGTGTTGATTTTGAGCTTCATTGCGTTCCTGTTTGCTCTTGTGCCATTGGTTGGACCAGTAATCGCATTTGTGTTGATTAGCTCGTTCTCACTACTGGCTGGAGTCCAGACTGCCCTGGCAGTTGCGATTTTCTACCTGATTTACCTTCAGGTCGATGCCTACCTAATTAGCCCAAGGGTGATGAAGAAGGCGGTTTCTATCCCGTCGGCCGCTGTTGTAATCGCAGCCCTTGCCGGCGGGACCCTAATGGGAGTTCTTGGAGCGCTGATTGCTATCCCAATTGCAGCGAGTGCGCTACTGATTATTCGTGAAGTTTGGATGCCGAAGCAGGAACTTACCTAGTAGTGAGTGGGTAGTGGTGACGATCCCGGCACCACGATCTCGCTAATTGCATCAAGCGCTCTTCTGGTCGCTTTCTCGCCAACCCAAAGGTGCTTTTCGCCTTCAAAACCTAAGACCTGGGCTTTTGGAACGATCGAGAAGCGCTTAGTTGCTTCTTCTGGTTGCAGATAGTCATCCTCGCCGGGCACTAGCGCAATTAGTGGTTTATCAAAAGCATTCCAACGATCAAGATCCCGATCAGTTGCTCTGTGAAGTGGGGGCGAAATCAAAATCGCTCCATTGATGTCGTGATCTGGACCGTACTTGATTGCAAGCTCAGTCCCGAAGCTCCAACCAACAAGCCATAGGTTCGTAAGGCCTCGCTCCTGGCAAAAAGCTACGGCTGCCGCAACATCGAACTCTTCGAGCACACCCCCGTCAAAACTTCCGCTAGAGGTTCCCCCGGGTGATGATGTGCCGCGGGTGTTGAAGCGTAAGACAGCGACATCAATTAGCGCCGGTAGTCGATTGGCTGCCTTTCGGTAAAGGTGCGAGTCCATAAATCCGCCGTGGGTCGGAAGCGGGTGCAGCGTAATCAACGTGGCTTTGGGCTGCTGACCGAGTGGTGTCGCTAACTCCCCAACGAGAACCTGTCCGTCTTTTGTTGTCAGCGTTATTTCTTCTCTGAGAGCGGGAAGCTCAGTTGCAGCGCGAATCTCTTCCATTACGGCAACAGCCCATCAAAAATCTTGAAGCAGTGGTTGTGAAAGTGCCGTCTGGTTTGCACTCCGCGGTGAGTATCCCACGCAACTGTGTGCATCACTCCAGGCTCAATCGAAATTACACAAACTGGGCAAACCCAGCTTTTACCCTCTTCAGCATTTGAACCATTTGTCTGCTGGACGGTGTATTCGACGCCGCGCTTTACGACAGTGTGGGGTAAAGACATCTTCAGCATTGAGATATCAAGCTCGCGATACTGGGGCTCTGGTACTCCCCTGCGCCTTTTACCGCGCATGTTTAGTACCAGTTTTTGTCGTTTGAGTGAGCCAGTGCTCCACATGGGGACTGGTAGCGGTTATCGATATAACCGAGACCCCACTTGATCTGAGTTTCTGGGTTGGTGCGCCAATCGGCACCAGCCGAGGCCATCTTGCTGCCGGGTAGGGACTGTGGAATTCCATAAGCGCCCGAGGAACTGTTTAGGGCATTCCAACGCCAGTTGCTCTCGCGCTCCCAAAGCTTTACCAAGCAGGAGTACTGGTTGTAGTCCCAGCCCTTTGCCTGAACCAACTTCAAGGCGATGCCCTTGGCGGTTCCTGGGACCGGGAATGGTGCTCCATTAACAAAAAGCTTTGCGGCTCCCTCGCCAGAGAGAATCTCAAATGACCCACGGGCATAGCCCTCGCCATCTAGCGCGACAAAAGTCAGCTGTTGATTTTGATCTTCCTGGGCCTCAAAGACCTGAATGGTGTCGGCAGATGCCATGGTTCCTGAGTACGGATCTACCGCGGAAACCATAACCAAAGAAGCGGCGAAAAAGAATCCAAGGGTTGGCAAAGCTCGCGACTTAGCGCGCGACTTCGAACCATGTCTACCCAAGGGACTCCTTATGTGCAGTCCATAAGCCTAAACCGCTAAGCCGAAATCGGCAATTAGCCAAGGAGCTCTTGGCGGTGCACTG
>JBEGUQ010000112.1:0-2575 GCA_041178805.1 Actinomycetota bacterium
GCCGAGGGTGTTCGCATTCCAACCTCAAACGTCACTACCCAGCCAACTCAAAACGGCGGAACTCTAAATCTGGCAATTGACGCCAACCTACAGTTCTTCGCCCAGCAGGTTTTGGCTGACACCGTCAATGACCTGGGTGCGCAGTGGGCCTCTGCTGTTGTCGTGGAGGTAGAAACCGGCAAGCTTTTGGCTGCTGCCGAAGCGCCATCGGTGGATCCGAATGACCCTGCGGCATCGGATGCCAATTACCGCGGCTCCAAAATCTTCCAGGCGGCATTTGAGCCTGGTTCGATCATGAAGGCGCTTACCTCGGCGATGGTTTTGGACACTAAGACAGCCACCGCGTATGACACCGTTAGAGCGCCTGATTACATGAAGTTGGACTTTGCCGGAGGCTGGATCAAGGACAGCTTCGGTCACGAGCCATTCAACCTAACCCTCGGAGGGGTATTGCGATATTCCTCCAACACCGGAATGTCTAGCTTTGGTATCAAGATCGACAAAGAAACCAGATACAACTACCTGCAGAAGTTTGGTTTTGGATCAGTGAGCCCACTTCGATTCGAGGGTGAAAGCTCCGGAATCTTGCACAACTACAAAGACTGGGACAAGATGACCAACTACGCCACGACCTATGGTCAGGGTATTTCGGTCACTGGCATTCAGATGGCCTACGCCTATCAGGCGATGGCCAACCAAGGAGTAAGGCTAGATCCGATCTTGGTCGAAAACTGCACCGCGGATGACGGCTCAATTCTCTACGAGCCGAAACAAAATGCCACTCGAGTAATCTCGAAAGACACCGCAAAGTTGAATTTGAACCTGATGGAGAAGGTCGTTGAATTCGGTGGCGTTGGTCGCAATGCAGCGATTGACGGCTATCGCGTGGGTGGTAAGACCGGTACCGCGCAGATCAAGGACGGTTCCGGTTACGGTTCCCAGTTCGCAATCTCTTTCTACGGTGTAGCCCCGATTGAAAACCCTAAGTTTGTGGTCGGAATCACTATCTACAAGGCAGTCGGAGTTTCAAACTCGCTACAGGCAACCTTCCCTTTCAAAGCCATCATGCAGCAGGCGCTAAAGACCTATCGCGTCCCACCTTCGACCACGAAGTCGCCAGACCTACCATCAGGATCCCAAGGTGAAGTCGAACCACGCGACTAGCGAGATCGCCCAGAAATTCAATATTTCTCGAACCGGTGCCGATGTGGAAATCACTTCCGTTGCTTTGGCGTCGAATTTGTGCAGACCCGGCTCGCTGTTTATAGCTACCCAGGGCCTAAAACACCACGGCCTTGATTTCCTAGATCAAGCAATCTCCCAAGGTGCGGTTGCGGTTTTAGCCGATCGGGAAGTTGACGGGATTACGTCCCTTGTCCATCCAGATCCAAAGTCAATTGCGGGCGAGATCTCCGACCTCGTTTACGGAACTCGCGCCTCGGGCATGAAGCTATTCGGAGTCACCGGAACCAACGGTAAGACTTCGACCACTAACTATCTGCATCAACTCTTGTTGGGAATGGGTGTCTCATCTGGCATGAGTGCATCGACCAGCAGAATTGTCGGAACCGAAGAACTTCCAGCTGCGCTGACCTCTCCTGAGGTCACTGAACTTCACGATCTTTTGGCACAGATGCGAGCGGTTGGCGCACACCACGCGGCAATAGAGGTGTCCGCCCAAGCGCTCATTCGTCATCGTGTCGATGGCGTGCAGTTCGAAGTTGTTGGCTTTAGCAATCTGTCTCGCGATCACCTAGATGACTTTTCAACCATGGATGAGTACCTAAGCGCTAAGGCGGAGCTTTTCACTTCCAAATACGCCAAAAAGGGCGTTGTCCTTGTCGAGGACGAGTTCGCGCAAAAACTTCTTGGGATGTCAGAGATTCCGGTCGTCGGAATTGGTGATGGACTGGATTACAGCTACAGCTATCAGGATCAGCAGCTGATTATTTCTGGCAAACAGGCGCTAAACGTTCACTTTTCCCAAGGCGGCTTGATGGCCAAGAATTTGGTGCTTGCGCTTGTGGTGCTGCTGGAGGCTGGCTTTAGCTCTAATGAGCTCGAGACTGCTGCCAGCTCCAGTGAGCTCTATGTTCCTGGTCGTCTGGAGCTAGTTTCTGAATCAAAACCACACGTCTATGTCGACTATGCGCACACACCTGCGGGGGTTGAAAGCGCTGTGATGGAGATAAAGCAGCGTTACCCAAACCTCACCCTGATCCTCGGGGCATCTGGAAATAGAGACCAGGGGAAGCGCACTCAAATGGGCATCGCAGGCTCAAAGGCTGATCTTTTGATCATCACGGATCAACACCCGAGAGATGAAGACCCAGCGACTATTCGACACGCCCTGATTGCAGGGGCGTCAACCAACATGGATGCGGGCAGAATCTTGGAGATTCCAGACCCAGCGCAGGCAATCAAGAAGGCGGTTTTAGAAACTGCTGAAGATTCGGCTGTGCTTTGGTGTGGTCCGGGGCATCTGACATATCGTGAGATTGCCGGCAAGAAAGTCCCATTTGACGCAAGGGCGCTAGCAAAACAGGAGGTTGAGTCATGATCGCACTCACCCTCG
>JBEGUQ010000113.1:0-5388 GCA_041178805.1 Actinomycetota bacterium
TACCTCTCCCCTAGCGATGTTCACCAGGTAGGAGTCCGGTCGCATCAAACCAAAACGCTCGGAATTGAACAGGAATCGAGTCTCATCCGTTAGAGCACAAGCCAGAACCACAAACTGGGCCTTCGGTAGTTCGGCATCGAGTCTCTCAAATCCCACAACCTTTCCGGTGAAACCGGAACCAAAAGGTTGCTCTGGGCGCTTTCTGACAACTGTGACCTTGGACCTAAAGGGAACTAGAAACTCGGCCAATTGCTCGGATATTCCGCCTCCGCCCATCAACAGAACCTCAGCATCAAATAGTGAATCTGCGTGCTTCTTGCCCCAGCTCGTTGCGCGAATTCGCTCGGGAAGAATTCGACCCAGGGCCATGCATAGCATCAAAGCGTGCTCGGCAACAGGTTCCGAATAGGAGCGCTTTGCGGAAGTAAAAACAGGATCCAACTGAATGATCTCGCTGAAAGCATCGACCCCCGCAAAAGGAAGCTGCACCCACTCAAGTTGCGGGTTTGCCTTGAGGGTATCCGCAAGACCCTGAGGGTTTGCGTAGTCGGTCCAGACCAGCGCTTTGACTTCAGGTCCAACCGGCACAACCTTCGCACCGGCAGATTCGATCGCCTCTAGGTAGGCGGGAAATTGCTTAGGTTCGAGAGCTACAAAATTGTTCATTTGAGGGCTTCGAGATCCTGCTGGATGCGATCGGATATCTCTGATGCCGGGGTTGGGTCTTCAGACCCTGGGTAACCACCGTCATAGGTAGCGTGCAAGTTTCTCTCGACTGAAATCTTGAATCCCAGTTCGTGAGCTGCACGTGCCGATGCGCCTAGGCACATATCCGACTGCACTCCTGCGAACTCTAGCTCGGTAATACCTTTTGCTCTGAGTTCTGCCGCTAGGTCTGGGTTGGACTCGAAGACGTTTTGAGTGGTCTTTCGAACCACAAGCTCGTTGTCCTTTGGATGCAGCACTAGCTCCCACCAAGGCTCCCCCGGGGCATCCATTTCGTCATCCGGACCATCGTTCTGAACGTGGATAACTTGCTCTCCCTCAAGGCGTGCCTTTAGCAGGCGATCTCCAATGCGCTGCAAAAGTTCTGGGGCTCCCGGCACTGGCCAAGGGCCTAGGAAAAGGCTCACCTGGACATCGACAATCACTAACGCTTTGGACATGAACTGCCTTTCAATTCCATCCAGCCTATTGCTGAAAGAGTGGGAGAATGACGAGGTGCCAGTAGAGCTTTTGGTTGCCGTTGCAACCTTCGGATTTGTGACCGCGATCACTCCAGGGCCGAACAACACCTACCTATTGGCCTCCGGCGCAAATTATGGCGCTCGGCGGTCTTTGGTTTTTGTAAATGGAATCATGCTCGGACTTGGCTCGATGCTCACCGCAATTGGATTAGGACTTGGTGCTGTGTTTCTTGCGGTTCCAATGATCTACGAGATTTTGAAGTACATAGGTTTTGGCTACATCGTCTATTTGGCCTACAAGGTTGTGAAATCTGGCTACAAAACAGGTCCGGACGAAGTAGATGCACCGAGGTTTTTCAAGGCTTTCTTGCTGCAGTTTGTAAACCCAAAAGCTTGGATTGTCTGCACCTCGTTTATGGCCACCTACGCCCCAGTTGAACTTGGAGTCAGTGCGGTTGCAATTTGCATCGCCATTTTCTTGATAACTACCTACCCGGGCGCAGTTGCCTGGGCAATCATGGGTCAGGGAATTTCGAAGGTGCTAACCAACCCGACAAGGCTAGCTAAAAATCTTCAACTGGACCGCTGGTGTTTTGCTAGTGGCATCGATGGTTCCGGCACTGTTTCTCTGATGTTGAGATTTGAGATTTCAGGGACCGTCATCGAATGGCGAGGTCCAGCTCCGTTCTACTTTGTCCCCACACCAATTGAGGTGACCGAAGAGATTGAGACTTACAAACGCGAACTTACCTATGGTTGGGGAGTCGTTCCAGCGAAGGTGACAATAGGTATCACTTCCGTCACAACTTCTCTAATCCCTAGAGACGGCAGTTTCTACATTCCGCTCAAGGATGCTGTGAGAAAGCCGAATCAGATCGAATTGGGCGCAAAGGTCAAATTAGTTCTAGAGCTTTAACCACGCGACGGTAAGACCTGCCATAGCGGTCTCTCTCGAGGTATCCCATATCTACCAGCGTCCTGCGGACCAAGGCAAAGTCATCTAGGTAGGCCTTTAGGATTTCGTTCAGCTCTGGCTCCGAGTACTCAACATCGAATTCGAAGGCTTCGAGAAGCGCTAGTGACAGCCTGTTCTTCTTACCTAACTTTGCAGGAAGGCGAGTTATTCGCCCCTCTGAGTTCTTGTAGGCGTTGAATTCTTTTAGCTCTAGCACACCGACAAGTTAGCAGCTGGTTAGCATGGTGGCGTGAGCGTTACATACGAAACAAAAGTCCTTGGCGAAGGTAATCACGCCTCGCTTTTGATCCCAGAGTGGGTGTTAGAAGAGCTTCAAACCAACAAGCGAGCTCCACTTAGAGTGACCATCAATGGCCACACCTACCAGAGCACTGCAGTGGGCGTTGACGGCGAATGCCGAGTTGTTTTCCCAAGTGCTGAGCGCTTGGCCGCTAAAGCGCAAAACGGTGAAATTGTTCAAGTGACGCTCGAGCTCGACTCTGGATACCGAGCCGTTGAAATGCACCCTGAATTAGTTCTAGCCCTCGAAAAAGCTGGGCTTACAGATATCTTTGCAGAACTTAGCTACTCCAAGCGAAAAGAGTTTACCCGTCAGGTGGCGGAGGCCAAAGCTGATGACACCCGACTGAGACGGATTGAAAAAGTCATCGAGAGCCTGAAGGCCGAAAAGCCCGTTAAGAAGTAAATCCAGCTCTCGCGATAAGAGCTGGATTTTCCGTGCACCCCCTGGGACTTGAACCCAGAACCCACTGATTAAGAGTCAGTTGCTCTGCCGATTGAGCAACTTAGTAAACAGCTGCGAACTACACCTAGCTCTTCACAACATCAACCAAGAAGCCACTGTTATCGATTGCCACTACCTTGATCGTCCAGCCATCAAGCGTTACCTGCTGACCCGAGCCCAGCAGGCTCTTCTGAGCGGTGATTGGACCGTCACCGTGATTGATTCGAGTATCGATTTTGTAGACGAGAACGCCGCTGGTCCATTGGCTCCGACCTTCAATTGCCAGCGTTACACCGGCTGAGAGATTGATCAAAACAAGTTTTGGCTTGTTGCCTGGAGTATCGATTGCTTCTATGAAGTGCGATGAGGAGGCTTGATTGCTAAGGCAGCGGACGTGATTCGACTCCAGCCACCCCATCAAAAGTTTGTTCCAGCCAAAGAACTCTCGGCCGAGTGAGCTCATAATGTCCCAGGATCCGGCTGGAAGAGGCTCTGGGACTGACGGGCGATTGGGGTTGAGAAAAACGTATAGGTCTTCTAGCCCAAATAGAGAGTGGCCGAGTTCGTGGGCCATAACTTCACTATTCGCGGCGGCACTTCCTAGCTCTAGAGTGACTCCCTTCGCAATTCCATTCTTGGTCGTAAAGGACACCCCTGGGAAACCTTGGCCGCCATTGATTCTTGAGGAATTGCCGGTAGTCAGCGCGACACCGTCATAGAGGCTGAAGTTGATTGAAGGATCCGCTAAAGCAAAGGCATCCTCAACCAAGAACGTTTTGTTGTACTGCGGGATGTTCTCTGGCAGTCGATACTCGGCGGCTGACTTGGTCATGGTTATCCAGTACTGCTTCGGGAGAAACTCGTAGGTGATTGAAACCCTGCCGTAAGAGGTCTTCTGATAAAACTCTGACACCTGATCGGTGGCGGCCTTCAACCTCAGATTGTCAGAGTCGGTATATGGCAGATCACTGAAGATGATTGGGACTAACAAAATCCGAGCGGATACGGTTCCAGTCTTTGCTGTGGTGGGCCTCGGGAAGCCGTTTGAAGTATCAGGGCGTGGTGATACATCTGAGGTTTTGCAAATGTCTATCGCAGAGAGCTGAGCCTGATCCGTAATTGAAGGGTGAACACCTAGGGCGCTCTGACCTTGCGAGCCTGGTTCAGTAGCTGGAAGAGATGACGATGTTGATTGCTTTACGTTGATCAATACCTTGCCCGAAAAGCTTCTTTGCGAAGTCGGTTTGTTTTGATACCAAATTGAAAGCTCGGGATTGAGCGTTTGGGCATAGTCACAAGCTGCCTTAGCTCGCTTTCGCACCAAGACATTCTCTGACGCTGGGGCTGAGGTAAAGCGAATTCCCGTGCAAATGAATTTCTCTGCAGTCGGATTGCTGTCAACTAACGACTTGATCTCAGATTTTTGCCGCGCTGTCAGGGTGGTGGCGTTTGCCGCGTAAATCGTAAGGGTTAGCTGGGTCATCGGTGCAGCGCTTATTGGGTCTGCCGGGATTATTGGATTTGAAACCAGCAGCAGTGTTGCCAACATGGTGCAAACAAAGCGCATAGATTCCCCTGCCGTGAACCTCAATTAGTTAGTGAGTGTTACCAATACCTTGCCAATGGTGGTTTTGGAGGTCGAGGTCTTTACCTGGTAGAAGGTTGAAAGACTTGGGTTCTGCTTTCTAGCAAAGTCGCAAGCTGCTTTGGCTCTGGATGTTGCTAGCGACTTCTCGGCTTTGGTTGCCTTGGTGGAGACGATGCCGCTGCAAAGAAACTTGGTAGTCCAACCATTGAGAATCAATAGGCGATTGATCGAGTTCTGCTGGGTTGCGGAAAGCTTTGAAGACTTGGCTGCAAACGATGGCAGGGTGGCTGACTTCACCTGACCTGCTGCGGTCCCGCCACCGGCCTGGCTGCCTGGCTTTGCTGCTAGCTGGGTTGACCAAATTGGGTTGGCGTTATCGCACTTCACCACGGTGGTGCAGAGCAAAGTTGCACTTCTTGCAAAGCCGAGGCTCTCAGACTCCAAAAGCTTGTAGGTGGCGATTCCTAGGACTCGACCATCACGGTCAAAGATTGGTCCGCCTGAATTGCCTGGGTTTAGCGATGCGGAAACTCCAAACTCACTGCCGTCTGCGACCACCTTGGCTACTAGTCCAGTGGTTAGGTAGCCATCAAGTCCTCTTGGAGACCCCAAGACGCCAACCCACCAGCCCTGCGCAGGACGCTCGCCGCGGAAGCTGAGGGTTGGGAGCACCATCTTGGTGTAGATACCAGCTAGGTCTTTGGTTGCATCCGCAGTGGCGATGTAGCCGATAGCAGAGTTACCTGCGTTATCTGTGAGGGTTACTTCGCCGGCATCAATACAGTCCTCAACCACGTGGTGGTTGGTAACCAAAAAAGTCTTCATGCCCTGGGCTGTCACCGATGCTGGAATCGAAACCTTGGCAGCCCAACCGGTACCTAAGCCCTGATCACAGAAGACTGTCACGACGGAC
>JBEGUQ010000114.1:0-2541 GCA_041178805.1 Actinomycetota bacterium
AGACTCCGGTTGGGGTGTTATCCAAAGAAGCAAGAACTGCAGTCGCAGGGGCAGTGCCACTGGCAGGAACCTTGGAGGCAAAGTAGTCAGAAGCATCGATGTAGCCTGGGCCTTCGCCCTTTAGAGCGCCGAACTGAGCCCAGTTCTTGATTTTGCTTCTAGTGCCGTTTTCAACAAAGAACAACCCGCCCTTTGAGTCCCTGAGGAACTGCCCTACCGGCTTACTGGCAACCTTTAGCCCGGCGCAGGTGGAAACCGCCAGCGGGAATGGCTTGCCAGGGAATTCATCTGCACCTGCAGCTGAAATCGGGTAGAGCGTTCCACGATCAATTAGGTAGGTGGAGCCATCGCACTGCACCTTGATGGATGTGAAACCGGACCTGGTTTGAAGCTTTGACATCTCTTCTTTGTCGACAGTAAAAATCTTGGAGTCGGACACGTTCTTAGCGTGAGCCTCGGAAGCGAGTTTCACCTTACGAGTTAGGTCGTCCACGAGGTAAATCGTGCTGGTGCCACTGGCTTTCACGAGCGATCCAGGAGCTAGTCCATTGCCTACGCTCTCAACGGTATTGATAGCAGCTAACGGCAAGCTGATTGCCTTCGGCTGCGAAAGCAGCGTCAGGAACCTTTCCGTCATCGCCTTGTCCGAAACCGCACGACGCTGCGCACCCTGCACAAAGTAGGAGAGCTTGTTACCGGCACTGGTTACCACCGCAGGAGCGGCGAGTGAACCGTTTACGGTTGGGAATTTGTTTAGTAGCGCGTCTGGCAAAGTGCTTACCTGCGTGGTCCAGTTGGCTGGATCTATAACCGGCAACTTTCCATTTTCAGTCAGCACAAAGTTTTGACCGGCAGCACTTGCAACGAATCCGCGCACAATTCCAGAACTGGTGGCAACCAGCTTCTGATCAATCTCTACCTTGGAGACAGTGAAGAACTTGCTCAGGCCAATTGAACTTGCGAGTGACGCCGAGATTCGGTAACTCTTTCCGCCAAAGGCAACTGCAACGTCATCGGTCGCGGTTAGGCCAAACACGGTTAGATCGCTGGCCAGCGGTTCTCCTGGGGTCAAGGACATGACCTGTTCGATCACCATTGGGCTTGCGCTCACGCTCTGCCCTCCCACCGAGTTCAGAGCTAAGTCGTCAACGACTGCGCGACGCGTGCCGTTTTCAATCCAGAATTTTGCGCGCTCAGGGGTCACTACTAAACGCGTCAGTGCGCCGCCTTGGATGAACAGGGACAATTGTGATTCGGTGAGGCTGGTGGCTAAATCACAGTTGAGGCCATACTGCTTAGCAAGGTTGCAGTCGGTGAGTGAGAAGCGCTGGCCATCAACTAACAGCCAGTATTCACTCGTGCCAGCGCGCTTCACGAGCTGGTAAAGATCGCCCTTATTTTCAAAACTCTCTAGGTACGCCTGCGAGATTTCACCCTGTGGTCCAAGCGGTCGAACAGCGGCCAAAAGCCTGGTGTCGGACACTCGATACCTCAGGTTGTCGACAATCAAATAGGTTTCGCTGGTGCTGGATTTCAACAGGTAGCTGCCACCAATTGGAGAGCCAAACCAGTCGTGGAAAAAGCGCCAGAAGTTTCGATTTCCATAGGCCGAGCAGGAGTCGCCGGAGCCGTAGAGATTCTTTAGGGCTGCGTCATTTGGAGTGTATGGCGTGTAGTAGTAAAGGTTGGCAGTTGCCTGACTCTTTAGCTCAAAGTTCTTACTGCCACAAGATGCCTTTGGGTTGTAGCGCATTGAAACTGTGCGGCCAGGCTTCCAGTATTTGAATGACCCGGCAGGGTTTCCATACCAGCGGAACTGCCTGGCTGCCTTGTAGAGCTGGTTGAACAGTCCGGTAAACACCTTGCCGCAGATACCTGGGTCGCTGTCCGGGCAACCAAAGCCCATCGCTGCGCGATACATGTATTCGGTTGGTTTGGTCGAGGTAACCAAAGCCTGTTCCTTTTGCAAGGTGACGATAAAAACCTTCGGGTTGATGCCGCAGGCGTTGGAGATAGCGTGAATAACTTCAGCTGCGCTAGCCCCGGCCTTTGCCGCAATCGCCTTACATGGGCCAACCTCTGTTGGACCCGTAGCAGGGGTTGCTGGGATGTCGACCTTGATGTTTTTTAGGCAGTCGATGGCCGGATTTGTCGCCCTGCATTCGGCAACCCTGGAATCCAAAAAGGCTTGAATCTGTGGAACGGTCATGGTGCCAAAGTCGTAGAAGACGCTGTCGCTAATGATCAGACCCGGGTCAAAAGTGCTAGCAGATGGGGCTGCTTCAGCTGGAGTTTGAACTGTTGGCTGAACCACCAAGGTCGCTGCAATCAGTGCAATGGCCGAGAAGATTCCGAAAATCTTTCGCATTAGCCAATCACCACCGAGGTTGGGGCGGAAGTACCAAAGTGCCCCTCGGATTCATAGCTAACGGTCACCACCCCGTTGCCAGAAGGCAGATTTTTCAAAGGGAATTCGATTGGGAAGCACTGGGTGTAGTCGCTGCTTGGCTCGGCCTTGACTTCCATGGTTTTGGTAACGCC
>JBEGUQ010000115.1:0-3045 GCA_041178805.1 Actinomycetota bacterium
CACTGAAACAGCCAACCGCCGCAGATAACGAGATTTTGAAAGACCAAGACCCGCACTTCCGGGTGGCCGCGTTTTGGGGGTTGACAAATCATAGCAAAACTTGCGAGCATGCATATTTGAGTTGTGTCGAAAACGTCGATAAACTGTAATTTTGGTTCTAAAGTCGCCCCAAATTCTTGTCCTGTGAAGGGAGTGTAGGGTTTTGATGTAGACGACAGTCTGCCTTCTCTTTTGCGCCACCAAAACGTGACCCTCGAGACCTGCCTATGAGGTTCTCGTCCGAGCGACCGCATGAACCTAAAAGGTTCCAAAGCGGTTGGCGCCAAGCTAGACTGATCTCGTTATTCAGATTGGCTTAACCTGCTTGCCTTCATCTCTGCCAGGATGGCGGCTCCTTCGGAGCGTGCCTCCTCGCGAATTGATGATGACTCATTGCGCAGCTTGGCCTGCTCGGCTTCGATCAAAGCTGTGCGCTCCTCGGCAGATCGCTGGGCAGCCTCGGCCTCGGCCAAGCGTCCTTCGATTGCCTTAGCGCGCTCATCGAGCATCTTCTTGAATCCAGGGAGAACCTTGAACCAGAAGAAGGTCAGCAGAACAACAAAGACAACCGATGACCAGGTGATGTCATACCAAGCCGGAATCAACGGGTTAGGTGCAGCTGCACCCTCCTCCGCTGCGGCGGCAAGAATCCTTGAAATCATCGTTTACCTTTTGCTTAGACGAAGATGAATGGGGTAGCTAGACCGATAAGCGCAAATGGTGACCTGTAGCTTGCCTGCTAGCTCTGGCTGACGTGCGATGGACTCGATGGTCTTAGATACAACTAGACCTACACCGATTCCTGGACCGATTGCGGCTAGGCCGTAACCAACCACTGCGATGTTGCCGGATAGTTCGGCGATGTTAACTGCGTCCACTTGATTTCCTTCCGTGGGGTTTATTTAGTGTTCGTCTGCCAATGCCAACTGAATGTAGACAGTGGTCAGAAGTGTAAATACGTATGCCTGCAAAACTGCAACCAAGATCTCAAAGATCGTGAATGCGAAACCGAAGATCAGGGTTCCAGCTCCGAAGAGCTTGAAGAATCCGTCTGCCTCGAAGAAGAAGAACTGCGTCGCCGAGAAACATAGAACCAAAAGCAAGTGACCGGCGATCATGTTCATCAGAAGACGAAGAGCCAGAGTAACCGGACGAAGGATGAAGGTCGATAGCAACTCGATCGGAGTAACTAGTGCGTAGAAGGGCTTTGGAACTCCAGCTGGGAACAGCGCGTTCGAGAAGAACTTCGCGCCGTGCTTGCGAACACCTGCATAGATGAAGGTGACGTAGGCGACAGCGGCCAAAACCAAAGGCAGACCGACAACCGAGCTACCGGCAATATTTGCAAACGGAATGATTCCGGTGATGTTCATACCGAAAACCATGAAGAAGATGGTGGTTAGAAGCGGCAGGAAGCGATCGCCGTCCTTCTCGCCCAACTGGTCGTGAGCAATGTTCTTGCGAACAAAGTTCAAAGCCATTTCACCAAGTAGCTGGAAGCGGCCAGGAACTACGTTTCCGGTGCGAACGGCTTTCTTGAAAGAACGGGTCCAGAAGTAGAACAAAACCAGCAAAACTGCAAGCACGATCAAACGAATCATCATGATTCGGTTGATTGCAAACACAGTGCCCTCAAATGCAACGATCTCAGGGTAAAACTCCATGATCGAAGGTGGGTGGAATCCGCCCTCTTCGGCCGCAAACAGAGTCAGTGCACTAAACAGCTTCATACTCCTGGCTCGGGCGGCGTGATAAACCCCGCGGGTGGTCTAAGGAATTCCTCAAAAGTTTATAGGAGGAATCCACCTTCTAAACCACGAAATCGAAAAAACTAATCCCGTGAATCAATAGTTGGTATGCGGGAGCGCAGTACCACCCAAGAATCGATACCCAGACTGCCCAAAACGCTCAGCACAATGGCAAAAAACAGGGTTGGTCCGTGAATAAAGTCCATGCGTTGCAAAGCCGCCATAAGGACTGCGAAAAGCACGATCTTCAAAAGCCAGCCACCGAGCACAAGCCCATAGAAGCCGCCCAGTGGTAGTCGAGCTCCAAACAGCACGCTCAGAACTGTCAATGAGGTAAAGACCAGGGCAATAGCGGATCCGATTAGTGCGGTCCAAAGACCATCGACACCGACCACCAAGAAACCAATCAGGGAGCCAATGACCGCCACCGATACCACCAGCAGCGCACTGAGCTTTAGGGCCTTAGCGAAGACCTGGGAAGAACTACTTGCCACGGAGTGCCTTTCTGAATCTGTAACGTCTTTTGAAAACTGGCCAGTAGGTGTGAACCAAGGCCAAAATCAACCAAAAACCGAAGATCACCATGACCTGTGGCCAGTCCAACCAGAAGAACAGCAGTAGAGAGATCGAGACTAGAGCGGTCCAGTGATAGAAGACCATTACTGCGCCCTGGTGGCTGTGCCCAACATCCTGAAGTTGGTGATGCAGGTGCTCGCGGTCGGCAGCAAACGGAGATTGCCCACGACGCAAACGCCTGACCACTGCCAGGGCAAGATCCAAAAGTGGAATCACGAGAATCAATACCGGCAAGGCCAGTGGGATCAAGGCTGGGAGCAAGTCATTTCGTGTCACGGTAGCCGGGTCAATTGAGCCGGTAACCGTGATTGCGCCCACCGCCATCAATAGACCAAGAAGCATTGCACCGGAGTCGCCCATAAAGATCTTCGCTGGGCGCCAGTTGTGCGGGAGGAATCCGGCAACCATTCCAAGCACCAAGGCTGCCAAAAGACCAGCAATCGAGAAGTAGTTAGTGGGAGACGTTTGCTGAGCAAGCAGATAGGTATAGACAAAAAACGCCAAGGTTCCAATGCCAACAACGCCGGCCGCTAAACCATCAAGGCCATCTATGAAATTCACGGCGTTCATAATCAAGACAATCAAGAAAACGGTGACCGCAAAGGACACTGCGAAGCTGCCCACCGTTAGCCCACCGATTGGTAGCGAAACTATTTGAATACCGGAGGCTGCCAAGATCCAA
>JBEGUQ010000116.1:0-4521 GCA_041178805.1 Actinomycetota bacterium
GATGGTTTACGCAATCATTTTTGGTGGTGCAAGTATCGGTAGCACGCTGCTTCTGGATCTTGGAAGCTTGCAGCTAAGTGGACCATTTGCCCACATAACCCTCTTTGGCCCTGTCTATCTTGAAGGCCTAATCTCGAACCTCTCTACTGCAGGGCCATTCGGAATGTTCATAGCGATTACTGGGACATTGGTGGCATTTGTAAAGCCCAATCAGGTCTTTGCTGCTGCAAGCAAGTTTCCAACATTCAGGCCTCTACTCTCCGCGATAGCGCTTGGTTGGGTCCAGCTGCCAGCTCTGCTGCAAGCCGCGACCCGCATAAATCGAGCCCGCAAGCTTCGCCGTGAAAAGAGAATCAGGACACTTATTCCAATTCTCGAAACTGCGATAGAAACCTCACTTGCATTAGCCCAAAGGCTAGTTCTTCAGGAATCAAGGGCCAGCTCAAAACATGGGTCTTTGAAACTCAGAAATGTGTCTATCCCCGAAGCTGGATTGGTCGACATCGACCTAACCGTAAATTCCGGCGAATGCCTTGTCGTGAGTGGTCCAACGGGAAGCGGTAAGAGCAGTTTGCTACTAGCCGCCAGCGGTGTTGGAAGCCAGCTAGGGCTAACCGTCTCTGGTGAGATTCGCATTCCAGGCAGCATTGGCTTCGTTGGACAGCAGGCAAGGGCACAGTTGTTTGGTCCTTTGGTTCAGGACGAAATCGCGCCCACGGCCAGTTTTGGCTTGACCGCAAAACTAGGAACTCCGGTGCACCTTTTGAGTGAGGGTGAAGCATTTCAGGTGATCTTGATTCGGGAGCTTCAGAGGCAGCCCGAGCTTTTGATTTTGGATGAACCATTTGCGGGGCTTGATAGTCAATCTGCGCAGGAACTGGTTGCCCTGTTGGGAGAATACTTGCAATCTGGTGGGGCCCTACTTGTGGCTGAACACCGACCAGAATTGCTTGCATCTTTAGGGGCTAAGACTGCTCACATCGCTGATGGGAAACTACTGCCAGGGAGTTTCCCTGCCGTTGTCGCAAAGACTGCACGCCATATTCCGCTGCTCACTCAGGACGAGGTGCTGAACTTTGAAGCCACATCAATTGGTTTCGAGGACCAGGTGTTGATCGAGAGCCCGGCTCTGCGAATTAGCCAGTCAGAAGTTGTCGCAATCACTGGACTCAATGGCGTAGGCAAAACCACGCTTCTCAATGCTTTAGCCAGCGCATCAACCGAAACGGTCCTTGTCCCAGAGCAGGTTTCCGACTTCTTCGTGACTACGAGTCTTGGGGCAGAGCTTGAGCCAAGGGATCTATCGGCCGGTACACAATTGGCCCTCGCGATTGCAATGCAGCTAAGCCACAAGCCAAAAGTTCTAATAATTGATGAACCCGCCAGAGGTTTTGACCCAAAGACCAAAGCTCAGGTAATCGCGACTTTGGAATGCGTTCGTGAAACCGGGTGTGCGATTGTCTTCGCTTCTCACGATCAGGAACTGATCTCCAAGCTTGCCACTAGCACCTACCAGATTGCAGATGTGCAGTTGCGTCAGGTAATTGAGGTGATGGCGTGAGCATCACAGTTCAAAAGCTCGGCTTGATCCTGATTTCGCTAGTCGGCTTGACCGGCTTCCTCTGGCCACTCTGGACCCCTCAGGCTGCCAACCTCAGCGCAGATTCTGCTGGTTGGCTAGCGCTGTCGCTATTGCCCCTCATTGCCCTTGCTGCACTTTGGTTAGCGCAGGGTGAACTGAACGGCCCAAGACAGATTGCACTGCTTGGAATTTTGGCCGCCTTGGCAGCTGCAACGAGAATTGCGACTAGCGGGGTCGGCGGTTTCGAGCTTATTTTCGTCATCGTGATCTTGGGGGCTGCGGCA
Organism: Actinomycetota bacterium; assembly: GCA_041178805.1. Lineage (GTDB taxonomy): Bacteria > Actinomycetota > Actinomycetes > Actinomycetales > Microbacteriaceae > Aquiluna. Next base: position 1,867 of record JBEGUQ010000116.1, read on the forward strand.
CTGGGTGCGCGGTTTGGCTTCCTGCTGGGTGCAACAGCGATCCTGCTCTCCTCACTGTTTTTTGGGGGAGTTGGACCTTGGACCGCTTTCCAGGTCTTCGCAGTCGGTTGGGTCGGTGCAGGCGCTGGACTAGTTGGAAAACGACTTGGGTCAAGGCTAAAAAGCTGGCACTTGGCCAGCTACGCAGTTTTGTCTGCCTACTTATTCGGCCTGATGATGAACCTATGGTTCTGGCCATTTGCAGTCGGTCCGCAAACCTCGGTGTCTTTCAACCCCGAGGCAGATCTCGGGCAAAACTTTGCGAGTTTCTTGACCTATTCGCTGGTAAGTTCAACCCTCACCTGGGACACCGTTAGAGCTGTGAGCTCAGCAGTTTTGATTCTGCTGATCGGCAAGCCATTTATTCAAACGCTGCGCCGCTACAAGTTCTAAACCGAGAAGTACTTGGCTTCCGGGTGGTGGAATACGAAAGCATCGGTTGATTGCTCTGGGTGAAGCTGCAGCTCTTCACTGAGTTCAATACCTAGGCGCTCAGGGCGTAGCAGCTGAACCACCTTGCGGCGATCTTCCATATCTGGGCAGGCAGGGTACCCAAGGGAGAAACGAGCACCGCGGTATTTGAGGTCGAAGAAACCCGCTAGTTCACTCGGGTCTTCATTCTCGAACCCAAGTTCGGCTCGGATTCGGCTGTGCCAAAACTCTGCAAGGGCTTCCGTTAGCTGCATAGCCAGACCGTTGAGTTCCATGTAATCGCGGTAGGCGTTCTCTTTGAAAAGCTTTGCTGTGGTGTTATCGACATTGCCACCAACGGTAACCAACTGAAGCGGCATCACATCGATAAGGCCGGACTCTTTGCTCTTTACAAAATCTGCAAGGCAAATCGCGACGCTGACGCGGGAAGTTGAATCGCAGTCTTTCGGTTCCAATTTCACCCGAAGCTCCATCTGGAGCAAGCAGCCCAGGCTTACCTAGGATTCCGGTTGGGTCGTCGCCGTGGTGCAGAACAACCACGTCATTTCCTTCGGAGTAGACCGGGAAGTAGCCGTAGGCAACCGATGCATCAAAGACACCTTCGGCCAAAATTCGATCCAGCCAGTAGCGAAGTCGTGGACGACCTTCTGCCTCAACCAGTTGCTCATAGCTGGTCTGGTCATCGCCACGAGATGGCTTGAGACCCCATTGGCCCATGAAGGTCGCTCGCTCATCCAAGAACGATGAGTAATCCGCAAGCTTGAGACCACGAACTAACCTGGTGCCCCAAAACGGTGCGGTTGGAACCGGGTTGTCGGTTGCGACATCGGAACGGGTAGGCATATCTTCTGGCTCGGTCAAGGTCAATGTGGTCTTAGCGTGAATTCGCTTTTTCAAAGCCGGTAGGCCAACACTCTCAGGGTCTGCGCCACGAGCAATTTGAACCAGCGGCTCCATTAGCGCAAGTCCTTCAAATGCATCTTTGGCGTATCGAACGACGCCTTCGAATTGGCCAGCAAGGTCGTCTTCGACAAAAGCACGGGTCAGCGCTGCGCCACCGAGAATCACAGGCCATTTCTTAGCGAGTCCGCGACTTTGCAGTTCTTGAAGGTTTTCCTTCATGACCAATGTCGACTTCACCAACAGCCCTGACATTCCAATTACGTCAGCATTGTGCTGTTCGGCAGCGGCGATGATTTCGGACATTGGTTGCTTGATGCCAATGTTGATTACCTGGTAACCGTTATTGGTCAGGATGATATCCACCAGGTTCTTACCGATGTCATGAACATCGCCTCGAACAGTTGCCAGCACGATGGTGCCCTTGCCGGCTTCGTCAGTCTTCTCCATGTGTGGCTCAAGTAATGCAACCGCGGATTTCATAACCTCAGCGGATTGCAGCACGAATGGCAGCTGCATCTCGCCTTTGCCAAATCGCTCACCAACCACCTTCATGCCCTCAAGCAGGTGGTCATTGATGATCGCAAGGGGTGCAATTCCATCGCTATGAGCAAGGTCAAGATCTTGCTCTAATCCCTTTGATTCGCCATCGATGATTCGACGCTGCAAGCGCTCGGTAACCGGCAGAGCTGCAAGCTCTGCTGCCCTTGCGTCCTTCAGTGCGGCAGATGTTGCACCGTCGAACAACTCCAAAATTGCCTGCAGTGGATCGTATGTGAGATTGCCATCGGCATCGTATTCACGACGGTCATAGATCAAATCAAGCGCTACTTTGCGCTGATCAGCCGGAATGTTTGCCAGTGGCACAATCTTTGCGGCATCAATGATTCCGGTGTCCAGACCGGCTTCGGTCGCCTCATGCAAGAACACCGAGTTCAATACGGTTCTCGAGACTGGGTTTAGTCCAAATGAGACATTTGAGACGCCCAAGGTGGTGTGAACCCCAGGGTAAAGGCGATTCACTTCGCGAATTGCCTCGATGGTCTCGATGGCATCTCGACGAGTTTCTTCCTGACCGGTAGCAATTGGGAAGGTGAGGCAGTCAACGATGATGTCTTCGACCCGCATATCCCAATCGCTAATCAAAGTGTCGATCAGCCTTGAAGCGATTCGAACCTTGTCCTCGCGAGTTCTAGCCTGACCCTGCTCGTCAATGGTCAGGGCGACAACTGCTGCACCGTGCTCTTTCACCAGTGGCATGGTGCGCTGGAATCTGGAACCCGG
>JBEGUQ010000117.1:0-3139 GCA_041178805.1 Actinomycetota bacterium
GCTTCGGATCAGACAAAGACTAAAGAGGAATAGCTCAAATACTCCCTCAGCATGGCTGAGGGAGTATTTGCGTGAGGAGGAACAATGCAAAGCGACCAGGTCTACTTCTTGATCACATGCATCGCCATGGTGCTGTTTATGACACCCGGCTTGGCGTTTTTCTATGGCGGCTTGGTTAGGGCATCGTCTGTGGTCTCGATGATGATGATGTCTTTTGGAGCACTAGGCCTAGTTTCAATCCTTTGGATTGCCTACGGCTATGCCATGGCGTTCTCAGGTGCCGGTTCTGCAACCTACAGTGGCATTGATGGAGTCGTAGGTATCGATACGAGCAGCCTTTTCCTCAACCAGTTCTTGGACGAGCGAATGAGCTTTGACTTAGTCTTCGCTGCCTTCCAGGGAACATTTGCCGTCATCACAGTGGCGCTGATTTCAGGTGCTATTGCTGACCGTGCCCGCTTTGGCTCATGGATGGTGTTCGCAGGCATCTGGGCGACACTGGTCTACTTCCCAATCGCTGGCTGGGTTTTCAATTTCACCTTGGACGACTCTGGAGCGATAGTTGACGGTGGCTGGCTTGTAAAAGACATCGGCTTGCTGGATTTTGCCGGGGGTACTGTCGTCGAAGTTGGATCTGGAGCGGCGGCTTTGGCCGTTGCATTGGTTCTAGGTAAACGTTTCGGCTTCCGTAAGGGAATGTACGCGCCACACAATGTTCCGCTTACTCTTATTGGCGCGGGAATCCTATGGTTCGGATGGTTCGCATTCAACGCCGGCAGCGAGTTAGCAGCCGATGGGATCGCATCACTCGCATTTTTGAACACCTTGGTAGCTCCCGCGGCAGCCATGCTCAGCTGGGCAGCCTTCGAACGAATCACCTCAGGCAAGCCAACTGCGCTGTGCATTCTTGGATCCGATCTGGGCGATTGTGCTTGGGCTTGTCGTTGGTGTTGTTTGCGCTTGGGCAATTGAACTGAAGTTTGCGCTTGGATTTGATGACTCGCTCGATGTCGTTGGTATCCACCTGGTGGGTGGAATCGTTGGAACCTTGTTCATTGGACTTTTTGGCAGGGGAGTGGGACTGTTCTTTGGAAACTCCGCAGACCAACTAATCGCTCAGGCAATTGGTGTCTTGGCGGTTGGCATCTACAGCTTCGTGATGGCTTACCTGATCGCTCTTGCGATCGAGAAGACCATCGGCTTTAGAGTGCAATCGGTTGAAGAAGAAGCAGGGATCGATCCAATCCAGCACGGCCAACTTGGCTATCACGCTGAGGACCCACGCTGGAGGGTCTAGCGCGGCAAGTTTCACTGGATTTCACACAGCTGTGATTTTTGTGGCATAATTTTCTAGTTCTGTTCACAGAGCGTGCGGATGTAGCGCAGTTGGTAGCGCACAACCTTGCCAAGGTTGGGGTCGCGAGTTCGAGTCTCGTCATCCGCTCTCCGCTCTCTAGCACCTAAGTACAGACGGTGGAGTGGCCGAGAGGCGAGGCAGCGGCCTGCAAAGCCGTGTACACGGGTTCGAATCCCGTCTTCACCTCAACGCAACAACCCGGGCGATTGGCGCAGTGGTAGCGCGCTTCCCTGACACGGAAGAGGTCACTGGTTCGAACCCAGTATCGCCCACCAAAGAAAAAATCCCCACCTAGGTGGGGATTTTGACTTTAAGCCTTGAGCTTCAGAACCTTGGCGGTGTCGGCAAGAATCTTCTTTGCCAACTTGGGATCTGCGTTTAGTTTTTTGCCCAGTGCTGGAATCGTCTTCTTCAAAGCTTCACGCCAGCTCTCAGATTCCTGCGGGTACATCTTTTCAATGACATCGAGCATCACCGACACTGCAACAGATGCGCCAGGGGAAGCCCCAAGCAAACCTGAGATGGTGCCGTCCTTGGCTGCAATAACTTCGGTTCCAAACTGCAATGTTCCGCCACCCTTGGCTGGCTTAATCACCTGAGCACGCTGACCAGCCTCGTATAGCACCCAGTCTTCGGCCTTTGCATCTGGAACGAATTCGCGCAAGCCCTCAATCTTCTGCTTGCGGGACTTGGTGACTTCCTTGATTAGGTAAGTTACAAGGTCAAAGTTCTTCAGAGCGACGCTTAGGTATGGAATCAAGTTCTTCGGTCTAAGTGAGAGCGGAAGATCCAAGATCGAGCCGTACTTTAGAAACTTCGGGTTCAGACCGGCGAATGGACCAAACAGCAGTGAGGTCTTGCCATCTACAACTCGAGTGTCGAGATGTGGAACTGACATCGGGGGAGCGCCAACCTGTGCCTGGCTGTAGACCTTGGCCTGGTGCCTAGCAACAATCTCCGGGTTATCGGTTCTTAGGAAGTGACCCGATACTGGGAAAGTGCCGTAGCCATTGATTTCTGGAATGCCCGCGCGCTGCAGGAGCTTAAGTGCCCAACCACCAGCACCGACGAATACTTTGTCCGCACGAACTAGTCGCTGATAGTTCTCTCCGCCAAGCGAGAGTTGCCATGAGCCATCTTGGTATTGGTAGAGGTTTTTGACCTCGACGCCAGTTTCAACTTTGACAGACTTCTTAGAGAGCCAGGCGATCATCTGCTGGGTGACTGCGCCGTAATCAACGTCGGTTCCCTGATCGATAAAGGTGGCAGCTATGGTTTCCTGAGCTCGGCCCTCAATAATTAGCGGCGACCACTTAGAGATTTGCTTCGGGTCTTTGCTGAATTCAATACCTGCGAAAAGCGGCTGAGTCTTTAGAGCTTCAAAGCGTCTTTCGAGGTAATCAACATCTTTCTCACCACGAACAAAGGTCATATGAGGGACAGTGCGAATGAAGGTCTCTGGAGCTGAAAGAATTCCCTGCTCCACAAGCGAAGCCCAGAACTGCCTAGATACCTGAAACTGTTCGTTGATACTGATGGCTTTTGCTGGGTCTGGGAGTGATCCGTCTTTGCTGTCAGGCATGTAGTTGAGCTCGCAGAGTGCAGCGTGACCGGTACCGGCGTTGTGCCAAGGGTTCGAGCTCTCCAAGGCGACCTGATCTAATCTTTCGAAAAGAACGATCTTGGCCTTTGGGTTTACCAGCTTGATGAGCACACCAAGGGTCGCGGACATAATGCCGCCGCCGACAAGCGCTAGGTCGTAATGTTCTGAATTTGACACTG
>JBEGUQ010000118.1:0-2541 GCA_041178805.1 Actinomycetota bacterium
AGAGCTCAAGACCGAGAGATTCGAAATGTCGAGATTCGCAACATGAATCTCGATAATCTGCTTGGCTTGTAGTCATGTTGCTTGAAAATCTAATCTCCCAGTTTGAATCACTCTGGCCTGAGGCTGATAAAGAAGATTGGGATAAGCCCGGTCTAATGATTGGCTCGCCAAAGGCGGAGATTTCAAAGGCCTTGCTAACGGTAGATATCACCGGTGAAGTCCTTGCCGAGGCTGCAGAACTCGGTTGCCAGTTGGTTATTAGTCATCATCCGATGTTCCTGCGTGGAGCTTTTGAGTTTTCAGACTTGGGCTTTAGGGGAGCGAATTCCTCCTTTGCGATTAGGAACAACATCGCGGTCTTCTCGGCCCATACCAATGCCGACTTCCAGGTCGACGGTGTCACTCAGTCTTTGGCAAAGTCCTTCGGCCTTGTCGACCTAGAGCCGTTTGCCGAAGCGAATGGCCATGTCGTAATTGGCACAGTCCCTCAGGCTCTAACGCTGATTGATTTTGCTCGCTTAGTTGCTAAGCGCATCCCTGCAGTTGCTCAGGGCGTCAAAGTGTCTGGAGACCCAACTCGCATGATTTCTAAGGTCGCAGTGCTTGCCGGCGCAGGTGATGGTTACCTCTCCGCAGTGGCACAATCAGGAGCTGACCTCTACATCACATCCGATCTGAGGCACCACCCAGCTCAAGATTTCTCCGAGCAGGGCAAGCTTGATGGCGGACCAGCTCTTATGGATATTTCGCACTGGGCAGCCGAATGGGTTTGGTTGGAGAGTGCTAAGGCTCAGCTTGAGAAGCTCAATAGCCAAGTAGAGTTTGTGGTTAGTGAAATCAATACTGACCCATGGACGTTTGCGGTGATGCAATGAAGGTAATCAACGGCGATTTAGAGAACCTCTTTGCCCTACAAGAGCTTATTTTTGAGAATCGTAAACTCGAGCAAGAGGCCAAGCTTCTGGCATCCGGGGCAGATCTCGAAGCGGCTAGAGGCGCTCAGCTTTCTAATTCAGCGGAGATTAGCGAGGCTCGAGCTCAGCATGAGACTCTGGTCCGCGAACTGGAGCGCTTGGAGGCAGACCTTGCCCTTGTAAACAAGAGGGTTGCAAGCGATAAAGATCGACTATCCAAAACTGCAGTGGCTAGGGATGCGCTTGGTATCCAGCACGAACTCGAAACCTTGGCAAAACGAGCCAATGACCTAGAGGATGCCGAGATTGAGTTGCTCGAGCAGAAGACCGAGTCGGACATGCGCATGCACGAACTTGAAGTGCTTGGTGAGAAATTGGAGCAGGACTTCCAAATCACCAAGGCGCGCGTCCAGCTAGAGCTTGCTGATCTAAAGACTAAGCACCAGGCCAATTTTGAAGCAGCAGCCGCATTGCGCAAGCAGGTTTCTCAGGACGTTCTTGAGAGATTTGAGACCCGACTGCTTCGCGGGATTGCAATCGGCAGACTTCAAAAGAACACCTGTACTGCATGCAACATGAGCATTACCGCCACTGCGCTCTCGGATCTTCACCAGGTGGCGGCAGATGAGCTTGCCAGCTGCCCAGAGTGCCAGGCGATTCTGATTCGATGAACTACGTTCTATACGCCGACGGGGCTTCCCGAGGAAATCCCGGTGCAGCTGCGTATGGCGCTGTTGTCTACGACACCTCTGGCAATGTAATTGCTGAGCTAGGGGAGAACCTTGGCATTAGAACCAACAATTACGCCGAGTACCAAGCTGTAATCGCTGGATTGAGGCAACCTTGGCATTAGAACCAACAATTACGCCGAGTACCAAGCTGTAATCGCTGGATTGAGGCATATTGAAGCTAACTGGCCGGGCTCCAAGGTGCTGGTGCGAATGGATTCAAAGCTGGTTGTCGAGCAGCTAAGTGGTCGCTGGCAGATCAAGCATCCCGAACTCAGAGAACTAGCTCATGAGGCCATGCGAATCATGCGCAATCTTTCGGTTGAGTTGGAATGGGTTCCAAGGGAGCAAAACTCCGCAGCCGATGCCGCTGCAAATCGTGCTTTGGATGAGGGTGATTTTGGAAACTCTGTTGAGCTTTCCCTCTCCTCAATTCAGCCCAAGAGCATTCGTTCTCCCAGACAAGGCATTGAACCGACCACTTTCGTTCTCATAAGGCACGGACACACTCAGCTCACCGAGTCGAACCTAATCAGCGGCAGTAACGGCGAAGATCCAACCCTCAGCGAACTGGGTTTCCTAGAAGCGGACCTAGCCTCAAAGGCAGCCGACGAACTGCTAGCTCGTTTTGGTTTGGGGACTGTGACCAAGGTTCTTCATTCGCCGCAGCTACGAACCACGCAAACCGCGACCGCGGTGGCCAAGCACTTTGAATCTCCAATGCACCCTGACGCAAGACTCAAGGAGATTGGGTTTGGCAACTGGGAGGGTCACTCGATGGCCGAGATGGAAGCCTCCAGCGGTCAAGAGATCTCGAACTGGCGCGGATCAATGAGCGCAAAGCCTCCCGGAGGAGAGTCGGTTGACGATCTTGAACTCCGAGTCAGATCAGCACTTAC